>JBHHVX010000078.1:0-17641 GCA_046754505.1 Phycisphaerae bacterium | reverse complement strand
ATGGACCGTATCCGAGCCCCGAGCGCAAGCGAGCGGGTCAGCGTGCCGCCCGTCGCTGGCGCTCCGGGCTCTGACGAACGCGCCACACCCCGCTGAGCACATACTCGATCGCGGCGCGAGAGCGGGTATAGTTTACGGATCGGAGGTTGGGTCTGATGGAACTCCCGGTCCTGGAGCGACGGACACCGCGCGGACGCCGGTTGCCCCCGTGGCTGAAGAAGCGGCTGCCGACGGGTGACATCCTGATGGAGACGCGTCGGGTCGTGGACGCGAGCGGCGTGGCCACGGTCTGTGACGAGGCCCGGTGTCCAAACCTGGCCGAATGCTGGTCGAAGCGTTACGCGACCTTCATGATCCTGGGCGATCGCTGCACGCGGCGGTGCCGATTTTGCGCGGTGACGACGGCCCGGCCCGAACCGCCGGCGGCGGATGAGCCGGTGCGGCTGGCCGAGGCGGTGGCGGCGCTGGGGCTGCGGCATGTCGTGATCACGGCGGTGGCACGGGACGATCTGCCCGATGAGGGGTCGGGACAGTTCTCCGCGTGCGTTCGGGAAATCCGACGGCGGAGCGGGGATTGCACCATCGAGGTCCTGCCGGCGGACTTTCACGCCCGCGACGCGCTGATCGGCCGGCTGTGCGACTCCAGGCCCGACATCTACAACCACAATCAGGAGACAACCGAGCGGTTGTCTCCGCTGATTCGGCCACAGGCCCGATATCGGCGTAGCCTCGAGGTGCTCGGCAAGGTCAAGCGTCATGCCCCGCGGATGTTCACCAAGAGCGGCCTGATGGTGGGGCTGGGGGAGACTCGATCGGAACTTCGACAGGCAATGTCGGATCTCCGCTTGGTGGGCGTTGATATTTTGACCATCGGCCAATATCTTCGCCCGACGCCGGCGCACGCGCCGGTGGCGCGGTATGTGCCGCCGGCGGAGTTTGAGGAGATCGCCGACGAGGCCCGCGGCTTGGGATTTGCCTCGGTGGCGGCGGGACCGTTCGTGCGGTCCAGCTACAACGCCGCGGACGTGTACGCGGAAGTGGGGCGAAGGCGCATTGCAAACGGCGAATAGCGAATTGGAGACTAGGATCAGCGACAGCTTGGAACCGTGGCGGGGCAAGTTCATCGTCTTCGACGGCGTCGACGGCGCCGGCAAAGGCGTTCAACTCGCGCTGATGAGGCAGGCGTTTTCGGACGGCGACGTCGAGGTCGTCGAGGGCAAGGACCCCGGCGGAACCGAGATCGGTGATCGCATCCGCCATGTGCTGTTCGATTACGATCTGTCGGAGATGGATGTCCGGTGCGAGACGCTGCTGTTCATGGCGTCGCGTGCCCAGTTGATGCGGGACGTGATCGAGCCGGGCCTGAAGGCGGGGCGGACGTGTCTGTGCGACCGGTTCGTGTCGGCGACGTGTGCCTATCAGGGGGCGGCCGGGTTTGATCCGCAGCGGGTGATAGAACTGGCGCGATTCGCCGTGGGCCGGACCTGGCCGGACCTGACGATCGTGCTCGATCTGGCGCCGGAGGAGGGCTTTCAACGGACCGGCCGCACGCCCCGGGTGATCCGACAGAAGCGCGACGTGCATGGGCAGGTCCGGCTGTTTCACGACACTCATGTGGACGCGATGGAAGCACGGCCGCTGGTGTTTCACCGGCGCGTGCGGGAGTTGTTTCTCGAATTGCCGTCGTACTATCCGGGATCGGTGGTCATTGTGGACGGACGGGGGTCGGTGGACGAAGTACACGGGCGCGTGAGAAAGGCCATGGCCGATGCAATTTGCTGAGGTGCTCCATCAGCCCGAGGCGCAGGATCGCGTCCAGCGTGGGCTTCACGTCGGTCGGTTGTCGCATGCCTATTTGTTTGCCGGACCGGACGGCGTGGGCAAGGAGATGCTCGCCACACGGTTGGCGGCGGTTCTGTTGTGCGCGGATCCGCAGGAGACGCCGGCGCCCGGCCCGTCTCGCGAGCGCCACGCCACCTGGCTCGAGCCGTGCGGGCAGTGCGAAGAGTGTGTCCTGTCTGAGGCGGGCAACCATCCCGATTTTCATCGGATATATCGCGACTTGAAAAGACTGCATCCGGACAGCGTGATCCGCCGTCGCAAGGCCGTCAAGCTGAGCATCGAGGTCATCCGGCACTTCCTGATTCAACCGGTGGGCCGGCGTCCCGCGCGGGGGCGGGCGAAGGTGTTTGTGATCGTCGAGGCCGATCGACTGAGCCACGGGGCCCAGAACGCCATGCTCAAGACGCTGGAAGAGCCGCCGCCGGGCACGCATCTGATACTCTTGTCGACCTCGCCGAGCGAGCTGCTGCCGACGACGCGCTCGCGCTGCCAGGCGGTGGTGTTTCGCCCGTTGCCGACGGAGTTCGCGGCGCGGCAGCTCGCGGCGGAATGTGAGATCGACCTGGCGGCGTGTCGATTTGTCGTCGAGATGGCCGGCGGGAGCCTGGGCACGGCCATGCGGTTCGTCGAGATGGGGGCCCACGAACGGGTGGCCGACGTGTTGCGGGCGATGGGCGGCGCGGCGGAGTCTCCGATCGCGTGCGGCAAGGGCCTGCTGGCGCTGTCGGAACAATTCCACCGGACGGCGAAGGCCGTGGCCCGTCCCGAACCGGTCGTGGATGAGCCGGACGAGCCGGACGAAATCGACGCGGATGAAAACTCCGAGGAGGAGGCGGACGCGCCGGCCAAAACCACTTCGAAGGGAGGCGGCGAGCTGGCTCGACGGGCAAAATGGACGGTGATGGAAATGGCGGCGACGGTCCTGCGGGATGTCCAGCGTGTCTCGGCGGGGCGTGCGACGGCGGCGTTCGCGGACGAGGCGCCGGTGCGTTCGCTGGTGGAGCGTGCCCGTCCGGCCGGCGTCCGCGAGGCGATTCACGTCGTGGCGACGGCGGAGGGGCTGCTGGACCGCAGCGTCAACACGGCGCTGGCGTTCGATTCGGTCGGCATCGCCGTCGGCCGGGCGTTTTCGCCTCCGGCCGTTCGAAGGTGACGCGCGGGGACGCCGAGAAGAGCCGCCAGTCGCGCGACGGCCTTGATTCCGGCCGGGCTTGCGTCTATAAAGCAGGGCCGAACCGGGCTTCCGCGTCCGGACAGCGGCGTAGCTCAGCCGGTTAGAGCACGGGCTTCATAAGCCCGGTGTCGTGGGTTCGAGTCCCACCGCCGCTAATGTTGACATGTGTAGCAACGCGCCCGGCAGGACTCGAACCTGCGGCCTACGGTTTAGGAAACCGTTGCTCTATCCTCCTGAGCTACGGGCGCTTCGGTCCGGGGCGGGTCCCTATCGCTGCCGCTACGGGGAGGGCGATGCTACCGTGGTGCATCGAGATCGTCTGAACTGTCACGGACCCACCTATCATACGCATTCAATCCAGTGGCGGCCGCAGGAGGTCTTCTTCGTCGAGCGGCCAGCCGGTCGGGTTGCCGAGGTTCGCCTCGACGACCAGGAGCGTGCGGTCCGATTCGGCGCCGGGCACGATGACGTAGCCGAGGACGCGGCCGGCCGGGCCGGTCGCCGGTCCGACCTCCGCCGGGCGCGGCTCGTCGAGCAGGGTCAGGTAGGCGTCGATGGCCTCGGGCCGCAGGAAGAGCAGGTCGCGGTCGCGGTCCTGCCTGCTGAATGGAAACGCGGCGCAGTGCTCCCGGTCCCAATCGAGCAGGTTGTTGAGGACGATGTCGCGGTCCTTTTCTCGATCCCACGAGGACGGCACGGCGCGACAGGTGCGCGAGTCGGTCCGGTCGCCGGCGGACAGCGCGAAGAACCCGCCGCCGTGGATGATCTCGCCGTGGAGGCGGAGATCGGACACGCCGGTGATCGTCCGGAGATCGCTCTCGGTCAGTTGCGGGAGCGTGTCGTGATAGCGATCCCGGACGGTTCGCCACGAATAAAAGGGACCAACGGGCGGGCGGGCGTTCTGCATGACGATGTCTTCGGCGGGTCGCGTGTTCAGGTAGGCAAGGCCCGGCAGCGGCCGGTTATTCCAAGTGCAGAAGCGGATTGAGAAGCCCCATCGCTTGTCGAACTTCGCGGTCGGCCAGGATTCGACGACGACGCGGACGGCATTCCAGCCCTTTTTCAGAGGGGCATAGGAGGCGACCGTGTCCACGAGATTGCGATCGGCATACTTTCCGGCGGAATACCGGCGACCCTGATGTACGCATCGGCCGTTGATCCAGACGGCCGCTCCGTCGTTCTGACCGATCCACATGCGAACCTCCCGGTCGGCGGGACAATAGACCCAGGTCTTTGCAACGGCTCTGGCCCATCCAGCGTCGGGCAACACGGCCGCCAGGTCGATGAAATCCGCGTTGCTGTCGACGGCCACGGCGCGTTCGGGGGTTCCGGCGGGAATGGGGTCCATAACATGATGGCCCGGCCGGCCGGCCGGCGGGGGCTGGGCGTTCACGGGATAGGGGCCTTCGACTCGCCAGAACCGCACGTGGGTGCCGGGGACGCCGACGTCCACGGCGTCGACCCGACGGCACATCGCCGGCGTGAGGTAGGCGTGCAGTGCTTCGCGGCAGCCGAAGCCGAGGTAGGGCACCGGCTTGTGGCCGCAGTCCGCCGCCTCGTCGCCGAGCGGATATCCCGGGCCGGGTTCGCAGCCGGCGACGGCCCAACTGAACTGGCGATGCCAGTGTTCGAGGAAGCCGCGCCAGGACGTATCGTGGAAGAGGTCCGAGAGGGCGGCGCCGTTCGGGCCGAGGTCGCCGCCGACGGTCCGGTTGGGGCGGCCTTCCTCGGACGGCAATCGCGGGCGGACGCTGATCACGCCGTCGAACCAGCCGCGACGCTCGATGATGTCGTCCGGCGGACCGAGGACCTTGCCGCCGTGCATCACGTATGGCCGCTGGTCTTCGTCATCCAGCTCGTAGAAGGAGGTGATCAGGCGCAGCTTGCCCCGTGTCGCGGCCCAGACCATGCTCTCGACGACGAGCCAGCGGTTCTTGATGTCGATCCGCTCGGCGTCCGTGAGCGATTTGACTTTTTTCACGGTCTTGTCGTCTTCCTCGGCGTTGTAGCTTCGTGACTTCATGAGGATGAAGAGGACGTGCCAATCGACGGGATCGGCCACAGCGCTGGCCTCGCCGGCCCGGTTCATATAGTCGTTGACGTCCAGCACCTGTGAGCGGAGGCGGTCGTGGAGGGCACCGCAACGATACTGGCTCTCGACGTCGCTGGGTTCGAGAATGCGGCATTCCTCAAACTCGCTCCGCGCGACGGCAAACAGCCCGCATTCCTGGAGATAGAGACCCCAGCGGCGGTGCTCCATGAAATCGCCCGAGAGCTTTCGCTTGCGCAGCTTGTAGGACAACATGCGGAGGCCGCGCCGCGCGAAGCGGGCGACGTCGCGGTTTTTGGCGTTTCTTAGACTTGTGTAGGCCTCTCGCGCGGGGGCTTCGTCACCGGCAATCTCCATCGCCAGGGCCTGCCAATAGGCCTTGACGTCCGGGTCCTTTGCGTTTTCGGCGAGATCGGCGAGTGCGCCGCTGCCGGATCCGTGGAGCAGGACGGCCGGATCGGGCATTCCCAGGAGGACGACGCCGACCTGTTCGGCGGTCGTTGTCGTGTTGACGTTCATTCGGATCGTCCCCGACTTGTAGTCGGGATTGGCGCGAACGGCGTCGAGGTTGATGACGTAGGCGGTCGGGTGCGGCGTGAGTTTCCACGGGGGCATGGGTTTGCCCCCGACGCCGAACGCGATCTCGGCCGGGACCTTTTTCAGGGTGGGTGCGGCGCCGGGGGCGGGAGGCGCGGTGTTCGGTACCTCGACGGACGGCTGGGCGCCGATCACGACGAGCGCCTGAGGCAGGACCCCCGAGGTGTTGCGCGGCAAGCGGTAGGACACGGTGTGGCTGCCGCGTTCAAAGGCGGCGGAGCCGATGATAACCGGCGTAATCTCGGGATGACTCGCGCCGCGGGCGTTGGAGGCGCCGGCGAGCAGGCCGGCGATCAACACAGACAAGCTCAGTGCACTTCGTGCCATAACATCTCCATCTACTGCCGTGACCACTCGGCGTGTCCGACCGGTCCGGTGTGGCGCCTTACTTCCGGTACACGTCGGTCTGCCGTGTGCTGCTTCGCGGGCGCGGCCCGGCAAAACCGCTGTCTCCACGCACGCAAGGCTTGCGGCACCCCGCGCGACCGTGCTAGATTCTCCGAACCGAGGATTGTCCCCGTTCCACGAGATGCTGCAAGCGTGGGGAAAGGTGCTTTTCGGATGCTCGCGCCGGTGACCAAAAAGTGGCGATTGTTCCGGGCCTATGCGTCGCGTCATCCGCTGTGGTGTACATGGCAGCTCAACTACAACTGCAATTTCCACTGCGGCTTCTGCGATTACTGGCGTGACCCGATGGGCTGGCAACCGGAGCAGTCGGTGGAACAGTTCACCGAAGGTTCCCGAAAGCTGGCGTCGCTCGGCACGATGCTGGTATCGCTGGCGGGCGGAGAGCCGTTTCTTCGCGACGACGTGCCCGAGATTGTCCGGGCCGTCGCCCGATGGCATTTCCCGTTCATCACGACCAATGGCTGGTTCATCACGCCCGATCTGGCCGAGGCGCTTTACGACGCCGGTCTGTGGGGGTGCTCGATCAGCATTGACTATGCCAATCCCGACCGACACGATCGGCGCCGGGGGATGAAGGGGGCGTTCGACCGGGCGGTTCGCGCCCTCGCGTACATGAGCCGGGCCAGAAAACACCCGTGGCAACGCCTGAACCTGATGTGCGTCTTATTGCACGACAACCTCGATCACGTAGAGACGCTGATTCAGCTTGCCGCCTCGTACGACGCCTACTTCATGATTCAGCCCTATAGCGATCGGAAGAACGGCGTCGCCAAGTTCCGGTATGTAGACGGGCCGGTCGCGCCGCGGCTGCTCGAACTGAAGCGGAAATATCCGAACTTTCTGAGCAATCCGACCTATCTCGCCCGATTCGACCGGTATCTTGACGGCGGGGTGCCGGGCTGCCGCGCGGGGACGGCCTTTTTCAATATCGATTCGACGGGCGATATCGCCATTTGCGTGGAGGAGCGTGCCCGGCCGGTTGCGAACCTCTATCGCGACGGTCCCCAGCAGATCGTCGAGGCCTTGCGTGCTCGGGCAGAGACGAATACCTGCACCGACTGCTGGTATAACTGCCGCGGCGAGGTCGAAAGCCTTTACAAACCCGTCAGCCTGTTGCAGTCGTTGCCGACACTCTTCTTCGATCGGGGTCGCCCGGCGGCCGCGGCGGTGCGATAGCGGCGGATTGCCGGTGCGGGTTGGTGCTGCCGGCTACGGCTTGTCGTCGCCGTCCAAGAGCCAATCGAAATCGTGGTCTGATCTCGCGGCAATCGAGCCGGGTCCGGCGTGACGGGATTCGGGCCGGAGCGATCGGCCCACGCGCCGGCGCACCAACAGCCACGCGACGGCGAGCAGGACGGTCCCCGCCACGAGTGGGCGAACGGGCCAGCCGCCGCCGGAGTCACGGCGGAATCCGGAGGTTGCCGCGTCTGTCGCCTCGAGTTCGCGGGCGACCAAGAGAGGCCCGGCGCCAACGGTGCCGTCGCTCGTGCGATAGGCTCGGACCTTGATGAAGCAGCCCTTGACCCGGACGCGGGAGCGGAGCGGAACATTGGCCGGATCAGTCGTGGTGACCACGGTGCAGAAGCCCCGTGTGTTGCGGCCGGACAACTCGGACTGATAGAGCGGGCGGTCTCCGAACCGATCGGGTACGCGGAACTCCAACCGCCGTCGGAGCGTACCCTCGACGACGATCATCCGGCCCCGGTAGTCGCGGGGGCGCTCGAGCAGGAACTGCCAGGGGAGCGGCCGATCCGCGTCGGTGAGCACGAAGGGTTCCGGTTCGACGGCGGCATAGCGACAGAACCAGTAAAACGCGGGATCGTCAAAGGAATAGACATTGTCCTGGACGGATTCCAGAAGCCGGCAGCCCTCCGCGATGTCGAGCGTCACGGTCGGCGCGGAGGCCGGCGTTTGTTCCGCGCGCGAGGCGCGGGTTCCGATCAGTCCTGCCAGGAACGATACGCCGAGAAAAATGGCGCGCGTCTTCACGGCGTCGCCCTTTCCGCCGCTGCCCGAGCCTTGGTTGCGAGTTCCAGCAGACGCGCCTGCCACGGCGGTCCGCCGAGATCGGGGTACCATGCCTGCTCCGTTTCGATACCGCGGACGACCTCGGCTGCGTGGCCATGTCGAAGCTGATGTCGAAGCCAATGGAATCGGGCTTCCCAGTAAACTTCCGGGGTGTGTTCGCGTAGGCCGGCGTCTGCCAGCAACCGCGCCCAGAGGGCCTCTGCTCGGTCGGCGGCGGCTCCGCGCTTCGCCGGCGCGCCGGACTCGGCGGCCTGCTCCTGGAAACGTGCTGCGTAGCGAATCAGGTTGCCGTCATCGGGGGCTTCGGCCATGGCCTTGTCGAGCAATCGCAGCGCTTCGTCGTGTTGTCCCGCCTGGATCAGGGCGCGCACCAGGCTGATGCGCACGACCCCGGCGTGACGGCGCACGGCCTCGCCCTGTTTCGTGTCCGGCTGGGTGTGGACCCATTCGTCCAGGGCTTGGATGATCTCGACCGTCTCGGCGGCTGCTCGGGCGGCTTCGGTCTCTCGGCCCGCGGAGCGCAGGCGGGCGACTTCGCCTTCCATTTCCGCGGCCAGCCCGAGCAGGACGCCGCCGGCTTCCGGCCCGGGCGACAACTCCAGAAACCTGCCGAGCACGGCGATGGCCTGCTTCAGGTCGCCCTTGCCGCGCTGGCAGCGAATCTGCAGCGCCAGGACACGCCGGTCGGCGGGCAGGCCGGTCAACAACTTAAGACAGTCGTCATAATTCTTGAGTACGTCGGACGCGAGCAAGGTTGCTGCGGACAGGCGGGCTTCTGCGATCCAAGCCGGTGCGTCGATGCCCTCCGGTCTTGGTGAGGTCGCCTGCAACTGATCGGCAAAGTTCCGCCATGCCTGCGACGCCCGGCGGACCGCTGTCGCCCGGTCCGGCTGCGTGGCGGCACGGGTCGTGGGCATCGCGTCACAGGATCGTTGCAGGCAGCGTATGGCGCCCCGGCGTGCCGGCCAGTAGCGTTTCGACGACGGCGGCACGTTGAGATACGCCTCGCGTGCCCCGGTCAGATCGCCGGCCTCCTCCATCGCCGCCGCTGCTGTCCAGGGGGCCTCCTTCGCCAGGGGATGTTTTGGAGACCGTTGTGAGAGGATATTTGCTGCCTCGGAAAGGCGGCGGGCGTCGGCGGGGTCCTTCGATTTCAGGGCGAGTTGACGCCAGCAACGGAACGCGTGCGCGGCTGATTGTCGCGTCGCGTCTGTGGACGGTTGCATGCGGGCAAGGGCCAGGAACGCTTCGGCCGCCGACCGGACGTCACCGAGTTGAAAGCGGCAGACGGCAAGATTGAAACGGGCTTCCGGGCGCTGGTCAGGGGATTCGTCGTCTTCTCGGTCGAGCAGGACCTGAAGGGCGCTGGCCGCTTCGGCGTAGCGATGGCGAGCCATGCGCTTGCGGGCCATGTTTCGCAACTCGACCGCTGTCAGGTCTTCGACGCCGCGATGTCCACCGGCGAGGGCGTCGAGATAGACCCGCGCGACGTCCGACCACGGCCCGCCGCGATCCGCGATATGTGCGAAGGCCCGCCGGGCGCTGCGTCGCAATTCCCGGGCGTGATCGGACGCCTCGTCGGTTTCGGCTTCCAGCACGTCGGTGTAGGCCCGAATGACGGCCGCCAGACGCACATAAAAAGTGGCGTCGGACGCGCGATCCTGCGGCTCGCGTTGCGCCCGTGCGGCCAGGGCCGCCAACTCGCGACGGGCGGCGTTGAACTGGTTGGCCGACAGGAGCGTCCGGGCTTTTTCGTATCGGGCGCGGGCCGTGAGGGCGGCTGGCGCGGTCGAGTCTCGCACGCGATCCAACACGGCCTCGGCTTCATCGAATCGCTTCATCTCGCGGAGGGCCATCCCCGTTCCGAGCATGGCGTTGTACTTTCGGGTCGGGTCAGTGGCGTTCCGCGCAACGACGTCGAAGGCGTGCAGGGCGGAGGCCAACCGCTGGTCATGGTCACGCGTTTCGCGCGATCCGATCATGGCGGCATACAGCGCGGCCCAGGCCCGGTTGAGGCGGCAACGGTGGGACATCTCATCGATTTTCCCGGCGATGCCGAGGAGCAGATACGGGTCCTCGTCTTCGCCTTTTCGCTCATCGAGATCGTCCAGGAGTGCCAAGGCGTCGTCGTACTGTGCGAGGGCATCTTCCAGGTGGTCGGCGATGCGCCGGCGGTCGCAGGCCAGGCCGCTCGTGATCTCAAAGCGATCCAGGTCGGGCGCGATCCAGTACCGCAGGATCAGGTCCGCGAACTCGACGCGCCACTGGGCCGTGCGGAGCCGCCGGCGTTCACCGACGAACCAGGCCCTGTCGTTTTCAAGCTCGATCACGGTTCGGTATACGGTCGCCGCTTGCTGAAAGAACCGCTCGCGTTGGGCGGCGGTTCGGGCGGACAGCCCTGCCTGAACCCATGCCCGCGCGATGGGCGCGCGAAACATCGTCGGGCGACCGGCGACAGCCGCCTCGACAAGTTCCGGCATCCCGCGCTCGACGAGGGCGGTCACGAGTTGCTCGGTCTTGCGCGGCAGGCGGTCGTCCGGTTCGTCTTCGGGTGAGACGGCGTCGGGCGGGGCCGCGGCCAGCGAGGTCGAGATCAGCGGCGGAGCGGAGAAGCCGGCGAGCGCGACACGCAGAATAGTTAAAGAGAGGGTCATGCGCCGTGGCCCCGTTTCGCAATCGTGCATCGTGGAACGGCACCGGCGTTTGTATTAGTTCTCATGGGTCACCGCCGCCGCGCCTTGGGATGACTGTGTCGATCGTGCGTCGGTGCGAATGGAAAACTGGATGTTGCCGAATCCGGCACGGACGCAGGCATCCATCGCGGAGATGACGTTCTGATAGGCGACGTCAGGCTCCGCTCCGATGACGACCGGCCCGGTCGCATCGGCTCCTCGCAGGCGTTTGTCCTCCATGAACGCGCGGAGGGCTTCGAAGGAATTGTCGGGGAGTGGCTGCTCCATGACGCGGATTTTACACGGCTCAGCACCGGCCCCTTCGAGAAGCGCTACATGGACGACGGGCACGACCGTGACGGCAGCGCCACCGCCGGGGCCGATCTGCGAGGGTAGCTGCGTGGGGAGGACGCCTTCGAGCATGCCGAAGCTGGTTCCGAGCATAAAGAAAATCAGGATGACCATGACAACGTCGACCATGGGCGCGAGGTTGGGTACGTCGGCCCGCGCCGGTGGCAGACCCCGTCGGGCGATCATCGTCCGCTCCTTTCTCCCCGCAGGGCGCTGAAGGTGATGCTGCCGATCCTGGCGCGGGCGCATCCGATCAGCACGGCCTCCACGAAGCGGTAGGGGACCTCGCGCCCCGCACGGATTACGCAGTTGATATCGGGGTGGAGTTCGCCCTCCATTTGAAGACGTTCGTAAACTTCTTCGATCGTCACGAGGTCTCCGTCCAGCAGGTAGGCGGCGTCGGCCGGGTCTTCGGAGCCGCTGCGGGGGATGTTGACGACCACGCGGCTGCCGAGGGTCTGTTTGTCGGCCTCGCGCGCCGCGGCGGCGAGCGGCAGGTCGATCCGGCTGTTCTCACGCTGGACCATCCTCGTTGCCAGCATGAAGAAGATCAGCAGACACATGATCACGTCGACGAGGGGCGCGAGGTTGAGACCGATGGCCGTTGTTGCAGGCGGCTTTCTCATACTGCTCACGTCGATTCGGGGACGGCGCCGGGACGAGGGCCGGACGCCTGCGCCGGGAAGCCGGGAGTCGCGTCGGAGGCCACCGGGGGTGTCGTCGCGGCGCTCGGAGGCGGCCCGCCAAACGGCGCCGGGCGGAAGTACTCCAGTACATCCAGCACGGCGGCGTGGGCCGCGACGGTCAGCGTGTCGACCCGATTGCGACAGATTCCGAAGAACCCCAGGGACACGATGGCCACCGACAACCCCAGGAAGGTATTGACGAGCGCCAGGCTGATTCCACCGGCGAGATCCTCGGGTTTGTACGCGCCGTGGGAGGCCTGCATGGCGCCGAAGGCCTCGATCATACCGAGGACCGTTCCGAGCAGACCCATCAGCGGTCCGAGATTTCCGATGATGTGGAGGTACTCGACGCGCCGGAACAGGCGGCTGCTCCAGGCGGCCGCACGCTCCTCGGCGGCCTCGTGCATGGCCTCAAAGCCGTGACGGCCGTGGCGGAGGCTGGCGGTCAAGACGTCGGCGAACATGGATTTTCGGTCGCGGACGTGCTCAATAATCTCCTTGAATTCGCGGTTTTCGATCATGCGCCGGGCCGATTCGATCTCGCCCTGCGGGACGATGCTCGACCGGCGAATGGTCCAGAAGTGCTCGGCGATGATCGTGACCGAGACGACCGACAGGCCGGCGATCAACCAGCCCGGCCACTCCATTCCGGCCGTGACCACATCAATGAACGATCCTTTGTTGCTGGCGCCGTCGTCGGCGCGGGCCATCGACACGGCACACATCGCCAACAGGAGGCCCGCCGCAACCGTTCCGCACAACGAGGGTCCGCTGCGTCGCATTCCGTTTCCTCGCATCGCCCGCGTGCTCCCCGGCGGTTGATGGTTCATCGCTTGCGAGCGTCTTGTTCGGTAACCAGACGATAGACGCCGCGGCCATGCTCGGCGATGGTGCGAAAGAGGGCGACCGCCTGCTCGACCCGCTCGCCGCCGCTCGTTTCGTCATATACAAACAGGATGGTGTTCACCGTGGTCCGGTGGTTCCGGTTGCGTTCGCGGATCAGCTTGAACACACGCTCGTTGTTGGGATAGAAATCGGCGTCCGAGAGCAGGAACAGGATATCCGGATGATAGCCGAATCCCCGCCGGATTGCTTCGGTCGGGTTCGTGTTCCCCTCGGGTTGGATCACGCGAATCGCCTCGAACGCCTTCCGCTTGTTTTCGATCGTCGCGGGCAGGAGGCGGCTCGACAGCTCGGTAAACTCGCTGGCCTTGAACCAGATGACGTTGAACTTCTGGTCCCGCTCGAGCGAGCCGACGGCCTTTCGCAACTCGCGCTTCAGCAGCGGGAACATGTCGGTCATCGACCCGCTGCGGTCCAGCACATAGACGATGCTGTGTCCGCGCTGACCCTCTCCGACACCCCACAGGCTGCCGACCGGCCCGCCGCCGGCCAGGCTTCGCCGTCCCAGACGTCCGCCGCCCGTGCCGCCGCCGCCCGTGCCGATTCCGATGACGTCGGATCGGCGCAATTCGCCGCCGGAGCGTGTATCGGACCCGTCGCCGGGGTGATCGGTCACCGGTACGGAGAAGTCGTTGCTGTCGGCGAGGAGGGCGGCCAGGTCCTGCATCGAATCGAGCTGTTCGGCCGGTCCGGCAGAGTCGGGCCGGTCGACGTGGGCTGTGCCCGAAAAATGGAATCCGCCGATGGGGCCGTCGCGCACGGGCGTCCGGACAATCTGGGCGCGGAAGGCCGTCTGGATGGGGGCCTGATGCGTCCCGACCGCCCATGTCGTGACCATCAGGAGCAGGAGGACGACGGCGTGCAGCGCGATGCTGATGCCCGCCGATCCGAACACCCGGGAGACGCGACGGGGCCGAAGCATCAGACTGGCCCGATGCCCGAACATGGTCCCCCAGGGGCTGCCTGTCGGCGTTAGTGCCGGCCGCACAGCGGGCTGACTGGATCGGCGCATCACCGGCGATGCGCCGTTTCGATTGGCCGCCGCATTGTCCTGCTCGTCGGGGTCCATGCCGCAGAGTCCGTTTCCATGCCGCCGCGCCGGCGGCGTCGATTCCGTCTGCCCGGCTCGTGATGTCTGTCCAACAGGCCACGCCCGACCCGCCCTGGCGTTGGAGACACGATCCAAGGGATTATATCGTCGCATCGTTGCCGATCAATTCAGCGACGAAGGCGAAAGGCGAGGACCGTCCGGCTGACTTGCCGTCGGTGCGGCGTCGGCTACAATGCCCCGGTCACTCGGGCGATTAGCTCAGTTGGCTAGAGCGTGCGGATCACACCCGCGAGGTCGGGGGTTCGAGTCCCTTATCGCCCAGTCCCGAAAACCCCTTGAAACACAGGGGTTTTCTGGCTATCTTGGGGCCTGCTGCACCGTGTGGCGTACCAACAGTTGCGCCAACAGTTGAGCCGGCCCGACACCCTTGGATTCTCAGGAGGAGCGCGTCGTGACGGCGCACCGGCGGCTGTGGTGCCGAGCGATTCCAGCTGCACCGAGGGCACCTATGGACTGCTCTGCTGGTCGAGGGCGTTGGAGAGGTTGGTGAGGAACGCGGAATTGGTCGGGTCGAGGGCAACGGCCTGTTTGAAATCGTCGATTGCGGTCGTGACTTGATTGACGGTCACGCGCTGCTGGCCACGCTGATCGAATGCGCCTGCCAGATCCTGACGGTAGGTGTCGTTGTTGCGGAACGCCTGGAATGCCCGATCGAGGTCGACGATGGCCTGATCAAAGTCGAGTCGTCCCAAGGCGTTTAGCCCGGCGGTATGGCTCAATTCGCCCACCTTTCGTCGAGCCGCGCCCGCCTCGGGGTCTAACTCGAAGGCCTTTGTGAAACTCTTGAGCGCCTGAGCGTCGCTGCCGGCATTCTCGAAGTGCGCGCCCGTGCGGGAGTAGAGGCTGGCGAGTTTCTTCCGGAATCCGGGGTCGTCGGGCATGCCGACGGCGGCACTGCCCAGATCGGTTAGCGCCTTTGCGAATTGTCCGGTGCGGACATCCCGCTCGGCTCGGAGCGCGGACACGCGGGAGGACACCTCGGAGGCAGCGCGGTTGGCGGGGTCGAGGTCGATTGCTGCCGACAGGTTTTTCTGGGCGGAGATGAGGTCGCCCGAGGTTACGGCGTCCGTGGCCTGGGCCAGATGGCTGTTCGCCAGGTCCTGCCGAAACGGTGCGTGGCTCGGGATAATATCTACGGCGGTCTTGAGTTCGGAGAGGGCCTCGCGCCGGCGGCCGGCCTTGTCCAGCGCGCGGCCCAGCAGATTATGCACGACGCTCGACTGCGGGTGATCCTCGACCAGTTGTCGCGCCCGGCTGACGATTTCATCGATCTGGTGTCCGCTCGCATGGCGCAGGGCGGAGCCGAGCGACCGTACGACCTGCGCCGGCTGGCGGGCCGCGGCAAATCCGTCCGCGAGAGCGAGGTCGACCTCGGCGTTGGTCGGGCTGCGGTCGGAGAGATATGACAGCAGTCTGAGACCGTCGGCGCGATGGGCGGGGCTTGCGAGCTTGCGTCGGGCGTCGGCGATGGCATCGGCGTCGTCTTTCTTGAGCGAGCGTGCCGCGGCCAGCTCGTTCCGGAGGGTGGCGTTATTCGGCGCCAGGCCGGAGGCGCGAGCGAAGTAGCGTTCGGCTTGATCGTAGTTGCGTTCGGCCAGGAACGATCGCGCCACGACGTGGATCGCCCCGACATCGGTGGCATTGGTGTCGAGCAGTTTCTCCGCGATCGCGCGCCCGCCTGCGGCGTCGCCGATCGTGATCTTCGCAGCGGCCACGGTGAGCGACGCGGCACGCTTTCGTTCCGCGGGCGATGCCTTGCCGGTCTTGCCGGACGGGAGCGAAGGACGTGTGGCGCTCAGGAACGAACCCAGCGAGTTGTAAAGACCTTCAGTGAGACTGGCTGTGGATCCGCCCAGAATGAAGGCTGGGCCGAAGGCGGAGCCACCGCGTCTGGAAGTCGGTCGTGTCGACCGCGCGGACCGCCCGCCGATGGCGGATGTCCCTCCCACAGGTGTGATGCTCAGAATGCCCACGTTTTCTTACCTACGTTGCGAACGGAGTCTACCTGTAATCGTACGATACGGTTGCGGTCGCGCAGGGGTTATCGGCGGGGCGTTCGTGGTGAGGACACGGCTGTGCAGCGCACGGCCAC
This sequence comes from Phycisphaerae bacterium, assembly GCA_046754505.1. Classification (GTDB taxonomy): domain Bacteria; phylum Planctomycetota; class Phycisphaerae; order UBA1845; family UTPLA1; genus JAPULF01. The sequence continues at coordinate 1,727 of JBHHVX010000078.1, read as the reverse complement.
GCGAGCGTGACCGTCGCACGCGCGCGGGTGGATATCAGAGGGCTTGAAGCAGTTCGCGGGCGGCGGCGGCAGGGTCCGGTCGGCTGATCACGGCCTGGCAGACGGCGATCTGAATGCCGGCAAACGTCTCCAGTTCACGGACGTTCGCCGGCGTGATCCCCCCGATTGCGACGACCGGACAATCTGCGAGCATTCGCACGGCTGACAACAGCGACGGTCCCTGCGCGACGATGGCCGGCTTGGTCGGGGAGGTGAACATCGGCCCGACCGCCACGTAATCCGGACGCTGGTCGAGCGCCGCGCGGGCCTGTTCGACGGAGTGGGTGCTGATGCCGACGAGCACGGTCGGTCCGGCGATCCGCCGGACCTCCGGTATGGTCAGGTCGTCCTGGCCGACGTGGACGCCGTCGGCACCGGCGAGCCGGGCGATGTCGGGGCGGTCGTTCACGAAGAAGAGCGCGCCGCGTGCGGCCGTCAGGGTGCGCAGCCGCCTGGCCCGATCGAGCAGTTCGCCGTCCGGCAACGACTTTTCGCGCAGTTGCAGAACGTCCGCTCCGCCGGCGATCGCTGCTTCCGCGACGCCCAACCACGGGCCACTGCACAGGGCTTCGGTCAGCAATACGTGCAGGCGGGCGTCGCGCAGCCGTGCGCGGCGGGGGCCTGTGACGACGATGTCTCGTTCGAGGGCGTACACGGCATAGCGCAACTGCTCGAACCGTGCGGCGAGGGCCGGGTCGATGACCTTGCCGTACTCTTCGAGACACCGCAGGGCCTCGGTGGCACGCCCGGCCGAGGCCGCCGCGACGTCGCCTGCGTTGGTCCGGACGCCTTCGGTCGGCGTCGTCACGGACGCGCCGACGTCGTGTTCGATGTCCCGGTTGGCCAGCATGTCGATCCCCGGCAACGCGGCGCTGACGGCGGCCAGATCATGCCGGCACTGCTTCACGCGTGCGGTCAGAGCGGCGTCGTCGAGGACGAAACGGACATGCTCCTCAAGCGTCCGGAAGGCCTCGCGGGCGCGGTTCAGGTTGGCATCGAGTATGCGCAGCAGCGCGGGATCCATCGAAAGGTCTCGGGAGGTCGCGTCGGACCGGTGCATCGTAGCCCGGTGTTCATGTGAATACCAGTGACGTCCGCAGCCGGCGAACGTCGCCGAGGCCGTGGCGCTGGCGGCGGACGGAGCAGGCCCGATCCGACACGCGACCGCCAGCGAGCGGACGATCCGGCGTTTTGACGTTTTGACGTTTTGACGTTTTGACGTCTTGACCTTTCGACCTTTCGACGTTTCTGCCGCGTGCCACTGGCGGCTTGTCCGCCAGTGCCTCAGTGCTCGCCCACGCCCCATTGGCTGGGGAGCATCGGCGTCCCGCCGGTGCAATTCTTCTGAAAGATGCCAACGCGATCTTGCCCACACCCGCCGTCAATACAAGGGTGACGCTGCACGGGTGCGTAGTTTACTGGTCCGCCGATTCTGCCACACATCCGGCCGGGTGGCGGGCGCGGGCTGCGATGCGGCCTGGGGCGTCGGTTGAGTTGTGGCAGACTGACTGGCGCCGGCCTGGCGGAACTCTTCGAGGCGGGCTTCGAACTCCTTGCGGGTCGGCGAGTCGCCGGGGGGCAGGAGGGCGACGGCCTTCTCCTGGGTCTCGATGGCCCGGGCCGTGTCGCCGGTGCGGTGATAGGCGAGCGCCAGCGTGTCGAGATAGCCCGGGTTCTTGTGGTCGGTC
>JBHHVX010000077.1:0-17658 GCA_046754505.1 Phycisphaerae bacterium | reverse complement strand
CGATTCCGAGACCCACGCCTCGTCGACCCAGTTGGTTTCTCGGACAGACTCCTAGCCATGGAAGGTATTCTGGCTACCTTGGAAGATGCAATGAATGGCGGAGAACACACGCCGTCCGAGGGCGAGGTCGCGCCCCCGGTGAACGAGGCCGAGGATCGCGCCGAGGACGAACTGACGGCCCCCGCGTGCGAATCGGTCGCGGATGACCCGGCCGATGCGGAAGGCGACACCGATACACACGATGAGACCGAGTCGGCGGCGGAGGCACTCGACGGCGACGCGGCGGACCCGGTGACCTCCCCGGGCTCCGGCGATGATGGCGTTGAAGAGATCGTGCCGGAGCGTGTGGTCGAGGCGGTGCTGTTCTCGGCAGATTCGCCACTGCCGGCAGCCAAGATCGCCTCGGTCCTCGGTGTCGGCACCGGCCGCGACGTGCGGCAGCACATCGAGTCCCTGAACCGGCAGTATGCCGAGCACGGGCAGGCCTTCCGAATCGAGCAGATCGCGGCGGGTTATCAGATGATGACGCTGCCGGCCTACAACACATGGCTGCGAAAGCTGCTGCGGGCGCGGCAGGAAGCCCGCTTGACACCGGCGGCGATGGAGACGCTGGCGATTGTGGCGTACAAGCAGCCGTGTACGCGGGCTGAGGTCGAGGCCGTCCGCGGCGTGGCCGTCGGCGAGGTGATGAACCGGCTGCGCGACATGAATCTGGTCAAGATCGTCGGTCGGGCCGAAGATCTGGGTCGCCCGATGCTGTACGGCACGACCAAGCGGTTTCTTGAGGTGTTCGGGCTGCCGAGCCTGAATGATCTGCCCAAGGTGGAGGCCCTGGCGGGAGGCGATGCCTCGCCCAAGGATAAATCGCCCGACAAGACGCCGATCGAACTCAAGCAGGATGCGGACGAACACGCGGATTCCGTGCCACCCGCTGTGGATACAGAGATCGCAGAATCGCCGGTTGACGAGGCGCCATAGGCGCGTGTCCTGTCACCGATGCGCAGACCGCTTTCGAGGCAACGGACGGTGAGCAGTAAATGTCCATTCCGGTTGCGAAAGCCGCCGGAGCACGTTAGGTTCTGGCCCCTATGGAGTTACCCAAGAGACCCCTCGGCGATGAATACGTCAGACCCGGGGGGATGACGGAACTGACCCGGCGATTGGCGGCCAACCCGCGGATGCGCGAGTTGACGGCCCTGATCATGTACGCCTTTGACCGGCGGACGCGTCTGCTGCCGTTCCTGTTCGCCGACTGGCGAATCATTCCGGCCGGCGTTCGCACCGTGGCGGACGGTCTGGATGCCGCGGGCCTTACGCGGTCACGGATCGTGTTTCAACTCTGGTCGCCGAATGTGCGCCCAAGCCTCGCCAAAATCGACGGTCGAGTTCCGGACATCCTGCTCGTTAGCAGCATGCAGATCCACGCGCGCGAGGCGTACAGCCTCGTCGCCGACGCGTGCGAGATTCCGGAGTCTCGGAGGCCGCTGATTCTCTGCGGCGGTCCCAAGTCGATCTACGAGCCGTGGGACTTCTTTGCGCAGGGGGACGAAGGGCGAATCAACGCGGACATCGCGGTCACGGGCGAGACCTATGTGCTCCTGCAATTGCTCGAGCGTTTGCTGGACTGCCGGGCCGCCGGTGAGACGATGCGTCAGGCATTCCTGCGGGCGCGCGACGGCGACACGCTGCACGACATTCCCGGTCTGGTTTATCGCGTCGATCCGCCCGGCGGCGGCGAGGCCCATCTGGTCGACACGGGTATTCAGCGGCTGGTCCAGGACCTGGACGAACTGGCCATGCCGCTGTCGGCATTCGGCAGGATGGAGCCTCAGCATCGCGGCGAGCGGCTGTCGGCGCGTCCGATTCCGGGAGAACGGATTCACAAGTACGCCCGGATCACGTCGCTGATCATGACGCACGGGTGCAAGTTCCGGTGCAGCTACTGCCCGATTCCAGCCTACAACCAGAACTCGTTTCGGTTCAAGAGTCCCCAGCGCATGGGCGACGAGATGGAGTGGCTGTGGCGCGAGTACGGGCTGCGCACCTTTTTCGGAACCGACGACAACTTTCTGAACCGCCGCGAAACGTACATGGCGGTGTACGACCATCTGGCCTCGCGCCGGATCGACGGGCGGCGACTCAACAAGCGCGTGCGATGGGCCACCGAAGCCACGGTGCATGACGCATACACCAGCATGGACACCTTCGAACAGGCGCGGCGGGCGGGGCTTCGGGCGCTGTGGTTCGGCGTCGAGGACCTGACGGCAACCATGATCAAGAAAGGCCAGGCCGCCGACAAGACGGCCGAGGTCTTCCGGCGCATGACCGCATGGGGCATCTGTCCGATGCCGATGATGATGCACCACGACGGCCAGCCGCTGTACACGCGTCGCGGCACGTATGGGTTGGTCAATCAGGTGCGATACCTGCGCCGCGCCGGCGCGATCAGCATTCAGATCACGGCCCTGACGCCCGCCGTGGGAACAAACTTCTACGACAAGCCGTACAACGACGGCCATGTGTTCAAGCGGATCGCCGGACGGCCCGTAGACGAGGCCCACTTCGACGGCAATCACGTGGTCGCCACGTCGGAAACGCGGCCGTGGCTCAAGCAGTGGAACCTGATCACGGGCTACGCCAGTTTCTACAACCCGTTGACGCTCTTCGGTGCGATCGTGCGGCCGAAGCGGCGTCTGGCGGGCGCGGACATCGGCATGCAGTTTATCGGCATGGCCGCTCTTGCAAAGACGTCCGTCGATTCCGCACGATGGGCCTGGCGCCTGTGGCGCGGTCCCATCGAGTACTGTGAGCGCCCGCCCTGCGCACGGCTTCCGGTCGTTCGCGCGCGGCCCGACGAGATCGAGACGCGCCGGCCGACGGCCATTCCTCCGGATGCCCGCGAGGCCCACAAGCTCGACCCACCTGCCGATCCGGTCAAGCGCGTGGAACTGCCGATTCTGGCGGCGCCGTGAGGCCGCCCCATGCGTCGATCGGGATCGACGTGCTCTGCCGCCGCTGAACTGCTCTTGGCCCCGCAGCGGGTTTCACGGGCCGCCCTGTCATGTCTGAACAGACGTACCATGGCACCGGTAATGATCTGAGAGCGACTCCGCTCGGTCCGGTCCTCCGCAATCGCAATTTCGTTCTGCTCTGGTGCGCCTACACCATCAGTGCCTTGGGCGATCATCTTTCGGAGATTGCCCTCCTGGATATGCAGGATGCCATCGGCCGTGATGACTCGACGCGCATCATGGCCATGATGATGTTCGCCTTCTTCCTTCCGTTCTTCGTGTTCGGTCCTGTGATGGGCTGGCTGGCGGACCGGCTGCCTCGCAAGTGGATCATGATTTCGGCGGACGGCATTCGCGCGCTGCTGATGGTGTCGCTGTTCTCGGCGTTTGCGGTGTTGTTCGACACCCTGGAGGGTGGGCGGCTGCAGCTTCGACCGACGACGCCGGAGCGTCTGGCGATCTTCACTCCGGCCGTGTACTGCGCCCCGCTGCTGGTCCTCGGCTTGTTCGCAGCGCTGTTTTCTCCCTCCCGCGCGGCAATGCTGCCAACGCTCGTCCGCCGAGACCAGATCGTTCGGGCCAACGGCCTGATGAACGCCATGGGACCGATTGCGGCAATTGTCTCTTACTATCTGGGCACGTTCGTCCTGGAGGCGTACGGGGCGGCGGTGTGCTTTCGCACCGACGCCCTGACGTTCGCGCTCAGCGCGGCATTCATCCTCCTGATTGTTCCGCCGCGCAGACGCATGGTCGCGACGCGAGACCGCACAGGGTGGGCCGAGCTTCGCGACGGATTCACCTACTGCCGGACCCATCGGCGCGTCGTCGAGCTGATCGCATTCATGGTGCTGTTCTGGACCGCCGGGATCGCCGTTCGCTCGATGGTGCCCGCCCTCGTCAAGGGCGTTTTCGGCGGGGGACTGGGCGATATCAAGGACTTTTACGGTGCGCTCGGTCTCGGAATGCTGGCGGGAGCGTTTCTCGTGAGCGCGATGGGCGACGCCCTCAAGAGCGAGATCGCGATTTCATGGTCGTTTGTCGGGGCCGGGCTGTCGATGCTCGTCCTGGTGGTCGCGTTCGTGAATCGGCTCGGAGCCGGAGCGGGTGCCGCCTGTCTGTTCGCGTGTGGCCTGTTCGGATCGGGGATCCTCGTCAGCGCCAACGCGCTCCTGCAGAAGATCGTGCCGGATTTTATGCTGGGCCGGGTCATCGGCGTCAAGGATTTTGCGTCGATGGGAGGGTTGCTGCTCGCCACGGGACTCTTGGGGCTACCCCGGTGGCAGGCAATCGATCGATACGTGCCGTGGGTTCTCGGCGGAATCGGTCTGGCGCTGCTCACCGCCGGCATCCGCGCCACGCGTGTCCGGCTCCGCCGTGGGCGACATGGCCCCGCCTTGACGTTCTGGATCAATCTCATCGAACTGCACGCCCGCCTGATCGCGCGCGTCCGGCGCGCGGGCCTTTGCACCGTACCGCTGGAGGGTCCGGTGATCGTGGCCGCCAACCACAACTCCAGCATTGACCCCTTCCTCCTGACGGCCACCAGTCCCAACCGCTACGTCAGTTTCATGGTGGCTCGAGAGTTTACGGCCATCCCGTTGATGTCCCGACTCGTGCGTGTGGGTGAGTGCATTCCTGTCAATCGTACGGGCGTCGACATCGCGTCCGTCAAGATGGCGTTGCGACACTTGGCCGCCGGCAAGGCGATCGGCGTTTTTCCGCAGGGTCATATTGTCCCCCCCGATGACTGGCAGACGATTCAGGAAGGGATCGGAATGCTGGCGCTTCGCAGCGGCGCCACGGTCATCCCGGCGCACATCTCCGGCACATACTATCGCGGCGACGTGTACACGCCGTTCCTCTGCCCGCAACACGCCGTCGTGCGCTATGGTCGGCCCGTGGACCTGTCGAAGTGGTCGCAGCGGCCCCACGACCGGGCCGCCTATCGCGAGGTGGCCGAGTGCATCATGTCGCAGATACGGGCGCTGAGGGAGGAGGTTTGAGCGGTTTTTATGGCATTGTTGGCACTGGCCGAACTCGCGGGGAGATGCCGCTCTGAACAGTGGATATCTCCAACATGGACGGTTGGCTCGTGCCTGCACTTTTCTATTTGTCCCAGACTGATATGCGAGAAGCGCCCGATCAGTGCCACGCGCGTCAGCAAGTGGACGAATGCGGCGCAGGCGGCCGGTCTGCGACGTTCATGCACGGCAGGACGCCACCGCTGTTCGCCCGCTCAGGGTCGCGGTTCTGACCCGTCGCGGCTGTGACCGGTGCGCGACGCACCGCCGCGTCAGTTCAGGTCGGCCTGCTTCGCGGCTTTGGTCTCGCCCGTGACGGTCAATTCCACCGATGCCGGCACGCCAAGCTCAGCGATCTGTTCGACTATTGTCTTCTTGTCGCCGACGAGGACGATCAAGGCGTGTTCCAGCGGAATCGACGAGTCGGCCAGCGCGTTGAGGGCGTCCGCCGTGATGCTCGGAATCGCGTTCAATTCGTCGCCAAGGGTCGAAAACGGCAGGCCGTTCAACTCGAACGTGGTGGCCGCAGACAGGATTCCTCCGAGACCCTGGAACGACTGGATCAGGCTCGTCCGCCGCGATCGCCGCGACTTGGCCGCCTCCTCGGGTGAGATGTCGCCGCCGCGGATTCGTTTGAACTCCTTCAGAAACTCCGCGAGCGCCGGGCCGGTCACCTTCGCCTGCACGTTGGACGACGCGGCGAAATAGCCGACCGACGGCTCCATCACAAAACCGGATCGGGCGCCATAGGTGTAGCCCTTGTCCTCGCGCAGGTTCTGGTTCAGACGACTCGTGAAGCTGCCGCCCAGGATCGTGTTGAACAGCCGCAGCGGGATCCGGTTCGGCGTCGCATACGCCGGGCCGGGCATGTAGAACCGGATGACCGTCTGGACCGAGCCGGGCTTATCCACGAGCACGACACGAAGTCCCCGGTTCGCCGGCGGGTCAATCGTTGGCCGTTCGACCTTCGCCCACTCCGACGGCGCCTTCCACGCGCCAAAGGTGCGTTCCAACAAGCTCTTCGTTTCGTCGGCCGTCAGGTCTCCGGCGGTCAGAAGCGTGGCGTTCTCCGGGACAAAGACCTGACGATGCACGTTCTTGAGATCATCAAGCGACACAGAGCCCACCGACGCCACCGTGCCCCGCACCGGCCTTCCGTAGGGGTGGGTGTCGCCGAAGTACGCCCGCATCCCAACGAGGGACGCCACGGCGGTCGGCCGATCCTCGGCCTGTTTGAGCGACTCGATGTGCAGCCGCCGGACTCGGTCCCACTCCTTCGGTTCGAATCGCGGCCGCAGGATCGCGTCGGCGTAGAGCTTCATCGCCTCGTCGAGATTGCGTTTCAACACCGACAGGCGGACCGTCGTCGCTTCGTGATCGGCCCTCGCCGTCACGGAAGCCCCGAGCAAGTCAAGCGCGTCGGAATAGGCCAGCGCCCCGAGGTCGCCCGCACCCTCGTCGAGCATCGCGGCCGTCAGGTAGGCACATCCCGCCTTGTCGGACGGATCGTCGATCGATCCGCCGCGAAGCAGCATTTGAACATTGACCAGCGGCAACTCGCTCCGCTGCCAGTGCCGAACCGTGATGCCGTTGGACAGGGTAAGGGTATCGGGTGTTTGCGGGGTGAACGATCTCGCGGCGGTCGCCTCGGGGCGGGTGTCGCGGTCGGCGGCAGCGAGTTTGCCCGTCGCCGGTAGGACCCGCATGATGAGACGGGCGTTCGGGGTAAGCACCTTCTCCGCCCAGCGGCGGACGCTCTCGACGGTGGCGGTGCGATAGCGTTCCAGGTCCCACTTGAACGAGTTCGGCTCACCGAGATAAAAGTTGTAGGCATTCAGCCGGTCGGCCTTTGTCAGGAGTCGTTGCAGGCTTGAGACCATGCCATATTCGATCGAGGCCTGCTGGCGCTGAAGCTCGTCGGGCTGCGGCCCATCCTTGACCAGGTGGCCGAGCTCCTCATCGATCGCGGCCTCGACGACATCGAGCGACACGCCGGGCCGGGCCGTGGCCGTGACATAAAACAGCGACCCCAACATCCGCGAGCCTTGATACGCGCTGACGTCCGTCGCCAACTTGTCCTCATACACGAGTCGTTTGTACAGACGGCTGGACTTGCCGGAACTCAACACGGCTGCCACCAGATCCATCTCCGCGTCACCCGACTTGTAATAGGCCGGACTGTGATAGACCATCGACGTTCGCGCAAACTGCACCGTGTCTGTAAAGGTGACGCGCTCAACGCCGGGCAGTGTGACGGGGCTTGCGTGGCGGTGTACCGGGTCCGACCGGCGGGGCAGCGTGCCGAACAGCTTCCGGATCAAGGGCTTGATCTCGGCCGGATCGAAGTCGCCCGCGACCACGAGCGATCCGTTGTTCGGAACGTAGTACGCGGCGAAAAACTTCTTGACGTCCTCGACCGTGGCGGCCTGGAGGTCTTCGTGTGATCCGATGACGGTGTGGTGATAGGGATGCCCCTCCGGATACATCATCTTCGACACCATGAGGTCGGCCTTGCCGTAGGGTTGCATCTCGCTGGTCTGCCGCCGCTCATTGCGGACGACGTCGCGCTGCTTGTCGAGTTTTTCCTGGGTCATCTCTTTGCCGAGGTCCTCGAGCCGGTCGGCGTCGAGCCACAGCAACGTGGGCAGCAGGTCGCTGGGGCCGAACGAGAAATAGTTCGTCCGGTCCTCGGAGGTCGAGGCGTTGTTCCAGCCGCCGCCGCCTTCCATGATCGTGTCGAATGCACCCGAGGGTACGCGTCGCGTGCCCATGAACATCAGGTGTTCAAACAGATGGGCGAACCCGGACCGCCCCGGCGCCTCGTCCTTGGAGGCGACGTAGTACCAGAGGTTGATGCAGGCCACAGGCAAGGCGTGGTCCTCATGCAGGATGACGGTCATGCCGTTCTCGAGCTGATATTTCTCATAGCGGACATCCTGGGCCGAGGCCGCGGCGGCGAGGATGACGGGGAGCAGCGCAGCGATGATTCGTGGCAGACGCATCACGAGGGTCTCCTGTTGAACGGTACGGTGTTTCGCTTGCCGTCCGCGGACGAACGGCGCCGGACCGGCATTATATCGCAGTCTGTGTCGGGCGAAATGCCGGTGTGAGAGCCGACGCCGCGTGGAAATGGTTTCGCTCACGGATGGAGCACAGACGATATACTCGTGGCGTTGATTCGAGGTATTCGCCATGCGCCGCAAATTCGCAGGCCTGATCCTGGTGTTCCTTCTCGCGGTCGCCGGTGCCACGTGCGAGCCGGACGCTGCGCTGCTGCTGCCGAGCCGCCGGTCCGCCGACATCAACACGGCCGGGCTTCGGCTCGTCGCGCGTCTCGTTCAGATTACGGACACGCACGTCGTCGACGAGGAGTCGCCCGCCCGGTTCGCCGGGGGTCAGGTCGTGACGCGCAGCGCGTGGCGGCCCTACGAGGCGTACTCGACGCAGATTGTCGACGGCATTCTGCGCACCACCAATCGCCTCCACGCCGCGGGCCGCACGATCGACTTTGCGGTCCATACCGGGGACGCCTGCGACAACGCCCAGTCCAATGAGATTGAATGGCTCCTCGGCCTCTTCGACGGCTCGATGATCGATCCGCGGACCGGTCCGGACGACCGTGCCGCCGCGGACAAGCCACCGGCCTCGCTGGACCCACACGCGCCGTTTCAGGCCCAGGGGCTGTATCGCAACGGCGTCCATGGCGAGGCGAACTCCATTCCGTGGTACGCCGTCTTCGGCAACCACGACGTCTATTCGATCGGCGTGTTTCCGATCATCGCCACGCCGCTCGGCGGTCGCGTGGCGCCGCTGCCGCTTCAACCGCGGCTCGGCATCGTGCTGCCGACCGTGCTCGATCCCACCGGTTTTCTCACGCACGGAAACGTGACCCCGGCCCGCCCCGGGCCACCCCCGCTGTTCGACCTGCCCCGGTTCGTCGAGCCGAACGCCCGCCGGGCCTTCTTCGACAAGCGCGCGTTCATCCGGGCGATGTTCCGCACGACCACCGGCCCGCCGGGCCACGGATTCTCCGATCCCGACGGCGGCGCCAGTTACTACAGCGTCTCACCGGTAGCGGGCCTTCGGCTAATCGGCCTGGATACCTGCGACCCGACCTACATCGCGCCGGGGTTCGTGTATGTGGACGGCTCCCTGACGGAGACACAGGTCTCGTTTTTGCGAAGTGAATTGAACGCCGCCCGCGACCGCGGCGAACTCGTGATCGTCGCCTCGCATCACCCCAGCGCCTCGCTCCGGGCGATCTACGGCACGGCGCTGGTCGGATCAGAGTTTCGGGCGCTGCTCAACGAATACCCCAACGTGATCCTCCACATCGCGGGCCATACACACCGCAATCGCGTCGCCGACCGCGGCGGATATCTCGAAATCGAGACGTCCTCGACGATCGATCTGCCACAGGAAGGCCGCATTATCGAAATCTATCGCAACGACGCCACCGGCGACGTGACGATTCGCTACGAGACCTTCTCCCACATCGACGACACCCTGCCGCCGCTCGGCGACGATCCGCTCCGCGCCATGCGCGTCGCCGCCCGCGACCTCGCCCTGGCGGACACCGGAGCAGCAGCCAGACAGAAGCTGTACGATCCGACCGCCGGCGATCCCCGCGGAGCGCCGAGCGATCGACATGGCGTGGTCATCCTCCATCGGCATCACTGAGACTGCTCTCGCAACTCGTTGTCTCGGTCTATCCTGTGCCCCACGCCGCGCATTTGTGCTTGCCGCTCGGCTATGGCGGCGGCTAGAATGGGATGAGTCAAAGGAGATGTGTCTCGTGCAACTTCAACCGAGATTCGTGGTTGACGCCCAAGGGCAGCGAACCGGCGTCCTGATCAGTATCGAAGAATACGAACGGCTGCTCGTAGCGCTCGAGGATCAACTCGATGCCGCCGATCTGGACGCGGCCGTGGCAACCGAGCGCGATTTCGTTCCCTATGAAAACGTACGCACTGAACTCCGCGATGAGGGCAAGGTGTGAAATATGCGGTCCTGCTCTCGTCCGCGGCGGCGAAGGAATTCAAACGTTTGCCGGTCAATGTGATCGCCCGTCTTGATCCGCGAATTCTTGCATTATCTGAAGAACCTCGCCCGCCGGGCGGCGTCAAGCTGCGAGGAAAGGTCCCCAATGGCTGGAGGATTCGCGTGGGCGACTACCGCATTCTGTACCGCATCGACGACGGCCGGCAGCAGGTGATTGTGTATCGAATCGCCCATCGGCGGGAAGTCTACGGATAATGCCACGCGACGGCAATGCTACCCGACCCGCGTCCAGCAATTTCGGCCTTCTCGATTCCGGCATATCACGCATTCCCCACCGTAGCCTTGCCGGTCATCTGCGCACGGCGCTGTTCGTGGCTTTGCCGTTGCGCCTCGCGCACGTCCTTTCACTTTTTCACAAGCGATTCCCGCAGCCCCGCCAGCGCCCGCTCAACACCGTCTTCGGGAATATCCAGGTGCGTCACAGCCCGGAGTTGCGCCGGTTTCAGCAGCGGGCTGAATCGCACGCCGCGATCGAGCAGGCGCTTCAACACCACCGCGCGATCCGCGCCCGTGCCGCCGATGTCGAAGACGACGATGTTCGTTTCGACCGCCGCGAGATCGACCGACACGCCTTTGATCCCGGCGAGGCCTTCCGCCAGTGCCCTGGCCTTGGCGTGATCCTCGGCCAGCCGATCGACGTGATGCTCCAGGGCATAAACGCCGGCCGCGGCGATGATGCCGGCCTGTCGCATCGCCCCGCCGAACAGGTGCTTGTATCGCCAGGCCTGATCGATGAACGCCCGCGGGCCGGCGAGCACCGCCCCGACAGGGCAGCCCAGCCCCTTGCTCAGGTCGATCCAGCAGGAATCGAACGGTTCGCAGTATTCGCGTGCCGGCGTGCCGGCGGCGACGACCGCGTTGAGCAGCCGGGCGCCGTCGAGGTGCAGCGCCAGGCCGTGCCGCTGGGCGCATTCACAGACTGCGGTGACGTTCGCCAGCGGCCATATCCGCCCGCCGTGTAGGTTGTGCGTGTTCTCCACGCAGACCAGCCGCGTGCGGGGAAAGTGCGGATCGTCCGGCCGGATGGCCGCCTCGACCTGCGCCGGAGTGAAGACACCCGTCTCCGTTTCGATCAGCCGCAGCGAGGCCCGGCTGTGCGTCGCCGGCCCGCCGCCCTCAAAGTGGACCGGGTGCGTCAGGGCCTCGGCGATGATCTCGTCCCCCGGCCGGCAGTGGATCGCGTGGGCGATCAGGTTGCACATCGTCCCCGTCGGCAGGAACAGGGCGGCCTCCTTGCCGGTCAGCTCCGCCACCTGCTCCTGCAGACGGTTGACGCTGGGATCCTCGCGTTTCTGCTCGTCGCCGACCTCGGCCGCCGCGATGGCCCGGCGCATGCCAGCCGTGGGCCGCGTCTGGGTGTCGCTCGACAGGTCGATCGGGATGGCGGTCACTTCGATTCTCCAAATGGCTCAGGACCCACTCCTATCGTACCAGACTTCGATCGGAAGGGGCAGCGGGCGCGAGGGTCTACCATGGGTCCGTGACAGTTTTGGCGGCAACGCCTGGCTGCCCTGATGGGTGCCACTGGCGGCTTGTCCGCCAGTGCATCGGCGGACAGTGCCTTGCACGGACACGGGCAGGCAAGCTGCCCGTGGCACCCAGCCGCCGATTCTGTCACACCTCCGTCTATCATGAGCCGCGCGGTCAGCGCCCGCCAGACTTGACAATACCCGCTGCGTGTTCCCCAATACCCTTTCGCGGCTTCCGTTCCATCACAAGGAGTGACCGATGTCCCACCAATCCGGCTGGTATTACGCCAAGGGCAAGGACCCCGTCGGGCCGATGACGCTGGACGAACTCGTCCGGACGCTGCCGTCGGTCGGCGGACTGGACGCCTTGGTCTATGGCCCGAACATGACCGACTGGAACAAGGCCCGGCACGTGGCCACCGTCGCCGGGGCGATGCCGGGCGCCGCCACACCGCCGCCGGCGCCGCGAACCCGGGTCGCCGACGAGATCGACTACGAAATCCTGGGCGATGACATGCAGTTCGTCGAGGTGACACTCGATCCCGGCGAGGTGGTTGTCGCCGAGGCCGGCGCGATGATGGCCATGACCAACGGCATCGAGATGCAGACCGTCTTCGGCGACCCGTCCAAGAACACCGGCCTGCTCGGAAAGCTCTTCGACGCCGGCAAGCGGATGGTCACCGGCGAGTCGCTGTTTCTCACGACGTTCGGGGCGGCCGGCAGTGGGCGCGAGCAGGTCAGCTTTGCCGCCCCCTACCCGGGCAAGATCATCCCGCTGCACCTCGACCAACTCGGCGGGGAAATCCTCTGCCAGAAGTCGGCCTTCCTCTGCGCCGCCCGCGGGGTCACGATCGACATCGCCTTCCAGAAGCGGATCGGTGCCGGGCTGTTCGGCGGGGAGGGCTTCATCCTCCAGCGGCTCCGCGGCGACGGGATCGGCTTCGTCCACGCCGGCGGCACGATCGTCAAGCGCGACCTCGGCCCCGGCGAGCGGCTCCGCGTCGACACCGGCTGCCTCGTCGCCTTTCAGCCGTCCGTCGATTATGACATTGCCCGCGCCGGCGGCATCAAGACCAGCCTCTTCGGCGGCGAGGGCCTGTTCCTGGCGGCCTTGACCGGCCCGGGCTGCGTCTGGCTCCAGTCGCTGCCCTTCTCGCGGCTGGCCGGCCGCATCGCAGGCACCTTCGCCCGCGGCAAGGGCGAAGGCTCCGTGCTCGGTGGATTGGGGAACCTCTTCGAGTCGAAGTGATGCCCGCTCAACAACGACAACCCGCAACGAAGAGCCGCGGGCTTCAGCCCGCGCGGCCCCGCAATCGCGCGGCACCACGGCAATCAGCGGCATCGTGTCTTGAAGCACCAAGCGTAGCGCTACCGAGCCCGCGGCGCTCGACCCCGTGCGCCAGTATCGACCCGTTGATCAACCGGCGCTTGAAATGGTAGAATGTTTCAGATTGGAGATCAACGTGAAGTTCCTGGTCAATCTCGAACCCGACGAGACCGGCATGGTGGTGGCGCAGTGCCCGGCGATTCCCGGATGTATCTCCCAGGGAAAGACCGAGGACGAGGCCCTGGAAAACATACGCGAGGCCATTGAGGCGTGCCTCGAGGCCCGGGCGGCCAACGGCCTGCCGCTGACCGTGGCGACACGTGAGGTCGAGGTCTCGATTTGATGGCCCGACTCCCGGTCGTCTCCGGCACGTGGGAAATCTGGAACTCGGTGTCGCCGTTCTCGGCGTAATTGTCGAACAGGGCGTCGAGCATCGCCCGGGCGTTCGGCCGGCTCGCAGCACGCCCGCGGCGGGGCGTTGCTCCTCGCGAGCGGCCGCGCGGGCTGAAGCCCGCGGCGCTTCGACCTTCTGCGCCTATGTCCCTTTCGACAGAAACCCCACGCTGGACTGAAACATCTGCTCGCCGCGGTTGGCGTTGGCCAGGTCGCCGCCGTCGTCGGCGAGGTCCTCGGCGTTGGCCCGGCACATGAGACACTTGACTTCATCCAGATGAAATGCCGTGTAGGACTGCCACGGCTCGTCGAGCACGCCGAGCAGATGTGAGCCGATCGTGCTGCGTTTCAGGCAGCTCAGCCGCCGTTGCCGCCAGACGCGGGCGATGGTCGTCTCGCTCGACACCTGCTGTTCGTTCAACAGTCCGCGGTCGGCGTCGTTCAACTCCGCGAGAAACTCCCGCAAGCGGCCCAGGGCGCGAAACTTTACCCCGGCCACCGCCTTTTCGTCGCGGCCGAGCCGCGCGCCGGCCTCCTTGTTGCGCAGACCGACGTAGAAAAGAAGCTCGATGACCTGCAGGTCGTCCAGCCGGCCGCGGTCGCGGTAATCCTCGATCAGCGTCCGAAGGATCGACGCCAGCACATCGGCCTGGCGGGCGTCCTGCTCATGCGCCGCGGCGACGCGGCTGGGCGTTTCGGAGTCGGACGGCGCGGGCAGGGTGGGCGAATCGTCGTCGATGTCGAATCCGGAGGTGATCTCCGCGCGACGCTGCCGACGCGCCAGGGCCTCGCCGATCTTGTATCGGAGGATCGCGAAGAGGTAGGTCTCCAGCGAACGGGTTGCGTCGTAGTGTTTGAGACTGGTGACGAAACCGAGAAACGCCTCCTGGAGGGCATCTTCCGCGTCGGTGCCCGCGCCGAGTCGGCTTCGTGCGAACGCCAGCAACCGTCTCTGATATCGCTCGATCAACTGGCGCCACGCCCGCTGGTCGCCGGTGCGAATTGCCTGTATGAGGAACTGGTCCGCGTCCTGGGTGTCCATGTCGCCTCGTCGCTGTCGGCCGGTGCCCGGCGCCACCGCCTACATCAACGGTCCGAAGCGCCACAGCAGCGCGCAGATGGCGAGAAAAACGACGGCGGTCCCGGCTCTGAGAGGCCAAGTGTATCGGCGTCGCGCGCCGGCGTCGAGAAACACGTAGGCGAGAACGAGCAGTCCCCCCATGGTCGCCGCCGCGATAAGCTGACCCAGCCGCCGGCCCCGAAGCGTGTCCGACAGCGCGCCCGGCACCGCACGGTGCGAAGGCCGTGAACGGACCGTGACGACGGTCTGGCGGCTGACGTGCGGGGCCTTCCCCGAGGCGCCGGCCGTGGTCTCACTGCCGGACACGGCGACCGCAGTGGCGCGCGGCCCCGGGCTCGAGGGTACTGCCATCAGGAGCGGCAACAGCAAGGCGAGGAGCACCGCACCGCCGAAAAAGAGCACCAGGACGACGCCCGCAACGCCGGAATAGCTCCGTCGCTTCACCAGTGCGTAGATAGCGAAGGCCGCCGCGCACACGACTACGAACACAACGCCAAGACCCAACGCGACGCCGACTGATCCGCCGTTCATGCCACCGCCCTCTGCGGGTCGCTTGGAACCTCGCGCCCGCCCAGCAGTTCGACCAGCTCCGATAGCTCCCCATCGAGGGCGGCAATCTGCTTTCGGCTCGCCCCTTTGAAGGGAGCGTCGAGGTTCAGATAGACCGTCAGGCGGAGACCGCCGTCGGCCAGTTCATACGCCGCGATGTTCAGCTTCGCTCGCCACTCCTGAATGTTGGATTGCCACACGTGAGCGGCCCAGTTGCCGCGGACGAACGACCAGAGCAGGTCCGACTTGCTGACCAACTGGTAGCCCAGTGCGGTCAGGTGGCGCTCGATCAGCCCCGACAGATTCGTGCCGCCGTCGACATCGAAGACCCTGCGAAGCGGCAGCGTGATCCTCTTCGCTCCGAGCCGGCCTGTCCGGACGGCCCGCGCCTTTGCCAGCCCGGCCATGATGAAAGCCACTCCCACCGCGCCGACCGGGATGAGGCCCCCCGGTAACACATCCTGCCAGTCGCTCTCGTGGGTGCTCACCATGAGAATCGGCAGCAGCAGCGCGCCGGCACCCAGCAAGGCTCCGCCCGCGATCAGGTAGCGCTTCGCGCTCCACCACCGCCGCCCGTTCTCCTGTTCGTCCAAGGGGGTGTCCACCGGCGGCACATACGCCGGCATCGGAACGAACCAGACAAACAGCATGGTCAGTCCGCCACCGATCACACCGATCAGAGCGAGAAACAACGCCTCGTCTTCAAGGTTGAACAAACCGATTGAAGCCGCGCATCCGGCACTCACGCCGATCCCGCCGAAAAACACCGCCTTCCTGAAAACGCCGCGCCACAGGCCGTTGCGATACCGTGGGACCGCGCAACTCAGCGCGAACAGAAACGCCTGGAACAGGGCGATGCCGCCGATGATGCACTCACCGAATATGCCCTCGTCCAGTTCGATGACCCCCGCGGCGATGAAGGTCAGACTCGATGCGGCGAGAAGCAGGGCGGACAGCAGCATCCATGCCGCCCGAACACCTTCGGTCCGTGGCACCCTCGTGGCAACGGCTGGCCGGACTTCCGGGTGCGACTCCGCCCGATCGGGTGCGGCGAGGGTTTCGGCTCCGCGGGTGGTGTCGCTCCAGGGCGTCACGGCAACGCCGGCGTTGCGAGCGACGACATCCGCGACGCGACGGTTGTCGTCGGCTGTTCGAGTCTCCGTCTCCGGTGTAGATCGCGGCCATCGCAACGAGCCTGCGACGGCTTGGAATCCCAGCGATGCCGTCGCGAGCAAGACGGCCAGGGGAAGCCATTGACCGTCGCCGAGGACGGTCGCGGCCACGAAGCCAAACAGGCCGGCCGTGAACGCCAACCGGAGCGAGATATGTCGGCGTCGGCCCTCACTGAGGCGGCGGCGCCAGTTGAGGCACAACACCGCCAACAGAATCAGCCCTTGAAAATCCTCTATCGACAGCAACAGGTCGCCGTGTCGGATGATCGCGCTGGCCGGTCCGATCACGGCGGCCACCAGGGCGGCGGCGATCAGCTTCGGCACGCACTGACCGTGTCGGGTCAATCTCCGGGCAGCGATCCAGTACCCGCCCAGCACGCCGCCGATGACGGTCAGGCAGGCCGTGAACAGCGTCAGCGCGAACGGCAGCGCTTCGCCCGTCAAAATCGCTACGGCGGTAGACATACCGGCACACGCCATGACCGCCAGCAGGACATTCTCGGCGACCTTGAGCGGCGGACGTGCCGGTTCGCCCGCGTGCGGTTCTGCGAGGACGGGGTCGACGCGACCGGCGATACGTCCCTCCGCATGCCCCAATCGGCCCGCGACCGCCCCTGGGTCGATGACCGGCGGCGGCACGCCTTGCCCGACGTTGCTGCTTCCGGTGCCGAGGGGGCGAACCGCAGCGCCGATTCCGACGTGGGCCTCTTTGACTGCACGCCCGGCGAGGGTGGACAGGCTCAGGGGTTCAAACGCCGCCACCGATCGGTTCAGGTCCTCGACCTCGAACAGTTCCGACACCATCTCGTTGACGGTCTGGTATCGATCCTTCGGGTCCTTGGCGAGCGCCTTCCGGATCACACGCGGGAACGGCTCGGGCAGCTCATCCACCACCGGCTGGGCCGTCAGGTGCTTCATCAACACCTCCCCCATCGTCGCGCCGCTGTACGGCACCCGACCCAGAAGCATCTCGTACAGGATCACCCCCAACGCATAGATGTCGATCGTCCGGTCATAGTTGCCGCTGCCCACCTCCGGGGCCATGTAGTGCACCGTCCCCACCGAAACCGTCTGACCCGAATGCTGGCTCGCCGCCATAATCTTCGCCAGACCGTAATCGCCGATTTTGACGTACCCGTCTTCATAGAAGATATTCCCCGGCTTCATGTCGCGGTGGACAATGCCGCGGTCGTGCAGATACGACAGACCTTTGCCGATCTCCCGCAGGAAGTACGCCGCCTTCTGAGCGCCAAGCCCGGACAAAGGAGAGTCCGGCTCGCCGGACGTCGCGTTCAGAAGATCCCGCAGCGACGGGCCGCTCACGTACTCCATGATGACGAACGAATCGCCCTCGGCGTTTTGACGAATGTCGTGGATAGAGACCAGGTACGGGCTTTTGAGGTTCAGACAGTGCGTCACACCGCGGAGTTCGACCTGCGGGTTCTCGCGGAGGTACTTCAGCGCCACTTCCTTGCCGCCGTCGCTGGTGGCGTAGTAGACCTCTCCGAACCCGCCACGGCCCACGCCCCGCTGGATCGTGTAGCCCGGCAGCGGCCGGTCACCCTGGTTGAACT
>JBHHVX010000076.1:0-18242 GCA_046754505.1 Phycisphaerae bacterium | reverse complement strand
TCTTTCCGGAACTGAAACACATCGCCGACACCGCCCTGCGCGACAAGGTCATCGACGTCTGGGTCGACGCGCTCACGACCGGCGGGTGGACGATCGACGAGTTGAAGCGGATTCCGTTCACGCTGCTGGCCGGGGACATCGACATCCGATTCCTCGAACACGTCCGCACGTGTGCCCGGATGTCGATCGCGATCCATGACGTGCTGAAGGAGGCCTATGGCGACCGCGTCCCGCTCAGCCGGGACCACCTCATCGCCGGGGCCTTGCTGGCCGACGTCGGCAAGCCGATCGAGTACGTCAAGGGGCCGGATGGCACGCCGACCAAGGGCCGGCGCGGCGACCTGTTGCGGCACCCCTTCAGCGGCGTCGGCCTATGCTGGAAACACGGCCTGCCCGACGAGGTGATGCACATCGTCGCCACCCACAGCAAGGAAGGCGACCACGTCCAGCGCACGATCGAGTCGATCATCTTCCACCACGCGGACTTCGTGGATTTCGACATCGCCTGCGCCCTCGGCAGAATGGCGGCGAAGACGTGACCCTCCGTCACGGCTTACTTTGCGGGTGCCACGGGCAGCTTGCTGCCCGTGTTTGCGGGCGACCCGGCGCTGGCGAACGACCCACCAAAGGCACCCAACCCGCAGGATTCGGCGTGAGCCTCAGTGGTTTTCCGACACACTCGGTCTCTGATTCGTGATGTCGACGCTCCGGCCGCCGGGGCTTGGCGATGCCGCATCGAGACGGCCGTCTGGCCACCTGCAGGATAACCTCGACGTTCTCGTGGATCCGCCGCGCCTCGTCGAAGTCGCGCCCAGCGCGCTCATATCCAGCATCGCCGAGCCGGGTCCGCAGCGCGGCGTTGTCGGCCAGTGTCCGCATGGCCTCGAAGAGGGCGTCCGGACGGCGGGGCGGAACCACCAACCCGTGCAAGCCGTGCTCGATGAGTTCGGTCTGTCCGCCAACGTCGGAGACGATACACGACAGCCCGCGGGCCATGGCCTCGAGCACGGCGTTGGGCATGCCTTCACGATGCGACGGCAGGACGAAGATGTCGATATTGTCAAAGGCCCGATCGCGGTCGTCGCAATGGCCGGGCAGGTGAACCCGCGAACCCAAGCCGAGGTCGCGCACGCGCTGACGCAGAGCCTGAGCCAGCGGCCCGTCTCCCCAATAGACCAGTCCGACGTCGTCGCGCTCGGCCGCCAGCCGCGCGAAGGCCTCCAGGGTCGTGTCGGGACCCTTGTGGGGGCTGAGCTTGGCGACGGTGCCGAACATCAACTGCCCCGACCGCCCGCCGTCGATGAAGTGCCGGGCGTCGGGTTCGCGCCGGCTGCGTGGCTGCGGAGCGCAGACCACGCCGTTCGGAATCACGCGACAGCGACCGGCCGGAAACCCATATAGCTGAACGTATTCATCCAGGACACGCCGGCTGTTGAAGAGAATCACGGCCGTGCAGCACGCGGGAATCCGCAGGCGCCAGCGCAGACGCCGCCGCCACAACTCCGGCGAGCGGATCACCCCCAGCCACCGCTTGCCCGATGCCGCCGGGAGCGGGTGGGCCATCTGCCGCATCGACGAAACGACCGGCACCCCGCACAGCCGCGCCGCGACGATCGACGCCCCGAACGCCCCCGCGTAGGGATACACCGCAAACACCGCATCGGGACGAACCCGCCGAAACCACGCCATCCGCCGCCGGATCAGCCAGGGTCGCAACCGCCGATCCGTGCCGAGGTCCGGATCCACCCAATCGGTTCGCTCGACCTGGAGCATCGGTCCGTCCGGCCCGGTCGAGAGGTCGTCATAGATGGAATCACCGGAGAGGTTGACATGCACGTTCGCGCCGGCCGCCAGCAGCCCTCCGACACAGTTTCGCAGATACTTCTCCGCGCCCCCGTAATAACAGCGTCCACCCTGACGCAGATAGTGAACGGCGAGGACCGCAATGGTGGGACGTCGATCGAGTCTCACACTGTTTCGTTCGGAGGGCATCGCAAGTGCGCAAGGCCGCCCGGCGAGCCGGGCTGGCGTGTAGGAAGGTTCATTGAAACGACTGTGGCGAATATCGGTCCATCGCCCGCCCCGCCTTGAACGTTCGCCGGCGCAACCGCCTCGGGCGAATCAAGGGCCGGCCCTCCGGCCGCCGATAATCCGGCAGCGGCGCCCGCGCCGCGCCGGGAGAGCGTGCGCGTCGGAATCGAGCCGCCGGGACGAACGGCCGCCACTGGCGGCTTGTCCGCCAGTGCATCGACGGACAGTGCTTGACACGGACACGGGCAGGCAAGCCGACCGTAGCACCCCGTCGCCGATTGTGAGACGGACCCGGCACGATGCCGCCCGCGTGCGGGGAGGTCGCCGTGCGAGACACGGACAGGACGCTGATCGTCGCGCCCTATGTGGGCGAATTCGGCTGGGAACTGATGACCTGGCAGGGCCGCGTCCGCCGGCGGATCGCGCACGAGCGTTTCCGATCGGTTGCCGTCTGCGCGCAACCCGATCGGCGCCCGCTGTATGGCGCCACCGGACCGGAGACCAGCGTCCGTTTCTGCCCCATCGGCAACGCGGACCTGCCCGGTGAACCCAACCAGGACCATCGCATCAACGACGACGGCCGCCCCCTGCCGGCAGACGAACTGCGCCGGATCGCCGTCGCGCTGGCCGCCGACGCCTGCGCCCGCTGCGGCCTCGACACCGGCCGCGCGACGTTTATGACACCCGACTATCACGGGACGATCTGCCCGACGACGCGGGCACACCAGTGGTTCGACGACCTCCGCGACTGCGGACCTATCACGACAGATGTCCTCCTCGTCCCGCGTCACCGCCGCCTCGCGGGCGAACGCAACCGGTCCGCGGCCTGGTGGGACGATCTGGCCGCCCGGCTCCGGCAAGGAGGACTGACCGTCGAGACCTATCGGCCGCCGCTCGGCACGGCGATCAGACAGTTGTCGCGAACCCGGCTGGCGATTGGGGCGTCCACCGGCGGGCTGCACCTCGCCGGCCTGTGCCGCTGTCCGCACTACGTCTGGGGAAGCGGATCGGACGTCCGCTGGACGCCGATGGGCGTTACGAATCGGCAACGCTACGAAACGCTGTGGAATCCGTTCGGAACACCCTGCATCTACGACGAATCCGGCTGGCAGCCGCCCGTCGACCACGTGGTCGAACAGACGCGCCGCGCCCTCAACCGGATCGGCCTCCGGCCCGGAAGCAACGGCCGGCATTGGACGCTGAAACCCAAATGGCGCGTCAAGCGGCAGCTCGCCCGACTGTTCGACTCCGACCCGCGCACGGGCGTGTGCCCCTGGCGCGTGCGAACCTTTGTCCGCGAGCGCCTGGTGTAGCGTGTGGCACCGGTTTCCTACCGCTGTCTCTGTAGATGAAAGACCCGACCATGACACTCGACTGCACACTGGACCCCGCCGCCCGCCCAACGGCCGCCCTCCCGGCGACCCGGGTGGGACCCACACGTTTTCGCTGTATCGCCTGCGGCGGCGACCGCCGTGCCCGACGCCCGGCGGCCCGCCCCGAGCGCCCCGGCCGCCCATTCACATTGGTCCGTTGCCGAATCTGTGGAGTCGTCCAACAACACCCACGCTATACCGAAGCCGAAATCGACCGGCTCTACGCCGACACCTATTACGTCTTCGCCGAGCACGACCGGTCACGCTGGGCCCGCGCCGTTCAGCAATACGTCGTCCACCTCGCCTCCGCAGAGCCGGCCCGAGGCCGGCGCCTGCTCGATGTCGGCTGCGCCCTCGGGCACCTCGCCGCGCTGGCACGCGCCCGAGGCTGGCGCGTCACGGGTATCGACATCTCCGCGGCGGCCGTTCGACGGACGGCGGAACGCTTCGGGATCGACGCCCGGACCGCGACGCTCGTCGATCTGCGCAATTCGGCCGGGCGATTCGACACCGTCTTCCTCGGCGACGTCATCGAACACGTCCTGCATCCCACCGTGTTTCTTGATGACGCGCGTCGCCTCCTGACGCCCGGTGGACGCGTCTGCATCGACACGCCGAACTGGGGCAGCCGATGGCGTCGTTTCGCCGGCAGGCGATGGTTGGGGCTGAACCGCTACCACATCAACCTGTTCGACGCCGCAGCGATGCGCCGCCTTCTCGACGCCGCTGGGTTCACCGACATCCGAACCACCGGCTACACCCACTATCGCTACGAATCCTGGGCCGACCGGCCCGAAATGCAGACCCACGTCCACAAACTGCCGGCGCCGCTGGCTTGGCGCGTCAACCGCCTCCTGGCCGCACGCCGACACCACGGCCGCTGGGCCGGACTCCGCACGCGTCCGCCCGAAACGCTGGAGGCGGCTGTCGATTGCATTGACGCGCTCGCCCGCCGGACAACGTGCGTCGCCAGCCCCCGCGCGGATAATCTCGTTGCGATGGCCCAACCAGCGACCTGAGCGGCAGCCGCCACCGCCGGCTTTTGGGCGCGTGCATGGGAAGACATGTACGCAGTCAGAGCCGCGACCGTGAGGGCGCGGGCCGCGTTTGACCACGAAACCCGCCTCCGAACGACGCCGCCAGGAGGCGCACGATCTCCCCTGCCGCATGGCCGTCACCATAGAGCGGCTCGGTCGCGGCGGGTTTGCAATCCGCCATGGCCCATGCGACCGCCGCGACGATGCGGCCGCGGTCGGCTCCGGCGAGCCGGTTGGCGCCGACCTCCACCAGCTCGACCCACTCGGTCTCGTCACGGAGCGTCACGCACGGCACGCCGAACCAGTAGGCCTCCTTCTGTATGCCGCCGGAGTCGGTCAGGATCGCCCGGGCGTTTCGCTCCAGCGTCAGCATGTCGAGATAGCCCACCGGCTCGATCACGCGGACATGCGACATCGTGTCGAGCGTCTTGCCACGCCCGACGCCTCGGCTGCGGGCGCAATCGAGCAGGTGCCGCGTCCGCGGGTGCAGCGGCAGGACGATGGGCCGGTCGATCTCGGCGAACGCCTCGACGATGCCCGCCAGCCGCCGCGGGTCGTCGGTGTTCTCCGCCCGATGGACCGTCGCCAGCAGGTAGGATTTCGGCGCCAGCGACAGGGTCGCCAGAATCCGGCTGCGCTGCCCGGCCAGTTCGGCGTTGAACAGGACCGAATCATACATCACGTCGCCGGTGCGATGGACCCCCTCGGTCACGCCCTCGCGGGCCAGATTTGCCACGGCGGTCTGCGTGGGGCAGAACAGCAGCCCGGCGACCCGATCGGCCATGATGCGGTTGATCTCCTCCGGCATCCGCCGGTTGAAACTCCGCAGCCCGGCCTCGACGTGGGCCACCGGCAGGTTCAGCTTTGCCGCCGCCAGGGCCCCAGCCAGGGTGCTGTTCGTGTCGCCATAGAGGAGCACGCCGTCCGGCCGCTCGTCCCGCAGCAGCGGCTCGAGACGCTCCAGCATCGCCGCCGTCTGGCGCCCGTGCGAGCCCGACCCCACGTCGAGGTTGTACCGGGGCCGCGGGATGTGCAGCTCTTCAAAAAAGACCCGCGACATGTTGTCGTCGTAATGCTGCCCCGTGTGGATGAGGACTTCTTCGACAGGCCGGACGCCGGACGCGCCCCGGTTGTGATCGGCGATCGCCCGGCTGACCGCCGCCGCCTTGATAAACTGCGGCCGAGCGCCCACGATCGTAGCGATTCTCAATCCGCCGTCCATGGCCACCATCCCGTTGCCGCGCCGACCGGCGCCACCTCACGCCGTCCGATCGACCGCGCGTGCCGACGGCGGTCCGTAACAGAATCGGCGGGCGTCTTTCTTGCCGTATCTCGCTGAACATGCCCCGTAGGGGCGTTTGATCGTAGCCCGGCACGAAGTGCCGGGATAGGTCGCGACATGCACAGTCGAGTCCCGTAGGGACGATTGAGGTCTCAATCTTCCCTGCGGGACTCGGTCTCCTCGGTTTCGCACGGACCCCGGCACTGCGTGCCGGGCTTGGCTCACTTCGTCCCTACGGGACGCCACGACAGCCCCCGCCGATTGTGTGACGCACCCTGCCAGCGGCGCCTATCGGCCGACCAGCCGCTTCAACGCCGCCTCCAGCTCCGACAAGTCATAGCACTCGGCGGCCGCAACGATCCGTCCCTGCGGATCGATCAGGAATCGCGAAAACACGCTGCCGCCATAGCGATCGCACGTCTGGCCGTCGCCGAGGATGGATGCCTTCCGGTCCAACGCCAACAGAACGGGCCACCGATCGATGTTGAGGTCCAGCCCCTTTACATCGGGTTCCGACTCCCACGCGGCGACATGCCGCCGCACGACGTCCAGTCCGCCGCGCACCGACACATGAACCACGACGACCGCCAGCTTGTCGCCGCCGTAGGCACGCCTCAGCCGCAGAATGTTGCGAATGGTGCGGACCGGATCGCTGCCATCCTGCCAGAAACACAGCAGGACGTAGCGACCCCGAAACGACGCCAGCGTCCGCTCCTCGCCATCCAGCCACTCGTCGATCAGCCACCCCGGCGCCGACTTGCCCTTGAGGCGCAGGACGCCCTTCGCCCGCAGTTCGATCCTGCCCAGGTCGATCGTCCCCTCGCCGCGCGGCACGAATAACTTCACGTGCCTTCGGAATTCGAGGTGCTCCCCCTGGAAAGACATCACATATTCACCCGGCGGTGCGAGAAATCGAAACCGCGGGCTCTTGCCGTGTTGCCGCAGTTCACGGCCGTTGATGGGATTGGCCGGATACAACTGAACGCGATAGTAAGACGACGTCAGTCCATATTCCGCGAGTTCGCTGCTGACGACCTCGCCGGTCACCCACCGCGCCGGGACCAGGCGAATGACCTGCGGTTCCATCAGATCGCCGATCGCCTCGCAGATGCGAATCCCGGCGAGTCGGCGTTCGGTGTCAAACGAATAGAACATCGTCGGAAACATGCATTCGTAAAAGCTCTCCAGCCCGCAGCGCCCCTGCGCGTCGGTCCGCGGCGTCCGGTCGCTGAGTTGAGGGGTGTCGAATCCCTTCTTCGGCAACCAGAAGGTCCCCTTGATGCCGACCGGCATGCCAACGGCGGGCGAGCCGTCGGGATTCATCACCCTGATCTCGACCGGTCCCTTGAAACAGCTTCCGACGCGGTACTTCGCCACGAAGGCGGCCCGCGCGTCGCGGTCGCGCTTCGACGGCCCCTCGGCGCGCAGCGTCAGTGGAAACAGCAGGACCACAAGTGCGACAAGCGGGAATCGTGAATGGAACATCGGGGGCAACCCTCCTTTCGGGGATAAAGGGCGTACGTGGCGGGCGGCTCGTCCAAGATATTATCGCTCAAGTAACGCCGCATTTCAACCCCGCGTCCGCCAGACCGGGGTGAGCGGATCCGCAAACGGGTCACAGCGGTCACACCACCGCGTTTCGGATCGCGGTCGCCACGGTTTCGATCTGCCCTTCGGTCAGCTCGGGATAAATCGGCACGCTCAGCACCTCCGCCGCCGCCTGTTCGCTGACCGGCAACCGGCCCGCGTCGTACGCCAGATACCGAAAGCACTCCTGCAGGTGCAGCGGCACGGGGTAGTAGACCTCGTTGCCGATGCCCTGCTCTCGCAGGCACGCCCGCACCGCGTCACGCCGCCCGCCGCCGATTCGAAGCGTGTATTGGTTATAAATCGACACGTTGTCCGATCCGATCACCGGCGTGACCACGCCGGGCACGTCCGCCAGCAGGGCGTCATAGCGTGCCGCATGGCGACGCCGCGCCGCGCTCCAGGCGTCGAGGTGCTTCAGCTTGACCTGAAGCACCGCGGCCTGCAGCGCGTCGAGCCGGAAGTTGCCCCCGATGTGCCGGTGGTAATACTTCGGCTCCGCCCCGTGCACCCGCAGGATGCGGCACCGATCGGCCAGCGCGTCGTCGTCGGTGACGATCATGCCCCCGTCGCCGAAGCCGCCGAGATTCTTGCTCGGATAGAAACTGAAGGTCGTCATATCCGCGAACCGGCCCGCCGGCTCGCCGTGGTGCCGCGCCCCGATGGACTGGGCGCTGTCTTCGATCACAACCAGCTCGCGCGATCGGGCCAGTTCCATGATCGGGCGCATGTCGGCAAGCTGTCCGAACAGGTCCACCGGCATGATCGCCTTGGTCCGGGACGTAAGGGCCGGCGTGATCTTCGCGGGATCGATGTTGAACGAGACGGGGTCGATGTCCACAAAGACGGGTGTAGCACCGATGCGGGCAATGCTGCCGGCCGTCCCGAAGAAGGTGAACGGCGTCGTGATTACCTCGTCGTCCGGGCCGATCCCCGCCGCCATCAGGGCGCAGATCAAGGCGTCGGTTCCGCTCGAGACCCCCACGGCGTGTTTCGTCCCGCAATAGGCGGCGACGTCGTCCTCAAACGCCTTCACATACGGCCCGAGGATGAACGACTGCCGGTCGCACACCGCGTCGATGACGGGTCGGATTTCATCGCGGATCGATTGGTACTGCGCCGCGAGATCCAGGAGAGGGACGCTCATCCTTGTCCTCCAACTGCGCGTGGCCAGCCGAGCCTGTCGCCGAAACCGTCACGCGACCGGTTGCGGGTCGTGCCGTGGTCTCGGCGGAGTCTAGCCGCCGACCCGACCCGCGCGAAGCCGCTCGCGGGAACGAGAATCCCTTCTCGTACTTGTTCGGCGTGTTGAGGACCAACACCGCCGCGCGTGGACCTTATCCGAACCCCGAGCGCAAGCGAGTGGGTCAGTGTGCCACCCGTCGCTTGCGCTCCGGGCTCTGATCAACGCGCCGAGGGCGCGAAACACATACCCCTTCTCGTTCCTATGCCGGCCGGGACCGAGAAGGGCTTCTCAATCCAGGACCCGCGGGGGCTTCGTGGCCCAACGCGGCCCACTCCCTCACGATCGCGCCTCCGAAAGGACTTTGCAAGTACCCTCTCAGGCGCTGGAACCGCTTCGGTTGGCGGCGGGCGACCGCCCGGCTAGAATATTCCGACGTGCGGCCACGGCGCGGAGGCCGCTTCCAACCGGCGCATGGCGCGGAGTCCGGTCGGGACGGACGCCGTTCGGAGCGCCGCTGTGCCGCCGGCGCGGGAGAGGCTCCGGCCGAAAACGACACGAACGCACAGAAAACTGGAGCGACTATGGCAGAATCAACGACGCGGTTGAAGATTCGGGATTGGGACGGAATCTCACTGGTGGAGTTTTCGGACCGGAAAATCCTGGACGAGATGTGCATTGCGGAGATCGAGGACGAGTTGTTCAAGCTGGTCGAGACGTCCGGCTCGGGAAACCTGCTGCTGTCCTTCGGCAACGTCGGCCACTTCTCCAGCGCGGCCCTGGGCATGCTGTTGAAGCTGAAGAAGAAAGTCGACGATCAGAGCGGCACCCTCAAGCTCAGCGACATCAATCCGCAGATTTACGACGTCTTCAAGATCACAAAGCTGAACAAGAAATTCGACATCTATCCCTCCGCCCAAAAGGCGAAGGCGAGCTTCTGAGACCCCCTCGTGTGAAGCGGCCGGACGGACGCCTGGCCGGTCCCCGACAGGCGAGAACGGATCATGTCGATCGCACGTTCCGATGGTTCCGCGTCGCGCCCTGTCCGTGTGAGGACAACGGGGTGATTGAGATCGTCGTTCAAAGCGATCTTGCATCCGCCAAGCGGCCGGAGGAGTTGATCCTCGCCGAGGTGGAGCGATGCGGCTACTGCCCGGGCGCAGCGTTCGCGATCAAGCTCGCTCTCGAAGAAGCCCTGACCAATGCCGTTCGGCACGGCAACAGCGGCGATGCCACCAAGCACATCTTCGTCCGCTATCGCGTGACGCGTGAACGAACCGAGATCGAAATCCGCGACGAGGGACGCGGCTTTCAGCCGGACTGCGTCCCTGACCCCACGCGACCGGAAAACATCGATTGCCCCAACGGACGGGGCATCATGCTGATGCAGGCCTATCTGGACGAAATCGAGTACGTCGAACCAGGCAATCTTGTTCGACTCGTCAAGTGGAATCGATGATGGCGGCCCAATCACGGATACCGGCATGACCCTGAAGAGCGATACGCCGTTCAAGATTGACGTGCAGCGCAGCGCCGAGTTCGTGATCGCTCGGCTGATCGGCTCATGCACCATGGACGTCGCGCAAGAGGCCGTCGACCGCCTCGGCCGGCTCGCCGCCGAACCCGTCGATCGGGTCGTGGTCGACCTGTCGGAGCTCGTGTTCATCGAGTCCAGCGGCCTTGGAGCCTTGGTCGCCGCACACGGCCATTGCCGGCGCCGAGACGCCGACTTCTGCCTCGTCTCACCGCGCGCCTCGATACGAAAAATGCTGGTCCTGACCCACCTGAGCGACGTACTTCCGATATACGACGACCTTGAATCGGCACTGAGACGCGGGCGATGACGCAGGCGCGATGTCGCACGGGGCGACCGACGGGCGGGCCGCGAGGCGATACGTCAAGTCGAACGGGCGGTGCATCCGATGACTTCCGGGCGGCGTCCGCGCACAACGGCCCTGAACGCAGCCAACGTGGACCGGCCGGGTGCAGGGTCATATAATAATATGACGGGCTGCGCAGGGGGATACTGATGTTGGCTGAGCCACGCCGGAAGCTCGGAGGGTCGGTTCCTGCCACGGGACGCGTATGTCAGGACGGCCCTCGCCCGGGACGGCACGGGTTAACACCAGCCGTCCCGTCCGTTTGAGATAGATACACCGTTCCGAGCCTCGTCGAGGGGCCGGAACAGAACACGGAGGCCGTATGTCCACCAGACGCTTTTCGCCCATTCGCTTCGCGACACTGATCGTTGGACTGGCGCTCTTGGCGCCCGTGTTCGAGTCGGCCCATGCCGATCCGGTACACCTCGCCACCGCCGAGGCCAATCGAGAATGGTTGAAAGGGGCCGATCAGGTCCTGGCCGGCGACTTCAATTCCGCCGTGTCCACGCTGGAGAGCGTCCAACGGATCGAACCCGGTCACGAGACGGTCAAGAGCGCGATCTCCTGGCTTCGGAATGCCCAGACCCTCGCCGATAGTCGTGAGCGGCTCCGAGCCAGGAATCTCGAACTCGAGATCGACAAGTCCAACGAGTTCGTTGAGAAGAAGGACTGGAGCGAGGCCGTGCGCCACGCGGCAACCGCCCTGCTCCACGCCAGGGATCGCGAAGCGTTCATCGAGCAACCCTGGCTGAAGGACATCATCGAACACGGGCGTGCAGAAATCGAAAAGTATAAATCGGAAGGCGCTTGGCGCGACGCGCTCATCCTCTACAACCTCCTGCTCGAATTCGATCCGGACAATCCCGAATACAAGGACGGCTTCAAGCTGTGCCGGCAGCGGGCCCACTTCGAACTGGTCTACGACAAGAAGGGGGCATGGAAGTCCGACCTCCGCGGCATCGACAAGTCCGTCGTGCATGACATCGTTCAGAAAATAGACGATGACTACGTTCGCGACGTCGATTTCAAGAAACTGTGCATTGCCGGCCTGAAGAACCTGCTGATCCTCTCGGAAACACCGGAGCTGGTCGAGGTCTTCCCCGAACTCGGTGACAAGGACCTGCTCGACCCGTTCGCGGCGCGCCTGCGCAACCTGATCGCCCGCCACGTGAAACGGCGGGAACACTTCGGCAGCCGGGCCGTGACCGCAGTGTTCCGGCGAGTGCTCGCCGCGAACCGCGACAGCGTGCGGCTGCCCGAGAGCGTCTTGGTGGATGAGTTCGTCTCCGGGTTGCTGGAGCCGCTGGACAAGTTCACCACCGTGATCTGGCCCTCCGAGGTCGAGGAGTTCAACAAATATACGCGCGGCGAGTTCATCGGCGTCGGGATTCAGATCACCAAGCAGGAGAGTGGCTTTCTTCGTGTCGAGTCGCCCTTGGAAAACTCTCCCGCCTACAACGCCGGCATCCAGCCCGGCGACCTCATCACCGCCGTGGATGGCACGAGTACGGCCGACATGTCCTCGATCATGCAGGCCGTGAACCTGATCACCGGACGGCCGAATACCGAGGTCATACTGACCATCCGGAATCCTACCACCCAGGAAGAACGCGAGATCACGCTGGCACGGGAAAAAATCAAGATCCACACCGTCCACGGTGACCACCGTGATCCCACGAAGCCGACACAGTGGGATTACATGATCGATCCGGACTTCGGCGTGTGCTATGTGCGCGTCAGTTCCTTTATGGAAAAAACCGTGGACGATCTGGAAGACGCCCTCGTTCAGATGCGGGCGGACGGTTGCCGCGGGCTGATCCTCGACCTGCGATTCAACCCCGGCGGACTGCTGACCAGTGCGCTCGGAATGTGCGAGCTGTTCCTCAACGAAGGGACGCCGATTGCGAAGACCAAGGGCCGCAGCACTCACGAAGAACGCTTCGAGGCCCGGCCGTCCCACAAGCGGGCACACTTCGGGGACATTCCCCTGATCGTGCTCGTCAATGACTACAGCGCCAGTGCCAGCGAAATCGTCGCCGGCGCGCTCTCGGGACTCAAAGAGGCCTGCATCATCGGCCAGCGCACCTTTGGCAAGGGCAGCGTCCAGCGGCTCATTCCCGTCGCACGCAACCAGGCCTATCTGAAACTGACCACCGATCGCTACTATGTGCCGGACAAGGATGCGCCGGATCAGTGGTACCTCCTGAACAAGGAGGAGGGCGCGAAGACCTGGGGAATCGACCCGCACATCGAGGTCGCGGTGATCCCACAGGAGAACCGCAAGATACTCCGGCTGAGACGCCAGCGCGACCTGCTGAAAGGAAAGAACCAGAAGGAATTGCCCAAGGCCGTGCTGGAACGCCGTGCGTCCAGCCAGCCGGCCATTCCGGAACCGGAGGATGACTACGCCGATGTCGATCCCCAGATCTTCACCGCTCTGAACGTCATGCGGATAAAGCTGGCGAGCGACCAGCCATGGGCATTGCCCCCGCGCGAGCAGCGCGTCCTGTCACGCGCCGCCGCGCCGTCACCCAACCGGCAATAGGACCCGTATTCCAGATCGGGCTGGAACGGGTGGCCGCCGACGGTCATCGCTCCATCTGAAGGCTTGCCAGACCGCTCGGCACGTCATCACAAAAATCGAAGATGTTGTCCAGCCCGGTCACAAGCAACACGCCCCAGACGCTGTCGTTGATGGCGCAGAGCTTCAGCCGCCCCGGAGCGTCACTCTGAAGCAGTTTTCGCAGCTTCAGCAGCTTGGCGATATTCGACGAATTGAGATAAGTGATGCACGACAAATCGAGAACCACGTCGCACCCGTTTCGCTTCTGAACGAGGTCCGACAGCGCGTTCAGTTCCTCGGTGAACTGAGGATCGTCCTGAAGGTCCGCGACGATGATGTTTTCAGACCAGTCCTTGATGCCCATATCCGTCCTTCGTCCATTGTCGGACGCCACCCACGCGCAAACACACGGTAGAGGCGGCATCAACGCTTGTCAACACCGGTTCGCCGATCGGGGACGCGCGGCGAGCGAGTCGGTCACACCAACGAGCCGGTACGTGTTGACCGAATCGTGGCCTCTTTCTAGGATGCCGATGCGTCGTAAGGGGTTCGCAAGCCGGTCCAGCCGAGGCACACACCGCTGTCACGGCGCCCGGGGGCTTATTAGGTGATGTGACGTGCCGTGGCTGACCTTGTTTCGGGTTACAACATCGTCGAGAAGTTGGGAGTCGGCGCCCGATCGCAGATATACAAGGTCGCCGCACCCGGCACGGGCGAGATCTTCGCCCTGAAACGCGTGCTCCGCGAAGCCGATGAGGACGCACGCTACCTCGAACAGGCCATCACCGAGTACGACGTGTCGAGCCGGCTCGATCACCCCTACCTGCGTCGTTCGTACGAGATCAAACGGATCCGGTCGTGGATGCGCCTGGTCGAGGTCCAGGTGGTGATGGAGTTCGTCGACGGAGTCAGCCTCGAGCGAAGCCGGCCGGAACTGATCGCTCAAGCCGTCGATCTGTTCCTGAAACTGGCCGAGGGACTTCAGGCTCTGCACGAATCCGGTTATGTGCACGCCGACATCAAGCCCAACAACGTCCTCCTCACCGCCGACGGAAACGTGAAGATCGTCGACTTCGGCCAGGCCTGCCCGATCGGCCATCGCAAACCGCGGATCCAGGGAACGCCCGACTACATCGCCCCCGAACAGGTCGAGCGACGCAGCCTGACGCCGCAGACGGACATCTTCAACCTCGGCGCAACGCTCTACTGGGTGCTCACAAACCGCCCCTATCCGACGCTGATCAGCAAGAAGGGCCGGCACGACACGTCACTCGTCAAGCCCGTGCCGCCGCCTCACTCGATCAATCCGGCAGTCTCGACCGGACTGTCCCGCTTGGTGATGGATGCGTGCGCCTACCGGCGGAGTGACCGGCCCCATGACATGAAACAGGTCATCCAGAAGCTCGACACCGCCCGCCACCTGTTGGCGAAGCGGCGGGCCTCCAAGGCGACGACCGGCCCGTCGAAGGCCGACGCCGGTGACGAGGGCGAGGGCCGGCCATGAGCTCGACGCCGATCCAGTTTGATCCGATCGACGCCATCGATACCTTCCGCGACGCGGCCCAGAGGAATCTCGACGATCCCTTTCGCGACGGATCGATCGTCCGGCTGCCGGGCTACGGTCAAGCCGTCATGACCGGAGATCTTCACGGCAATCACAGCAACCTCGACAAGCTGCAGCGCTATGCCACCCTCGAGCGATGGCCCGCCCGCCACGTCATCCTCCACGAGATGGTCCATGCCGAAACGACCGATCGCGCAATCGACCACTCACACGAGGTCCTCCTCAGGGCCGCCAGATACAAACGCAAGTTTCCCGAACAGGTCCACTTCATCCAGTCGAATCATGAACTGTCGCAGCTCACCGCCTATCCGATCGCCAAGAACGGCCGGGCCGTCATCGACGATTTCAACAACTCGGTCGAGTTCGCCTACGGCTCGGACATGGCCGGCCAAGTCCTCGAGGCCATCAACGAGTTCATCGCCTCGTTTCCCATCGCCATCCGATCCCAAAACCGAATCTTCATGTCGCACTCCCTGCCAAGCCGCTACGACATGCGCGACTTCGACGCGTCTATCTTCGACCGTCCCCTGCGTCCCGAGGACCTGGCCCATCACGGCCCCGTCTTCCAGCTCGTCTGGGGACGCCACCAGGGACGCGAACAGCTCGAAACCCTGGCGAAAATGCTCGACGTCGACATCTTCATCGTCGGACATCAACCCCAGGAAACCGGGTTCGACGTCCGCCATGACCGGATGATCATCCTGGCGAGCGAACACAGCCACGGAACGTTTCTGCCCTTCGACCTGGCCAAGACCCATCGCGTCGACGACCTGATCGCCAACATCCGAAAGTTCGTCGCCATTGCGTGACCCCCTCCTCAAGCCCCCGGATCGCCGGACGGCTGCCGACGGGATGGGTGATCGCCGGACCGTGACTTCCACCACCGGCGCACGCCGTCCGGGTCATAGGATCGGGCGCGGGCCAGAAGGCGGTCGATCCACGGCGTCAGGTCTATCTGACTCGACTGTTCCTTCACCACGCCGAACGACCGACCGGCAAGACGGATGGTCAGAATCGTCTTTCCGTCAGCGCCGTGCGTGCCGAGTATCCGCATCTTGTTGTCGCGGACGAGGAGACGGACGCCGAACCGGCTGTACTCGATCTCGTCGGGGACCAGGCTCGACGGCAGCCAGTCCGGCCAGCTGAAGTGCGCAGCGGTCTGGGCGGCGTTCAGAAGCAGCGTCCGGTCGATGGTGCCGGCTCGGCCCGCCGGGGGCACAGCCGTGATCTCGATGTCGGCGGATTCGATGGCGTCGTCAACCACACGAAGCGAGTGGACCTCGATCGCCAACGTCCCGGCCGCAGCCCCCCGCCCGAGCGGATTCAGGATCGCCTCGAGCGCCAGTCCGTCGACACGCCCGTCCAGAACCAGCCGGTTGACGTGTCCCAGCGCGAGGTCCACCCACTGGATGTTCAGGTCCGCCTCGCCGGCAAGAAAATCGCGACGCAGAAGCGGCGCGAACGAATCCAGTGACAGCCCCGTAATCTCCCCGCGACCGCGCAGATGCGTGACGACCGATCCGGCCATGCGGGCTTCGTCGACCGTCACCGACAGTTGCCCCCGCACCGGCCCGAAGGGCAGCCGGTCCGAAAACTCCGATAAATCAACATCCGTAAGAGTCCCCCGGAGAATCACCTCGTCGACCGGGGACGCGCTGCAATACTCGATGCCGCCCGCAAACCGGCCACACGAGATTCCGGAACCCAACGTGGGGCTCAGACCGATCCGGGCGAGCGGAACCTCGGGCAACTCCAGGAACAGCTCCGAGACCTCGACCCCGTTCCGCGGTGAGAACCGGGCCACAATCTGCACGCCCTGCCGGACCCGATAGCCGTTCAACTCGTACGCCACGAGGTGCGCCACGCCTTCGGCCGGGTCGGACATGTCGATCGTTCCGCCCGTCTGGCGGCAATGGATGCTCAGGTTGCGGCGCGCAAACGAAACCTCAAAGTCGGACAACCCGACGCGGGACAGGTCCAGGTCCTCGAAGTCGTGCCCCAGACCGGACGCGAATACCTTATAATAGTCAGTTGTCTGCCACCGGTCCGTCCCGAGGGTCAGGACGCCGCTCAACAGATCCAGTTCGTTCGTGGGGCCGCCGGCCCGCTCGACCTCGCGCCAGGTCGCGCGCTCACAGAAAAAGACGCGATCCCGGCGGTCCGGAAGCCAGAGCGTGACGTTCTCGAAATCCCGCCCGCTGAAGGACCGCGGGCGGATGCGACCCACGTCGCACGGCATCTCGAAGAACTCGCTCAGGTCGGCCTCCACCCGGTGCCGATAGGCGTCGCTGCGATGATACAGCCCGTAGCCCGCACTCAGACCGAGCGACCCCCCCACGACGACCACGGAAATCAGCAACAGGACGAGGCGATGAGGACGCATGATCATTGGAAAACGTCAACGGCTCGGTCGGTCTTCGCGACGGGGCGCCGGCTCAGCCCGGCTCCGCCGCCCCGGTGCGGCCCTCCGGCGGAAGATCTCGTGCCGCCGCGAGATAGTAGTCATAGCCGGCCCGAATCTCGGCCAGCGTGTCTCTGCCAAATTTATCCATGAAAGTCCGCGCGATCTCAAAGGCCACGACGTGTTCGGCCACGACGCTCGCCGCGGGGACGGCGCACACATCGCTCCGTTCGTAGTCGCTCCGCTCGGGCCGGAGCGTTTCGAGGTTCACGCTGTCCAGGCCGCGAAGCAGCGTGCTGATCGGCTTCATCACGCCACGCACCACCACCGGCATCCCATTGGTCATGCCGCCTTCCAGGCCACCGGCGTTGTTCGTCCGCCGCACAAAGCCGAGGTTGGCGCTCTCCCGTTGGTCGGAGCGATAGTCGAACTCGTCATGGACGGCGCTGCCGGGCCGCTCGCCACACCCGAAGCCCAGACCGATCTCAACGCCCTTGAACGCCTGGATCGACCCGACGGCCCCCATGAGGCGTCCATCCAGTTTGTCCTGCCATCGCGCGCAGCTTCCGATGCCGGGCGGCAGCCCGAACACCCGCACCTCGACCACGCCGCCGAGGGTGTCCTTGTCCTGTTTGACGCGGCGGATGGCATCGATCATGGCCGCGGCCGCCGTCGCATCCGGGCAATAGGCCTCGTTGCCGTTGCGGGCATCACGCAGAAAATCGGGCGTGGCGCCGTCCGGCAGTGCGGCCTCCACCGGTCCGATACGAATCACATAACCGACGACATCCACGCCAAACGCCCGCAACAGACCCGCCGCCACCGCGCCGGCGGCGACACGAGCCGCCGTCTCTCGGGCGCTCGCACGCTCGAGCGTCGAACGGCAGTCGGTCGTCAGCCACTTCATCGCCCCGGCGAAATCGGCGTGTCCGGGGCGCGGCCGGGCGATGGCCGGCGCCTCGTCGATCCGGTGGTCCTTGTTGGGGAGGTGCATCGCCAGTGGTGAGCCGATCGTGATGCCGCGGCGCACGCCGGACAGGATCTCGATGCGGTCCCGTTCGATCGCCATGCGGCCACCGCGACCATAGCCGCCCTGTCGCCGC
This sequence comes from Phycisphaerae bacterium, assembly GCA_046754505.1. GTDB lineage: Bacteria > Planctomycetota > Phycisphaerae > UBA1845 > UTPLA1 > JAPULF01. The sequence continues at coordinate 238 of JBHHVX010000076.1, read as the reverse complement.
CGCAGGGCGTCGTTGATCACGCCCTCATCGAGGACCAGACCTTCCGGAAGCCCCTCGACGAGTACGATCAGCCCTCGGCCGTGCGACTCGCCCGCGGTTCGATAATCGAGTGCCGACATCGACAGGATTATAGGGCAAACGCCGCCGGTGAGTGGCCCAGTGCTCCGACACGACTCAATGGATTCGTGCTGGACCGAGAATCCCTTCTCGGTCCCAACCGAACAAGTATCCTTATCCA
>JBHHVX010000075.1:0-18345 GCA_046754505.1 Phycisphaerae bacterium | reverse complement strand
GCGATCCGTTCGGTCAACGTAGGCATGAATGTAGCTCCGTGACAATCGCACGCACGATGCGCCGGCGACGTCTCAACTCGATGGACGGGGCCGCATCAGCCCATGTGCTTCACAACGGCCTGCCCGAATTCGCTGCACTTCAGGAGCGTCGCACCTTCCATGAGTCGGTGAAAGTCGTAGGTGACGGTGCGGGCGGCGATGGCCCCGGCGATGCCCTTGATGATCAGGTCGGCGGCCTCGGTCCAGCCGAGATAGCGGAACATCATTTCGCCGCTGAGGATGAGCGAACCGGGGTTGACCTTGTCCTGGCCGGCGTATTTCGGGGCGGTGCCGTGGGTGGCCTCAAAGATGGCGGTGCCGGTGTCGTAGTTGATGTTGCCGCCGGGGGCGATGCCGATCCCGCCGACGCAGGCCGCGAGGGCATCCGAGAAATAGTCGCCGTTCAGATTCATGGTCGCGATAACGTCATACTCTGCGGGCCGCGTGAGAATCTGCTGGAGGAAGGCGTCGGCGATGACGTCCTTGACGATGACGTCGTGCCCGATGGAGGGATTGATGGCCTGAACAGCGGGGGCGTCCTTGGCGATCACCTGCCACGGGCCGCCATCGAGGTCGACCGCGCCAAACTGTTCTTTCGCCGTTTGGTAGCCCCAGTCGCGGAAGGCCCCCTCGGTGTACTTCATGATGTTTCCCTTGTGGACGATGGTGACACTCTTGCGGCCGGTCTCGATGGCGTGTCGGATGGCCGCCTTGACGAGTCGCATGGTGCCGTCACGGCTGGAGGGCTTGATGCCGATGCCGCTGGTGTCCGGGAAACGGACTTTCGCATGTCTGTCGGGGAAGTGCTCGGCGAACAACTTCATGAAGTGCACACACTCGTCCGTGCCCTGCTCGAACTCGATACCGGCGTAGATGTCCTCCGCGTTCTCGCGAAAGATGACCATGTCGGTCAGTTCCGGACGCTTGACCGGCGAGGGCACGCCCTTGAAGTATCGAACGGGCCGGAGGCAGACGAACAGGTCGAGCTTCTGACGGAGCGCGACGTTGAGCGAGCGGATGCCGCCGCCGACGGGCGTCGTCAGCGGACCCTTGATGCCCACCAGATACTCGCGGAACGCCGCGAGCGTTTCGTCCGGCAGCCAGGAGCCGGTCTCGTCAAACGCCTTCTGGCCGGCGAGGACTTCCTTCCACTCGATCCGCCGTGCCCCGCCGTAGGCCTTCTCGACCGCCGCGTCGAACACGCCGACCGCGGCCCGCCAGATGTCCGGACCGGTGCCATCGCCCTCGATAAATGGCAGGATGGGGCGGTCCGGGACTTTGAGCTTTCCGTCGTTGCCGAGCGTGATGCGTTCACCGGGCATGTTGGGTGACCTCCTTCGGGATGGGTGTTTGTGTGATCGTGGTGTTCCGCAGCGGGCATAATAGGGCGAACGAGACATGGGGACAACGACACGGCGGAGGAGGCCACGGGTCGTTGCCGTCTATGCAGTATGCATGACAGTCGGGGCAGGCTGGAAGCCTGCGCTACGGCGCCCCAACAGGCCAGCACGCGTGACGAATTGCCGACAGCCGGTATGATGCATCGATGCCGCAGTCCCACGACATCGAGGCCCCGGACCGCCGAGGCGGTGACGCGCCCGGCCCGGATCGCGAGGAGGCGACGGGTGCGAGTCACGAGGGCGCGACGCATTGTCCGCCGCGTGCCGCAGTCGACGGTTCCGGATCGGGAATCGGCTCACCCACTCGGTTCGCGCGGTGCGCGATCACCGGGATTCTCATGGGATTGGCCAATCTGGTGCCGGGCGTGAGCGGCGGCACGATGGTCCTGATCATGGGGATGTACGACGAGTTCATATCGAGCGTCGCCAACATCACGCGGTTCAAGTTTTCCAGACGTAATGTGATGTTTCTGGGCATGCTGGGGGGAGTGGCGGTGGTGACGGTGGCGTCGCTGGCGGGGCCGATGCGGGGGTTGGTCGTTTCGCAGAGGACGGCCATGTACGCGTTGTTCATCGGGATGACGCTGGGCGGCGTGCCGGCACTGTGGCGGATGACGCGTCCCCTGCGCGGCGGGACCGTCGTGGGCGTGCTGCTCGGGGTTACGTTGATGGTCGCGATTGCGGCCTCCGGGCCATCGACCCATCCCTCGGGACATGACGGGGCGGCTGCCGATGTTCCGGAGGTCGTCGAGGCTTCGTACGGGCGTGACGCCGTGGCCGGGGTCTTGGGCATGAGCGCGATGGTGTTGCCGGGTATCTCCGGTGCCTACATGTTGCTGATCATCGGGCGATACGAGGCGATTCTGGGGGCGGTGGCGCTGCTCAAGGAGTTCGCACTGTCGGGCAGCGCGGCAGGGCGGACGGAGGCGTTGGGCGTGATCGTCCCGGTGGCGCTGGGGGCGATTCTAGGTCTTGTCGTGGTGTCCAACCTGCTGAAATGGCTCCTTCGCTGCTACCCCAAGCCGACCATGGCGGCGCTGCTCGGCATCCTGCTGGGCTCGGTGATCGGCCTGTGGCCGTTTGACGCGTCCAGCGGGATGGGCGACTATGCTGTGGCGGGCATGATGGTTGCTGTCGGATTCGCGGTGACGGTCGGGCTGGGCCGCATCGGCAAGCGGCGCGGCACGAATGCTCGATATTGACCGGCGTGGAGTACCTCCGCGACGGCGGAGCAGGCAGGCTGGAAGCCTGCATCACAGCAGATGAGGTCTGCACAATAGTCGGCGGGTCCGGGACGGCCGTCGCGACGCGGATCGAGTGATGCGGACGGTGGAAGCGAAACTCCGATTCCAGGCGCCGGCGAAGATCAACCTGACGCTGGCCGTTCTCGGGCTGCGGGCCGATGGGTTTCACGAAATAGAGTCCTGGGTGGTGCCGGTTCGCCTGCTGGACGTGCTGGAGTTTGAGGCGGCAGCGGACCTATCGCTGACCGTGGAGGCGTCCGATGACGCCCACGTGCCGGATGACGCGAGGAATCTGGTCTGGCAGGCGGCAGTGGCCCTGGCGAGAGCGGCCGGACGTGAACCGAGCGGCCGCGTTCGCCTGGTCAAGTCGATTCCCGTGGGCGCGGGCCTGGGCGGTGGCAGTAGTGATGCGGCGGCCACGCTTCGCGGCCTGAACGCGCTGTGGGGGCTGGGATGGCCGGTTGCCCGGCTCGCGGAGGTTGCAGCAGGCATTGGATCGGATGCCCCGATGTTCCTGGAGCCGCAGGCGGCGGTGATCCGCGGTCGCGGCGAGCGCGTCGAGCCATTGGGCCGCGGGGTGAGCGCTGGCGCGGCGGGCTGGCTCGTCCTGATCACACCGGTCTTCGGCGTTTCGACGGCGGCCGTTTACGCGGCGTGGTCGCAGACGACGATCGATCGGGATTGTGACCGACCTGGCACGCCGTGGCGAGATCGGAGCTGCGACAGCTTGACGCTGATGCCACGGCTTTTCAATGACCTGGAGCCTGCCGCGTTCGCGGTCGAGCCGCGGCTGGCGGCGCTGCACGGGTTGTTGGACGGGCTGGGCGGGCGGATCGTGCGGATGACCGGCAGCGGCAGTTGTCTGTTTACGCTGTTCGACGCGGAGGCTGCGGCGATCGAGTGGCGAGATCGGGCGCGGTTGCGGTTGGGCACAACAGCGAAGGCCGAAGTTTTGCGGACGCTTAGAACCTACAGCGATGCTTGAAACGGAGGCGGTGCGATGAACATCACAGAAGTGCGCGTGAAGATGGTCGGAAGCCAGTCGGAGCGTGTTCGGGCGTTCTGCAGCGTGACACTCGATCACGACTTTGTCATCCGTGATCTGAAGGTGATCGAGGGTACGAACGGCTTGTTCGTCGCGATGCCGTCGCGCAAGCTCTCGGATCACTGCCCCAAGTGTCATGGCAAGAACCACATGCGGGCGAAGTTCTGCAGCAGTTGCGGTGCTCGACTGGACGAGAACCGCGCCAACCGGGACATCAAGGGCCGCAAGAAGCTGCACGCGGATGTGGCCCATCCGATCAACGCTGAGTGCCGCAAGCTGCTTCAGGAGGCCGTCGTCGAGGCATTCCAGGAGGAGTTCGACCGCTCCAAACAGCCGGGTTATGTTCCGCCCAAGCTGGACGACGTCGACGAGGAGCAGGACAGTCAGGACGGTCAGGACAGCCCGGACAGTCAGGACGGTTCGGGCTTCAGCGACCTCGTGGCCGAGTTGCAGCAGTCGATGGGAACGCGTCGCCGCCGGTCGTCCGAGCGCCCGGCGCCGGCGGCTGAAGAACCGGAGCCGGAAAAACCTGAGCCGCAGGTGTGCGAGCCGACCCCGTCCACAGAACCGCAGGCGACGCAACAAGACCAGGCTGCCGATGCTTCCCGGACGCCGAAGCCTGAGGCACCGGCTCAGGCGGACGAGCCTGAATCCGACGCCGAGGCGGACGACGGCTTCGGCACCGGGATTCTGTAGCGGACTCCTTCCCTTGAGTGGTAGCGCCGGCGCTGTCCACCACTCTTTCGGTGACGGCGCCAATCCTCTTGGTGGGCAGTGCCCACCCTACTCAGCTAGCTCTGCGGGGATTTTCGTGACGCGCCCTTGAAATCAGCGATTCAAGATGATACAATAGGTAGGGTAGTGGCGTCCGCTAATCTTTGGTTTGGCGTGACGGACCGAACGTGAGGGGCGCGGGCTATGGGCCGGCATTCTCCGGCGCGTTTGAGCAGGGGTGGCGAAGAAATCGACTGCGTAGAAAGTGTGGGAGTTGGGAGTATGAATGCATATCGACGAGAGGGTGTGGAAGGTGTGCGCCGCGTGTGCGGTCGGACCCAGGCGATTGCCGTGTGGGTTGCCGCTCTGACCGTTCTGGGGACGGCGGTTGCCGGCTTCGCCGATCCGCCCGATCTGAGGGTGATTCAGATTCCAATCAAGGCGGAGTCGGTGTCGACGAGTGCCCTCACGATCAGCGGTTCGTCCGACGGTGCCGGCACGCCCGTGCCGCGCGGGACCTGCCCCCCTGTGGTCCTGACGCTCTCGGATGCGAACTTCGGCGGCGGCTCGTTCGTTCTGGAGGCGGGTTTCGTGGCGGGCGAAATCGCCGCGGCGTCGTACACGATCCCGCCCGCGGAGTTTCCGGTCATTCTCAATCTCGCAGAGATGGTCTTTGCCCAGCAGGGGGCGACCGTCACGACGACGACGCAGTGGTCGATGCTCGTGTGGGAGGGCGTTCCCTCGGACATCAACCCGCCCATCCGAACATTCAGCTCGGATGGGATCATTCTTCCGCCGGTGGTGATGCCGCCCGGCACGCAGGCCACGCTCGTCCAGGTGAGCGTCGATCCCGCCGACCCCAACCAGATCGTCATCCAGGACAACGGGACGGGCACGTTCAGCGTGGGTTTTCGCGTCGATCAACACAACAATCCTCCGACGTTGCCCTGCAACATCGGCCTGACGCCGCCGCAGTGCTGTCCGCCGCCGACGAGCAGCAACGCCTTTCCGACCGTCGATCCCGGCGGGCTTCAGTTCGGGACACAGAACTGGCTCCGGGCGTTGGACAATTGCGGACCGGTCGCATTGCCGGGCGGCTGGCATGCCTCCGGCAGCATTCCGCTGGGGGGTGATTGGAACATCCGCGTGACGTACACGCCGTTCACCTGCGCGTCCGCCGGTGCGTGCTGCAGCCCCGGCACCGGCGGCTGTGCCATGTTGTTTCTTGCGGACTGCCAGGCTCAGGGCGGTGTGTTTCAGGGACAGGGCACGACCTGTACGCCGAATCCGTGCCCGGTGCCCACGGGGGCGTGCTGCTTGGCGGACGGAACGTGCCAGGACCTGCCTCAGGTGGATTGTGGTGCGGCCGGCGGAACGTGGCTGGGTGTCGGGGTCCCCTGCACGCCCAATCCGTGTCCACAGCCGATGGGGGCGTGCTGCTTTGGTCCGGCGAGCTGCCTCGATCTCTCTCAGGGCGACTGCACGCTGACCGGCGGAACGTGGCAGGGCGCGGGGACGGCGTGCGTGGGCGGAAGTTGTCCGCTCGGGGCCTGCTGCCTGCCCGATGGGACGTGTGCGGACGGCGTTGCCGCCGGGGCGTGCGTGGGAATGGGCGGGACCTATCAGGGCGACCTGACGCAGTGTGCCGCGGTGAACTGTCCGCAGCCCTTGGGCGCGTGCTGCCTGAGCAACGGGAACTGCCTGGTGCTGACGGAGACCAATTGTCTGGTCATCCCGCTGTCGAACTGGGCTGGCGCCCTGACGGACTGTTCGGACGGCAACATGAACGGCACGGCAGACGCTTGCGAGGCGGCCTGTGCGGGTCCGGATGGCGACGTCAACGCAGACCTGTCGATTGACGGGCTGGATGTCGAGGCTTTCGTTTCGGCTGTGCTGGGGACGCCTGCGCCGAGCGAAACGTGCCACGGGGACTTCAACGCTTCGGGCGGTCTTGACACCGGCGATATTGCAGGGCTGGTGGCAGCACTGCTAGGCCCGTAGTTCGGCGATATTCGACGTTTGATATGCCGGGTCGCGTGACGGCGCCAGGGGTCAGTCGGTTATGACGGCGTTCAGGGGCGACATGCTGATCACGGCGTGTGCGAAGACGAAGATGCGCTGTCGGTTGGGCCTGACGCCCCGCTCGCGGCACTCGCAAATGTAGCGTTCCTTGGTGACGTGCCCCTCGGTACCGTCGCGGAGATCGGCGTCGCCGAGCCAGAAACCCTCCGGCCTGACTTCCAGCAGGGTTCCCAGGTAGACGATCGATCCGGCCGTGTCGAGCACGACCGGTTGTCCGATCAGCGTATCTAGACTCTTTTCGGTGTCCGCCATGGTCGAAACTGCCTTGGCTGGCATGTTCTTCGTCCGAACGCCAGTTGGAGACCGGTGCTGCAAGCAACGGCGGTCCGGCGCGAGTACCGCCTATCGCGCGATCGCCACGGTATCATCTTATGGTAGAATGCGATCTCGTGGGCGGTCTTACGCGCCGTGCAAGGCGACGAGGCCGGCCAGTTGGACACCGGAAGGTCGATCATGAATGCGTGGCACCAGGTAATACGGTTCGCGGCGGTGGTGTGTTCTGCGACGGTTTTGTCGGGCGGCATCCAGGAGCCGGCCGTACGGCCATCGGCAATGGTGTCGCCGGATTCTGAACGAAGCGGTCACGGGCAAGCCCGCCGATCCGGGGACGAGAAAGCACCCAAGCTGTTGACGCGGACGCAGATTAACCGCATCCGCTACATGGAACTGCGGGCGATGCGTCTGGGTCTCGATGCGAAACGACCGGACGCGGTCGTGGTCAAGATTCCTCGGGAAACGATCGAAGCGTTCCTGGATGACATGTCGGGCCATCCGGATTTTCGGGGGAAACGGACGCGGCAGGCATTCATGCGGCTGACGCCCCCGCAGAAGCTGCACCAGATCGCGATCTACAAGGGCGCCGACTACGTCGACAAGGTGGAGATACTCTCGGACCCGGACGTATTCAAGACATTCAAGAGAAAGGTTATGCCTGTCGTGCTGCGGTCGTGTGCGACGGCGGGCTGTCATACCGCGACGAACGATGAAGCCGTGGGGCTTCGCCTCTACAAGGATCCCAAGCGGGCGGTGGCCACGACATACACCGATTTCATCACGCTCAGCAGCTTCACCATCGGAGACGATGAGCACCAGCGATCTTTGATCGACCGCGCCTTTCCGGAGCAGTCATTGGTTTTGACCTACTTGCTGCCGCCGAAGGATGTCGAGCCGAACCTGAGGCATCCGGGCGACGTCAGATACCGGCACGAGTTTCAGTCGCGCGGTGCCACCGCCTACAAGACGATGCTTGCGTGGATCAGGTCGCTGAAGCATCCCTTCGAGGGGTATGGATTGCACACAAGTGACAAGGGCAAGGCGCCTGACGATGCGTCCGCGGGCAAGGGCGACGCCGCAAGAACGAAGAAAAAGCCGCACGAGAAAGATTGACATATGTCCAGTGGGGCGGCGTGAATCCCGGGGTGCTCATTGCGTGTGGCGTGACGGCGGCTGGAATGATCGTAACCATCGCCGTGCGTCGCCATCGCGATCGGTCCGCCGGCCGTGCTCGCGCCGAGCGGCATGGCTGGGAGCTGGTCTGCCGCGGCGACGATCTGAGGGAACGACTGGCGGCTACGGGCCTGATGGAGATCGGCCACAGCCGGCGTATCCGCCGGGCTTTCTCGGATGCCGGGCCGACGTATCTGTTCGAATACGTGTTCGACACCGGGTTTGAGCATCGGCGCCGCAGCCACCCGTGGATCGTCGCGGCCCGGTGTACGGATCATGCGTGCGAGCGGGCCGTGCTCACGTCCCAGGACTGGATCGCGTCGGTCTGCCGGCAACCGTGGCTGCGGGAGTTGACGGTTCCGGGTGCGACCGAGGCGAGTTGGCTTGCCATTGTGGATGATGCGGACGTCTGGGCAGAGCGCCTGCGGGGTGATGTGGGTCGCTGGCTGGCGCAGCAGCCGGCGGAACGGACGTGGGAGATCGTGCCCGGCTATGTTGTCGCGTATGAGCCAGGGCGGTTGCGCGACGATGCGCTGGATACCCTCGGTTCCGCCAGCGCGGAGCTGGAGCGGCTGCTGATGGCGCCGCTTCCGAAGAAGAACGGCTGAAGGACGGTATTTCCCCGATGGCGCGCAAAGGTCCCGATGCTGAAACGACGCGGCTCGCGTATCCCCGGCCCACCGCGACCGGTCGAGCGGGAGGCCCAACCGGTGCGCGACGGGTGACGCTGTTGGTGTCGGAGTTGACGCGCCTGATCAAGTCGGCCCTTCGGGAGCAGGTTCCGGCCGGTCTTCACCTCGTTGGCGAGATCTCGAATTTCACGCGGGCGGCGACGGGCCACCTGTATTTCACGATGAAGGATGCGTCCTCCGAAATCCGCTGCGTCATGTGGCGGTCGGCGGCGGAGGGGATGCGGTTTCGGCCGAGTGACGGGCTGTCGGTAATCGCGAGCGGCTCGGTCGATGTGTACGAGCCTCGCGGACAGTATCAATTCTATGTGCGGCGGCTCGAGCCTCGGGGTGTCGGGGCGCTGGAACTCGCGTATCGGCAGTTGAAGGAACGGTTGGCGCGGGAGGGTCTCTTCGCCGCCGAGCGGAAGCGACCGCTGCCGGCGTTTCCGACGCGAATCGCCGTCGTGACCAGCCTCGCAGGGGCAGCGGTGCGGGACATCATCAAGACAATCCGGCGCCGCTTTCCGCTGGTCCGCTTGTTGCTCTACGACGTTCGCGTGCAGGGCGACGGCGCAGCGGTCGAGATCGCAGACGCCATCGGGCGGATCAACCGCTATCGGCAGCGGGTCGGTGGTGTGGACGTTCTGATCGTGGGACGCGGAGGCGGTTCGCTCGAGGACCTGTGGGCCTTCAACGAGGAGATCGTCGCACGGGCAATTTACGCCAGTGTGATTCCAGTCGTCAGCGCCGTCGGACACGAGATCGACTTCACGATCGCCGATTTCGTGGCGGATGTCCGCGCCGCGACGCCGACCGCCGCGGCCGAGTTGGTCGTTCCGACGGCGGAGGCCCTGGCAACCGATGTCGACCGATTGTCCCATCGCCTGACGCGCGGGGTGCGGTCGGCGCTCGACACGGCGCGATCAGGCCTGAAAGGCCTTGAGCGTTTCGAGTGGTTTCGCGATCCGCTCGGCCGCGTGCGGCAGCGGCATCAGTGGATCGACGAGGTTTCGAGTCGGCTGCGACTGGCACTCGCCGGTTCATGGTCTGCGCGGCGATCGGCGTTGCACGGGCTGGAGGTGCGTCTTGTTCGCGTCCGGCCGGAGGCCGTCGTGGCCTGGCGACGGCGGCTGTTGTCGCGTGCGGAGCAGCGTCTGCAAATCGCCGGGGGGCGAGTGACGCAGGGGATGGAACGCGGTCTGGCCCGGCTGGACGGTCGTCTGATCGCCGGCTCGCCCGGCCGTCTGCTCGAGCGTGAGTGGCTGCATGCCCGACAATTACATGGACGTCTTCTTCGGGCCGTGTCGGTGGAATGGTCGCGGTGGCGCCGGGCGGTGTCGTCGCTGGAAACGCGGCTCGACGCCGGGAGCCACGAGCGGATTCTGGCGCGCGGGTTCAGCATTACGCGGATCAAGCGGAGCGGCCGGATCGTGGCCGATCCGAAGCGACTGCACGAGGGGCAGCGTCTGACCACGCAGGCACGCGGTGGTGAATTCGACAGCAAGGTCGTCGACAGCCGCCAAGCGGAGTTATTTGACTGACGAAACGGCCGTCATCGGAGCCGGGGGCCATTCCGGTCTCGCGGGTTCTCTCTGTGAGGTGATTATGGGCAAGAAACGACCGACATTTGAAGAGGCCATGCGGCGGTTGGAACAAATCGTGGAGTCCATCGAACATGGCGACATTGGGCTGGAGGAGTCGATCAAGCAGTTCGAGGTGGGCATGAAGCTGATCCGGCAATGTCGCTCGGTTCTGAGCGAAGCGGAGTTGAGGATTCAGAAGCTGCAGGCCGTCGGCGCGGACGACCTCAAGATCGAGGACACCGAGCCGGAGGGAGAGGTGTGAGGGCGATCGAGTGGGCGTCGAGCCGGGACCGGCAGGATGGAAACCTCGGTCGCCGCAGTCGTGACCGGCGGTTTTCATAAGTTTTGACAATTGGGCGACCGTTCTCGCCGCAGCTGTTTCCGGCTACAATAGCTCTAAGAGCGTGTTGGAACAGACGCGAAATGATCAGAGACGCGACCGTGAGGGAGCGCGTGTCGTGGCCAGACGCGGCCCGCTCCCTCACGGTTGCGGCTCTGAAAAGGCTCTTCAAGCACGCTCCAAGGCCTGTCCTGTACGGACTCCGTTTGACGAGCGGTGCGTGCCGCGGCCGGAGTGGCCTGTGGAGATCAAGCGGTGACCGTCGTGGTGGAGCCGGACATCAAATCGCAGTTGCAGCAGGCGGCCGACGAGGTGGACCTGGCCCTGTCGGCCTATCTGGCGTGTGCGCGGGGGGTCCCCGACCGGCTGGTCGAGGCGATGCGATACAGCTTGGAGGCCGGCGGCAAGCGGGTTCGACCCGCACTGGTGCTGTGGTGTTGCGAACTGTGCGGAGGCGACCGTGATCTGGCTTTGCCGGCGGCGATGGCGGTGGAATGCGTCCACACGTTCAGTCTGATTCATGACGATCTACCCGCGCTGGACGATGACGATCTTCGTCGGGGCCGGGCGACCAGCCATAAGCGCTTTGGTGAGGCCGTGGCGATCTTGGCAGGCGATGCGCTGCTGGCGCTGGCATTCGAGATCATCGGCCAGCGGGTGACGGATGCGCCTGTCGCGGCGGGGATGACGAGCGAGCTGGCCGAGGCCGCCGGCTGGCGCGGCATGATCGGCGGCGAGGTTGCGGACCTGTTGGGCGAGGAGGCCGCCCCGGATCGGGCGATGGTTGAGGCGATCCACGCTGCCAAAACGGCTCGATTGATCGAGGCGGCGTGCCGCCTGGGCGGGCTGGCCGCCGCGGCCGAGCCAGAGACGATCGAGACCCTGGGGTGCTACGGACATGCCTTGGGATTGGCGTTCCAAGCAGCCGATGACTTATTGGACGCCACCTCGACGAGCGACGCGCTGGGCAAGCGGACCGCCAAGGATGCGGCGTCGGGTAAACAAACGTATGTGCGGAGCGTAGGGATGGAGGGCGCCCGCGCGATTGCGGCGGAGGCCGCGGGCCGGGCGAGGGCGTCGCTGTCGCCGTTTGGGGCGAGGGCCTTCCGGCTGTGTGCGTTGGCGCGGTATGTCGTACAGCGCGAAGCCTGATCGGCTCATCGCGTCACACGATCCCGAATTACCGATTCGGACGGACAAGAGCATGGGCAAAATACTTTCGAGGATTCAGTCACCGGCAGACATGCGATCGCTGTCGATGGAGCAGTTGTTGCAATTAGCTCGGGAGATTCGCGAGCGGATCATAGAGGTCGTCGGACGGAACGGAGGACATCTGGCCAGCAACCTCGGTGTCGTCGAGCTGACGATGGCGTTGCACTACGTCTTCGACTTCCGTCACGATCGCTTGCTGTGGGACGTTGGCCACCAGGCCTATGTCCACAAGCTGCTGACGGGTCGCAACACCCGGTTCCAGACGCTTCGTCAGGCCGGCGGCATCAGCGGTTTTCCGGACCCGGCTGAAAGCGAATATGACCTGTTCAGCGTCGGTCACGCGGGGACGTCGATCGCGGCGGCGACGGGGGTGGCGCGGGGCCTGCAGGCGTTGGAAGATCGGCGGTGCGTGGCGGCGCTGGTCGGGGACGCGAGCATCGCTAACGGCGTGGCATTCGAGGGTCTGAATCAGGCGGGGACGGTTCGGCGCCAACTGCTGGTCGTGCTAAACGACAACTCGATGGGCATTGCCCCCACCCAAGGCGGCATGGCGGAATATCTGGCGAAGTTCCGGGTCAGCCCTGTGTACGGACAACTCAAAAAACGGGTCAAGCGGCGTCTGCCGCAGGTGCCCGTTCTCGGGAAGGCCGCATTCGACGCGTTGGATCACCTGAAAGAGGGGTTGAAGGCGACGCTTTCGCCGCATCAGATTTTTGAACAACTCGGTTTCGTCTATGTGGGTCCGACCGATGGGCACGATCTGGAGCACCTGATCGAGTTGCTGCGGACGCTGCGAAATGTCGATCATCCGGTCTTGCTGCATGTCCATACCGAAAAGGGCCGTGGTGCGGAATGGGCCATGGCGGAACCAACGAAGTTTCACAGCCCTCGGCCATTCAAGGTGGAGGGTTGTCGCGTCAAAATCCAGACGGGCGGCCGCAGTTTCACGGCGGCGTTCGCTGATGCGATGATCGAGCTGGCGGACCAGGATAAGCGCGTGGTCGCCCTGACGGCTGCGATGCCGGACGGGACCGGCTTGAACAAGTTTGCCCGGCGGTTTCCGAAGCGATATCTCGACGGCGGCATTGCCGAAAGCGCCACGGTGGCGATCGCCGCGGGGATGTGCAAGGTGGGAATGCGACCGGTGGTGGCGATCTATTCGACGTTTCTACAGCGGGCATTCGATCAGGTGTTTCAAGAGGTGGTCCTGCAAGGTCTGCCGGTCATTTTCTGCTTGGACCGGGCCGGGCTGGTCGGCGGAGATGGCGCGGTGCACCATGGGTTTCTTGATATCGCCTATCTGCGCGGGATGCCCAACATGGTCCTGATGGCGCCGGCGGACGAGCCGGAGGTTCGGGCGGCGCTGCGGTTGGCGATCCGCTTGAACGGGCCTTGCGCGATCCGCTATCCGCGTGACTGCGTGCCGGAGCCGGTCGCGGGGGAGACCGCCGCCTCGTTTGAGATCGGCCGATCGCGACTGCTGTGCGACGGTGCGGATGCGACGATCCTGGCCTATGGTTCGACCTGCCGCAGCGCTCTTGACGCCTCCGAGCTTCTGTGTGCCGAGGACATTCACGTCCGGGTCGTGAACGCCCGTTTTGCCAAGCCGGTTGACGGCGAGATGGTGGCCGAGGCCTTGACACGCGGCGGGCCGGTCCTGACGGTCGAGGACCACTCGATGGCGGCGGGGTTCGGTTCGGCCGTGCTCGAGTCGGCTCAGGCGATGGGGCTGAACGCCTCGTCGCTGACGAGGTTAGGCATCCCGCCGGACCGATTCATCGCCCACGGTTCGCGAGGCGGTCAGCTTGCCGAGTGTGGCATCGACACCGCCGGCATTGCGGCGGCGGTTCGCGACGCACTCGGCGTTCAGACGACCGGCGGGCCTGCCCGGGCCAAGGCCATGGAGCGGGCGGCGCTGTTGTATTCGCATACGGGGTGACGCAGCGGGCACGCTTGGATTGACGGGACGTGTGGGCAAAGTTCGCCCAGGCGTTTTCAGAAAAGAAACACCGGCGGGACGCCGATGCTCCCCAGCCGATGAGGCGTGGCGGAGCACTGGCGGACAAGCCGCCAGTGGCACCCGCGCAGGCTGGAAGCCTGCAACACAATGAAGCCTGCCCAGGCCGCCGTAAGGGTCCCGAACCCCGCTGGCTCCACGCCATGATCCGCCGGTTGTCGCCTCAACCCGCTTTGGCCGAGCGCTCGTTCGGCATCTTCCTGAGCAGCTTCTTGACCGCTTTTTCGAGGGCTTCGTCGCGTGGTCCTTTTTCACGGATGTTGCCTTCGTGGTCGATCACGTAGATCGTGGGCCAGCCGGTGACGTTCCACTGTTTGGCGATCTCGTTCTTGCCGGGGGGGCCGCCGTAGATCGTGGGCCAGGTGACTTTCTCGTCCTTGATGATCTTCTTCAGAGCCGACCGGCTCGAGTCGCTGTTGATGCCCAGGAGCGTGAACGGTTGGCCTTTGAGGTGTTTGACCATTTCACGCTCGTGCGGGAGCATCGCGCGGCACGGACCTCACCAGAACCCCCAGAAGTCCAGCACGACCACCTGTCCGTGAAACTGGGAGAGCCGAATCTCTTTGCCGTCGACGTCCTTTCCGACGATGTCCGGGGCCTTCATGCCGATCTGGAGGTGCTCGATCTCGTAGATGAACCCCTCGGCGCGGGCGGCGACCGACAGCTTGGGATAGTCGCGGATTAGTTGACGGAAGAGCTTTCCGGCGCGCTGTTTTCTTTTTTTGTTCTTCGCCTTGGACTTCAGCAGGCCGAACAGGTTGGAGGACTCGCTCGTGTAGAGCGTATACGCCGTGTTGAAGGTCGCCACGGCCTTGGCGGTCGGCTCCGGGTTCGTCTTGATCACCTTCTCGTAGAAGTCCATCATCTTGTCTTCGCCGACGGACCAGCCGAGGTATTGCATGTTCGGGAGGACATCGGCGATCTTGGGATCGGCGGCGTGATCAGCGGCGAGGCGCTCCATGGCCCAGCCGACGCTCTTCATCGCCTTGGGAAAATCGGTGGAGGAGGATCGGCCGTTCTTCAGGATCCAGATCAGGGCGGGAACGGCTTGGGGCGTGCCGGCGTGCTTCTCGGCGTAGGCGCGGTACCGAGCGGCGAATTCGATCGCCGGGTGGTGTTCCGCGTCGTACTCGCCGGTCTTCTCGGCGTTTTCCATGAAGGATTCAAAGGCCTTGTCGTAGGTCTCCTGAAGTTGGGCGAACGGGTCGTCATCGGCGCGGGCCGCGCCGATTCCGAGAAGACAGACCAAGGTCGAAAACACCAAGGTGGTTCGGAGCATGGGACACCTCCGGAGGAAAGAGGGAGTGACTGGCTCAGCACGACAATGGATTATTGCCGATTGAGGATTGCAGGTCAATGTGTCGAGCATCCGGGGCGATTTCGAGGCGCCGGATGAATCCGGCGGCTCAGAGTGTGTACAGGCTCAGAGTGTGTACAGGCTCAGAGTGTGTACAGAGGTTAAACGGGAGACGACGGCATGAGTGCATACTACGAATCCGGTGATCTGGGGCGGTTTTCCGAGATCGGCAAGGACGCGCCGGCACTGTGGGAGACGTTCCAGCGGTATTACGGGGCGGTTTTCGAGGAAGGGGCCTTGAGCGAGCGGGAGAAGGTCCTGATCGCGCTGGCCGTGGCGCATGCGGTGCAGTGTCCCTATTGTATCGACGCCTATACACAGGCAGCCTTGGAGAAGGGTTCCAATATCGAGCAGATGACGGAGGCGGTGCATGTGGCGGCCGCGATACGGGGCGGTGCGACACTGGTCCACGGGCTGCAAATGCGGAACACGGCCGATCGGCTTACAATGTAGCCGAGCCGAGAGCCGAAAAGTGGGCTGTGAATGCCGCGGCGCGAGTCGGACCGCGCATCGGGGGAGACATGGCGAAGTCGTTGGTAAAGCAGGGACATCCGTTGGCGGTGCTGGACGAGCAGCGGCGGGTGATCGCAGCGGATGTGGGCGTCGAACCCTTCGAGACCCGCATGGCCGGGCTCGGTCTGCGGCCGCTCCGCGCGACGGGGATCACGGTTGTTCAGCTCAATGTCGGGCGGATGTGCAATCAGGTGTGCAAACACTGCCACGTGGATGCCGGTCCGGACCGAACAGAGATCATGACACGCGATACGATGAGGCACTGCATGGAGGCTGTTCGGCGGACGGCGGCGCCGATCGTCGATCTCACGGGCGGCGCCCCGGAGATGAATCCGGACTTCCGCTGGCTGGTGGAGCAGGTCAAGGCCCTGGGGCGACATGTGATCGACCGGTGCAATCTGACGATCCTGATGGCGAGTGGCTATGAGGACATGCCGGAGTTTCTCGCGCGACACCGCGTGGAGATCATCGCGAGCCTGCCGTACTACTTGGAGAAACAGACCGACGCCCAGCGGGGCGATCACGTGTTTGAACGGTCGATTGCGGCTCTGCGCCGCCTGAACGGATTGGGCTACGGTGTGGACGGATCGGAGCTGTTGTTGAACCTGGTGTACAACCCGGTCGGCGCGTTTCTGCCCCCGAAGCAACAGGCGATCGAGGCGGATTACAAGCGGGAATTGCGGCGTCGCTACGGCATCGTGTTCAACCGCCTGTTCGCGGTGACGAACCTGCCGATCAACCGCTTTCTCGACTACCTGCTGGCTGGCGGGAACTACGAAGGCTACATGCGTCGCCTGTCTGACGCGTTCAACCCTGACGCGGCCGCCGCGGTGATGTGTCGCACCATGCTGAGCGTCGGCTGGGACGGCCGACTGTACGACTGCGATTTCAACCAGATGCTGGACGTGACTGTGAATCACGGCATGCCGAAACACATTCGCGATTTTGACCCTGATCTGCTTTCCCAGCGCGAAGTCTGCATCGGGAATCATTGCTACGGCTGCACGGCCGGAGCCGGGTCGAGTTGCACGGGCACGCTGGCCGGTTGATCGTCGCGTCTTCGTCCGACCCGTCAGGCGATCTGCCAGTCGGTTCCATTCCGGATGACACGGTGATAGAGCGTATCGCGTTCGACCGGCTCCCGACCCGCTTCGCGGATGAGCCGTCTGATGCGGTCGACGGTCAGTTCCTGGTGGGTGGTGCCGGCGCCGCCTTCGCGCTTGGTGATGTCGTAGTAGACGACCGTGCCGTCGAGATCATCCACGCCCCAGTTGAGGGAGACTTGCGCCAACTTGGCCGATTGCATGATCCAGAAGGCCTTGATGTGGGGGACGTTGTCGAGCATCAGCCGGCTGATGGCGAGCGTCTTGAGATCATCCAGGCCGGTGGGGCCGGGGCGGTCGGCCATGGCGCTCCCGTCGGGAATGAAGCACAGCGGAATGAAGCAGTTGAAGGCAGCCCCGTGGTGGGCGAGGGCCTCGTCCTGGTGTTCGCGGAGCTTGATCATGTGCGTGACCCGCTCGTCGGTCCGTTCGACGTGTCCGTAGAGCATGGTGGCATTGGTATAGAGGCCCAGCTCGTGAGCGGTGCGATGGACGTCGAACCAGCCGGCTTCGCCGACCTTGTTGCGATAGGCCTCATCGTGGACGCGATCGTCGAATATCTCGGCTCCCCCGCCCGGCATGCTGCCGAGGCCCCCCTCACGAAGCTGTTCGAGCACCTCGCGGATGGAGAGTCGGGGTTTTGTGATCCGGGTGAAATGGATGATTTCAACGGCCGTGAAGGCCTTGATGTGCATCCGGGGGCAGGCCGCGCGGATCGCGCGGCACATATCGACGTAGTAAGAAAACGGCAGCTTCGGGTGGAGGCCGCCGACGATGTGCACCTCGGTGGCGCCGGCGTCCCGGGCCTGGGTCGCCCGGTCGACGATCCGCTCGATGGACAGCTCATAGCCGGCCGGAACGGATGGGAACTGAGAGTCTCGGGAGGGGCGACTGGCGACGTCAGGTGCCGAATAGGGCTGGTAAAACCCACAGAACTTGCATCGCAAGACACAGTAGTTGGTGTAGTTGATGTGGCGATTGACGTTGTAGAAGACCGCGTCGCCGTGGAGTCGCTCGCGGACGCGGTTCGCCAGACGGCCGATTTCGTGGATGTCGCGGGAGGCGTAGAGAGCGACGCCGTCGGCGCGGTTCAACCGCTGCCCCGCCTCGACCTTTCGCGCGATTCCGGCCAGATCGCTTTCCGTCATGGTCGTGATCATCGAGCGATTGTAGGGGCCGGGATCGAATGCGTCTTCAGCCGGACCCGTGGGGTCCGTGTGTGATTAGCGCGCCTGGCGCGTTTGTCAGAGCCCGGAGCGCCAGCGACGGGTGGGGCGCTGACCCACTCGCTTGCGCTCGGGGCTCGGATCAGTTCCATCAGCGGCGGTGTTCCGACGCTACTTAATGAATGGGGAGCATCGGCGTCTCGCCGGTGCGCTTCCCCGCGAGTCGGTGCGGCGGGGGGATCTGCACATCACCCATCCAATCACGTGCGTCGAAGCACGAAACGACCCCGAGTGGACTCGAACCACCAGCCTCAGCCTCCGCAGGGCTGCGCTCTATCCAATTGAGCTACGGGGTCACGCCGTATCGCAGGCGGGCCAAGGGGACCGCCGTGCGGGCGTCGATAGCGCATAGT
>JBHHVX010000074.1:0-18394 GCA_046754505.1 Phycisphaerae bacterium | reverse complement strand
CCGCCGATGATGCCGCGCTTGGACTCGGCCCGGAGGAACTCCAGAATGGCCCGCCCCGTTTTCGTAGCGACCTGTGCTTCGAGCGCCGCGACGGCCGTCCGGAACATCTGACCGGAGCGGTAGAGCGTTCGATAGGCCTCGCGGACCTCGCGGATTTCGTCCGTGGAGAACCGGCCGGATCGGCGGAGGCCGAGGGCATTGATGCCGACGCACTCCGATTCGTGTAGGCCCATCATGTAGGGTGGGAGGTCCTTCGTCAGCCGCGTCCCGCCGCCGATCATGGCGTACTCGCCGATGCGCACGAACTGATGGATCAGCGAATAGCCGCTGACGATGGCATTGTCGCCGACGGTGACGTGGCCGCTGAGGCCCGTGCAGTTGTAGACCTTGACGCCGTCGCCCAGCTCGCAATTGTGCCCGATGTGGGCATAGCCGAGGATGAAGCAGTTCTCGCCGACGATCGTGCAGGACTCGGGCTGTGTGCCTCGGTGGATCGAGGCGAACTCGCGGATGATCGTGCCCGCGCCGATCCGGCAGAACGACCGCTCGCCGCCGTAGTGAAAATCCTGCGGCACGTGGCCGACCACCGCGCCCGGGTGAATCTGGCAGTCGTGGCCCACTTCGGTCCAGCCCGCAATGTAGGCGTTGGGATATATCTTGACGTGCTCCCCAATCGAGACAGACCCCTCGATCACCACGTGCGGGCCGATGTCGGCGGACTCGGCGACCTGCGCCTGCGAGTCCACAATGGCGGTCGGATGGATGGGCATCGTCGAATCCCTCAACGCCGCCGGACGGTCGGGCCGCAACGCTCGTCGCGCCTCTTCCAGCGTGTCGCCGAATGATCCTCGATGGGGACCGGTCGGGTCAAGCTCGACGCACTGACCATGTTTGCAAGGTCCGTGACAGTCTCGACGGCAACGCCCGGGTGCCCCGATGGGTGTCACTGGCGGCTTGTCCGCCAGCGCATCGACGGGCACGGGCATGCAAGCTGCCCGTGGACCCCGCCGCCGATTCCGTCACGGACAGGTGATTGCACGGCCTTGCTCGACGGCGGACAATGGCGGAAGCAGGGTACGATGGGGCGCTGTGGCGTGGCGCCGGTCGTGCCGCAGACGGCCAAGAGGGTCAGAGGGCGCAGCATGATTCGAGCGGGTGTGTTGTTCCGCGCGGTCGGGGTCTTCGCGGTCTGGACGACGACGGGCTGCAGCTTGTCGGCAGGTCCGAGGCCCTGGTGGAGCGACGGCGAACGCTACATGGTGGCGGCCGATCACGCCGCCGCGTCGCGCGCGGGCGCGGACATCCTCGCCGCCGGCGGAAACGCGGTCGATGCCGCCGTCGCCACGGCCTTCGCGCTGGCGGTCGTCCGACCCGAGAGCTGCGGACTCGGCGGCGGCGGCTTTATGGTCATCCGCGCACCGGGCGCATCGCCGGTGGCCATCGACTTTCGGGAGTCCGCCCCCGCCGGTGCGGCTCGACGCTATTACCTCGACGACGGCGGCAAACCCATCCCGGACAAGACACGCCGCGGCGCGTGGGCTGTCGGCGTCCCCGGGCAGGTCAAGGGGTTGCTGCTCGCGCTGGAGCGCTATGGGTCCGGCCGGTTGACGCGGCGGATGATCCTGGCGCCTGCGATCCGGCTGGCGCGGGCCCCGCTCACGGTGGATCGACACCTGCACGACTCGATGGTGGTGTTGGCCGAAGACCTGCGCCGGAGTTCCGCCGACCGTGAACGGTTCGATGCGCTGGCCAGGATGTTTCTGCGAAATGGAGAACCGCGGCCCGTGGGCGATGCGGTCCATCTCACCGCGCTCGCGACGACGCTGGAGGCCATCGCCGCGCGGGGCAACGACGGCTTCTATGCCGGGCCGGTCGGGCAGCGGCTGGTGTCGGAGGTCCAGCGCCGCGGGGGGCCACTGACGTGGGAAGACCTGCAGGACTATGAGGCGCGGGTCGTCCCGCCGCTCGAGGCGTGGGTCGGGCGTCACTATGTCATCACCATGCCGCCGCCGAGTTCGGGGGGGGCCGTGCTGCTGGAAGTACTGAACGTGATGACCTCGACCGCACAAGTCGGACCGAGCCTGGCCGGTACCGCCACACCCCTCGGTGCCCATTTTTTCGTCGAGGCGATGAAGCACGCTTTCGCCGATCGCGCCACCCTCCTCGGCGACCGCACGCCGGAGGTCCTCGCCGCCGTCGAAGACATGATCGCCTTCAAACGCTCGCGCAGGCTCCGGCGGGCGATCCGCGGCGATCGAACGCAGCCGATCACGGCCTATGGCCTGACCGCCGTGCCGGAAGACAGCGGCACGAGTCACTTCTGCGTCGTGGATGCGAGGGGTGGCGCGGTCTCCTGCACGTCGACCATCAATCTGGGGTTCGGTTCGTACATCTTGGTGCCGGACACGGGGGTCATTCTGAACGACGAGATGGACGACTTCGCCGTCGATGCGACCACACCCAACGCGTTCGGGCTGCGGCAGTCGGAGCAGAATCTGATCGAGCCGGGCCGGCGCCCGCTGAGCAGCATGTCGCCGACGATCGTGCTACGCGACGGTCGGGTCGAACTCGTGCTGGGAGCCTCCGGCGGCCCGCGGATCATCTCGGCCACGTTGCAGACGATGTTAAACGTCCTGGCGAGCGAGATGACGATCGACCGCGCCGTGGCGGCGCCCCGGCTGCACCATCAATGGCTGCCCGATGTCGTGTATGCGGAATCGGGCATCGACGATGCGGTGATCCGCGGCCTGCTCGATCGCGGGCACACGGTGCGCCGCTATTCCGGATCGGCCGGTCATGTCCAGGCGATTGCCCGCATGTCCCACGGCTGGCGGGGGGTGTGCGACCCGGACAAGGGCGGGCGACCGGCGGGACGTTGACGCGCGGCCCCGCAGGGCTTGAATGCGGAGGTGTTTAATCATGCAGGAGACTTATCCGTATTATCTCGCGGGGCGGGCGGTTCATGCCAATAGCGATCTGAGCGTGACCGACAAGTACACCGGGAGCGTTGCGACGCGCGTCGCGCTGGCGGACGCCGGCGTCATCGATGAGGCCATCGCGGCGGCCGTCGAGGCGGCGGAGGCGTGCCGCCGGATGCCGGCGTTTGTGCGGGCCGGCGTGTTGCGGCATGTCGTCCGGCGGTTGCAGGAGCGACACGAGGAGCTGGCACGAATCCTCGCCATCGAGGCGGGCAAGCCGATCCGCGACGCCCGGGGCGAGGTCACGCGCGGGATCGACACGTTTCGGATTGCCGCCGAGGAGGCCGTGCGCCTCTGCGGCGAGTACCTGCCGCTCGACATTTCGGCGCGCGCCGAGGGATATGAGGCGATCTGGAAACGTGTGCCGGTCGGTCCGTGTTCGTTTATTGCGCCGTTCAACTTTCCGATCAATCTGGCGGCCCACAAGATCGCGCCGGCCATCGCGGTCGGGTGTCCGTTCGTCCTGAAGCCGGCCTCGCTGACGCCGGTCGGGGCGCTGATCCTCGGCGAGATATTGACGGAGACCGAGCTGCCGGCGGGAGCGTTCAGCATCCTTCCATGCCGCCGTGAGGGGGCCGACCGGTTCACGACCGACGAACGACTAAGACTTCTGTCCTTCACCGGTTCGCCGGAGGTCGGCTGGGCGCTCAAGGCGAAGGCCGGCCGAAAGAAGGTGGTCCTGGAACTGGGCGGCAACGCCGCCTGCATCGTCGATCGAGACGTCGATGCGTCGTATGCCGTGCAGCGCCTCATCGTCGGGGCGTTCTATCAGTCGGGCCAGTCGTGCATCGGCGTGCAGCGGATCCTCATCCACGAGACGATCTACGAAGGGCTGAAGGCGAAGCTGATCGACGCCGCGGTCAAGCTCACGGCGGGCAATCCGCTGAACGACGAGACGTTTCTCGGTCCGATGATCACCGAGGACGAGGCCCGCCGCGTCGAGTCGTGGGTGAACGAGGCGGTGGCCCGTGGCGCAAAGGTGCTCTGCGGCGGTACGCGCAACGGCAGCTTTGTGGACGCCACGCTCGTCGAGCATGTTCCGGATGACGTGCCGCTGGCCTGCCGGGAGGTGTTCGGACCGGTGGCGAACCTGGAACCCTTCGAGACGTTTGAGGCGGCCTGCCACCGCGTCAACGACAGCGTGTTCGGCCTGCAGGCGGGTGTCTTCACGAACAACCTCGACGCTGCGTTTTACGCGTTCAACGAGCTGGAAGTCGGCGCCGTGGTGATCAACGACGTGCCGTCGTTCCGGGTGGACAGCATGCCGTATGGCGGCGTCAAGGACAGCGGCCTCGGTCGAGAGGGCATCCGCTTCGCCATCGAGGACATGACCGAGCGGCGACTGCTCGTGCTCAACCGCGTCGGCCGGCGCCCGCAGTGACGGGACGACAAGCGCTTCGAGGTCGAAGCGGGAGAAGGTGCGTCCGGGGCGCCCCCTACGAGGCTTTGAGGTGGTGTGCGTCGCGGACTTGTTCGGGGACGCCGTTGAGGTCCCGGATGAGGCCGAGCTTGGACATGATCCACAGGCCGTAGTAGGTGATGTCGATCTCCCACCAGTAGAAGCCCTGTCGGGTCGCGCCGGGATAATAGTGGTGGTTGTTGTGCCACCCCTCGCCGAGAGTCAACAGCGCGAGCCACACGTTGTTGCGGCTCTCGTCGGTGTTCTTGTATCGCTTCGATCCCCACAGGTGTGTGAGCGAATTGATCGTAAAGGTGGCGTGGGCGCACACGATGGTGGAGACGAAGAAGCCCCAGATCAGCATCTGCCGGCCGGAGGTGTTCCACCCGCGGGATTCGAGAAAGGCGCCGAGGAAGAAGAGTGCCACCGCCTCCAGCAGCGGAACGAGATTGTCGAAGCGATCGATGAAGCGCAGCTCGGGATAGCGGATCAGATCCGGAACCGCCTTCGGGTCGTAGCGGAACGCCCGCTTCGACGTGATCCAGCCGATATGACTCCAGTACAGCCCGTGCCGGACCGGCGAGTGGATGTCGACTTCCTCGTCGGAGTGTCGATGGTGGTGGCGATGTCGCGCGGCCCACCAGATCGGCCCGCGCTGCACGCACGAACTGCCGACCACGGCGAAGACAAACTGCATGAAGCGCGAGGTGTTGTACGTCCGATGCGAAAAGTAGCGGTGGTAAAACGCGGTGATCGCGAACATGTGTACGACGTACAGGCCGGCCGCCACCGCCACCGCCACCGGGCTCCAGCCCACCCAGATCACGCCGAAGCACATGAGGTGCATGGCGGCAAAGGGAATCAGCCGCAGCCAGTCCACGCTGTAGGGCCGGGCGATCTCCGCTTTCGTGTATTGCTTGGTCGAGCTGTCGAACCAGCAGGTCGCGGTGTGGACCCACGACGCGAGGCGCCCGCGGCGGCGCGCACGAGGCCCCACGGCCATAGGGGGCGATGGGGGGGGAGGTTGCGAGGAATCGAAGCAGACGCCGGGGCGGATTGAATCAAGCTTGCTCATCGAGCTCCATCGGGCTAGAGGTTGTGGCCCACAAAACAACGCGGCCGGTCACGGCGGGCCCCTATGAGGATAGCGTCTGTGGCGAAAATGTCACGCTCGAAAGTTCCACCCCCGGGCCTCAGGGGTCCGTGGCCGTGCTGGCGGCAACGCCCGGCTGCCCCGAGGGGTGCCACGGGCGGCTTGTCCGCCCGTGCATCAAAGGACACTGCCTCACGCGGACACGGGCAGGCAAGCTGCCCGTGGCACCCCGACGCTGATTATGTCGCGCCCCCCCCTGCCCACACCGCCTCTTGCAAGGGCCCTGGCGAAGACCCGGGTGCCCCGCCCATCGGCGCGCAGCCGTGGGCGTGCGCGAGGGCGGGAAGCCGTGAAACGGGCGTGGCTCCTCCAGCGTGCATGCTGCCTTTCCGGTGTCTCGCATGGCCACCGCTGCGCGGATGGACATGCCACCCGCCGCGAGCGCGGCTGTGTACCCGGCGTCCTATAGTGATCCGCCCGGCGTCCCATATGTAGGCGTTCTGAAATGTTTCGCTCCGCGCCCGGTCGGATGGCGCGGGTGCATCCATTACCGGCCTGCGCACTGTCATGTATGAACGACGATATGCGGACGTCAGCCATGACCGACCGCCGCGCCGCCCTTGAATCGGATCGGTCATTCTGATATGCTCATATTGTCAGAGGGACTGACGCGGATCGTTGGGGGATGGGGGATTATTTACCTTCGTCTCTATGTGTAGGGCGTGACCCTGCTGCGGCTCGGCGTGAGAGCCGGCGCCAGGGTTCGTCAGGTTGTGTCGCGCGCGGGCCATTGGCAGCAGGCCCATGAGTCTTTTTCAGGCGACGAGGGACAGACCGCTCCAAACGAATGTAGTTCTTTGGACTTATTCAGGTTTCGTGGTACATGGTGTATGCACGCAGAAAAAGGTAGCAAAGGAGGAAAACAGATGAAAGTGTTCAAGTTTGCTGTTGTTGCCGCCGCGGTGGTGGCGATGAGCGCGGGCGCCGCGAACGCCCAATGGGCCGAGGTCGGCGACGCCGGCAGTTTCCCGGCCGTCAGCGGGGCCCAGGCCACGGGCGCCGGCCTGCTGACAACCATCACGGGCGCCACCAGCGGTGCCGCCGGGGATACCGAGGACGCCTATCTGATTCGCGTGGATAACCCGGCCCTCTTCCACGCCACAACCGACACGCTCCAGGATCCCGCCGCCGCCACCAATTTCGACACGCGGCTGTGGATGTTCGACCTGGCAGGCAACGCCGTTCTCGCGAACGATGACAGCCCGACCAACACGGCGTTTCAGTCGCTCGTCATGGACTCGGCCAGCTTTCCGGGGACGATCGGGCTGAACGCCCCACTCCCGTTGGTGGCAGGTGGGCAGTATGTCCTGGTGATCTCGGGTTTCTCGAACGATCCGCAGGACATCGCCAACAACGACATGGTATCGCTGAGTGCGTTCACCGCCTTGAACGGGCCGAATCCGCTCGCCGGTGCCTTTGATCACTGGCAGCCCCAGTTTGCGGCTTCCGGCACCTACACGATCGCCCTCGCGGGCGCCAGTGCCGTTCCGGAGCCGGCCACGCTCGGCATGATGCTCGTCGGTGGCCTCGCGCTGATTCGCCGCCGCCGCTAGAGGCACGGGGCGAGTTAGAACTCTGTAAGAAACGGCGGACTGGAGGCCCCAGAAATGGGCGATTCCAGTCCGCCTCTTTTATTGGTCATATTGGGGCGTTCCGGATCCGGCGGCCATGCGTCACACCCCTCGGCACCGGGGGAAGGGCGCATCTCTCACCGAGACATGTGATCTGCGGTAACGATCTGTAGCGTCGGGGCTTGTCCCCGACGCTACCGCACAGAACGCCTCGCTCCATCACCTTCAAGGGGCTGTGTCACTCACAAGGGCGGCGCCACCCACAAGGGCAACATCACTCACAAGGGCGGCGCCATCCACAAGGGCGCGTCACCCACAAGGGGTGACGCTACGGGGTGTGGGCAGCCTATCTTGGCTACTGGTGAGAAAGCCGGAGGGCAGCCCTTCTCTTGCAGGAGGAAGAGCGCGGCAACCCATGCAAAAAGGAGGCCCACCGCTTGGGTGGACCTCCCGATCATGCGCCCTTCCCGTCCTGAATCGATACGGTCTGGCGACGTCACGGACAGGTGACGGGACACTCCGTGCAGTTTGCCCGGGCGGCGGTCTCGTCAAGCAGGTTGACCACGCCGTCGCAGTTCACGTCGCCCATCGCCCATCCGCCAGTGGAACCGGCGTTGGCCTGAATCACGGCGATGTCTGCACAATTCACGACGCCGTTGAGGTCCACGTCGCCGATCTGCGTCTGAAGGATGTTGACGACGATCTCGGTGACGTCGCCGATATCGACGACAAGATCGCCATTCGTGTCGCAGCTCAGGTCCCGAGCGGCATGGTCCGTCAGGAACGCATTTTGCACGACGGCGCCATTGACGGTGACTGCGCCCCAGGTCCCGACCCCAGCGCCAAAGAAGTTGGCCTTGACGTAGTCGATGTCCGTCGCATCGATCACGTTGTCGGCGCCCGTCGGGGCAAAGCCGCGGGTGGGAGTCGTCGGAGCGGCGTTGCCGGCCACGTCGGCCCGTGCGTCGCCGGCCTTGTAGGTGGCGTTGGGATTGGCCAGCGTGACGGGCGTGCCGACGGCCGCGGCATCGGCGAAGTACAGTCCTCCGGTCAAGGCCTGCCACTCGGTATCGACGGCCGTGAAACCCGCCTTGCGGTTGAGGTGGCCCGTGACGATGTCGAGGGCCAGGCCGTCCGCCCAGTAGCGAACGTCTTCGGTGTTGAAATCGCCGTCTCCGTTAAAGTCTCCCAGGATTTCCGGGACGATGTAGTCGAAGGTCGTTCCCAACCCGTCACCGACCAGTCCGTTCGAGTCATTCTGCTCGAACAGCGCCGGATCCTGGATGGCCACCATCAGCAGCGCGGCGTCGTTCAGGTTCCGGGCTCCGTCGGCGTTGAAGTCTCCTTGAATCCTCATCCGCGGGAAGACCTGCTGGCTGCTGTTGATGGCGAAGAGACCGCCAAAGTCGCGGTAGTCGCCGTTCGTACTCCCGTCACTGTACGTGCTGCCGTCGGTGAGGGCGTTTCGCTTCGGGACGAATCCGCCCGTTCCCGCGTTGACCGAGCCGAACGGCGGGACCACGGTGATCTGGGTGGCCAGGACACTGTCCTGAACAAACTGGTTGAAGTTCGGATTCGGGACGGAATTGGCAGGATTGGTGGAATCGGGAACGCGGTCCACCGCGGCCACGAGGACGAAGGTCTGGGTCAGCACCTCGGCGGGCATGTTAAAGTTGACATTGCTGGGGCCGGCGCTGACGAAAGAGGCGATACTAGACGTGAGATTGCGGAGGAAATCGCGGGCGGCCAGATTCGTCATGGGGGGGTTGGCGTTGCCATTCACACCGGACTGCGGATCTCCGCGGGTGGCGAAGGTCTCCAGCGCGCCGATCTGCCAGCCGGTGTTGACATCGTTGTTGATCACGACCGCCTGCACGCTCGGCCGGACGAAGACGGTGCCGCCGGCCACGTTCTTGGCAACGTTGAGGATCTCGTACTTTCCGCCGAGGGCGTCGGCGGCGGCCCGCGTCGGGCCGAAGAGACCGGTGTAGCCGACCGCCAGCCGCCAGTTTTGCACGGCGGTCTCCATGAAGGTCGATCCGCCGGCGTGGGTGGGCTGGGTCGGCTGGGTGTTGTTGAAGCGTCCGACGTTGTGCCGGGCCTTGTCAAAAGTCTTGTTCCCGACGTTGTCTCCGACGGCCCAGCTCGGGTCGACGCCCAGCGTGTTCATGCCGCCGTTGCGTGTTCCGGAGCCGGAATCGCGTGTGGCGGCGACTAGGTTCTCACCCGACGGCATCCGACCGGTGACATAGAGGTATTGAAGATCGGTATAGGTTGTGTCCCGGAGGCCGGTGCCGCGGTTTGAGAGCAATGTTATCGCTGCGGCGACGACAGACGTATCATAGACCGTGTTTGCATCGGGCGGGGCCGTGATCGGCGGATCGGTGTTGACGTTCAAACCCATGCTGCCACGGTCCAGGCTCTTGAGCAGGTTGGACTGGCTGGTGTTCGAGGCATTTGGATTCAAACCATAGCCGGGCGACGTTGGATGGACGTTCCATGCGGCCGCGGCGGTGTTGGTGCCGACGCGGGTGAACCACTTGGTGGGCACGTCCATGGTCGCGATGTCAATGCTGGTCGGGCAGACCGGCGTGCCGGTCTGGGTGTTGCTCTCGTGACAGCCTCCCTGCAGAAGGCAATCCACGAATCCGGCGGTATCGTTGATGTCCACCACGAAGTCACTGTTGAAATCGCCCTGGGGCGGGCTGGCCGCACAGAACTGCTGGTTGATCACCGCGTCAAGAAAGGCCTGGATGTCGCGGCTGTCGAAGGCGGCGTCGCAGTTCATGTCGCTCGTTCCCACAGCCGGGAAGCAGCTTGCGGCGCATGTTAGACCGACGTCTACCAACGCCCCCGACACGGACCAGCGGGCGCGATTGATCAATCCGCGCTCCGTGGGGATCGTGTTGGGCAACTGGCCGAGAAGTTGATAGTCCACGAACTCCGCAAGCCCGGTGCCGGATCCAACCGCGCGATACTGCAGCAGCCAGTGCCCGTTCCAGGGACCGCACGTCCAGGTCGGCGCGAGCTGGTCCACGCCGAAGAATCCGGCACACTCGGTGTCAAAGAAACCGGCAAAGGGCAGCGGCTGCGGACAGATGGGCGAGCCGGGCGAAAAATCGTTGTCGACGTTGATAAAATCGTTCGTGGCGGCCGCAAACTCGAAGAAGTCCGCAAACAAAGACGCGCCGCTCATGTTGATCTGGCCGCCGTTGGGATAAATGAACACCGGCGGCAGATCGGCACAGGTGCTGCCGAAGCCCTGAAACAAGCCCACCTGATTGTTACAAATCGCGACGGAGGCGGTGACACAGCCGGGGTCTCCCGTCAAGGTGTCCGTGAAAGCACAGCCGCCGACGCAGGTTCCGGCGCCACAAGTCGTGCCGTCGCCCTGGTAAAACCCGTTGGTGGCGGCACAATTCGCCGCGGTATCGATGGTGCAGAACCCGCTCGTGTTGCAACACGCGCCATTTTGCGCCTGGGCGAGCCGGACGCCGGACAGTCCACACAACACCCCCGTCACACAAATTAGAATCGTCGTCCTCGTCATTCTTTCAGTTCCTCCAAAGGTAATGATGGTCCTCAAACTTACACCGAT
Organism: Phycisphaerae bacterium; assembly: GCA_046754505.1. Lineage (GTDB taxonomy): Bacteria > Planctomycetota > Phycisphaerae > UBA1845 > UTPLA1 > JAPULF01. The sequence goes on along the minus strand of JBHHVX010000074.1, from coordinate 7,695 downwards.
CACAACGTCCCTGATGGCCTCGCCGCGGGTTCCCACCGCGGTCACAAACAAGGCGTGCCTCTTCCCTCGCACTCACCTCCTCTCCCCGCGCGGCGGCGTGGTGATGGCCGCCGAGGACCGCGCTTCAACGTGTCGGCGCCGGGCGGCGCCGCCATTCATACCGAAGCCTAATTCCACGGCGGGCCGACCTTGTTGTATCCGTTGATGGAGTAATAGCGACTGCCCCACTCCCACCGCTGAACGGTCTCCAGAACCGATTTCGTCTCAACGTGGGTGTCCGCATAGATGAAATTGGCGGCCCCTCCGATGTAGGCATCACCCCCGGGATGGTGTCGGCCGACGACGTTGGTCTCCACGAGCCCGGGGTTGTCGATCAGGTTGACGGCGTCCTCGACGCCCGACAGCGGCCGAAGCCCGTAGTGAGGCGAGTTGCCATACGTGAAGCCCGGGGTGTTCAGCGGGGCGTTATATTCGTCCGAGCCGGAAGCAATGTGGAAGAACGGGTTGATGGGGCGGTGGCTCTTGCTGAGCAGGCCACCGCCATTGCCGATCGCCGACGCCTTCCAATTCTTGTTCAATTCCGTGGCAAGAATGGTCTTGCCCAGGTCGTGGATGTGAGACTCGTTAACGACCACGTTCACACGCACCGCGCCAGACAGGGCCTGAGTGAACTTGTTCCGCGGGAAGATTGCCGCGTTGCCCGCAAATGCCATCCGGGCCGCCTGACGGTCTTCGAGGCTGTTCGGGCTGGACTGACCGTTTTGATCGACCTGCCCCGGCTCCCACCCGTGGCTCCCGGGATTGGTCCGCGGCGCTCCACCATTCGGGATGGACGGACACTGGAAGGCCTCTTCCGGAGCCTGGCCGCGGCCATACAGGAACCAAGACCAGTGGATGTATCCGAAGGGGTGTCCGACGGGCTGATTGTCCAGCCGGTAGTTTCCGCCCCCGTCCATGGGATAGACATAGCTTGGCGGATAGACGCCGGCGCTATCGACGAGGTAGGCCCCCATCGCCTGGCCAACCTGGTGCAGGTTGGTGGCGCACTTCATCGCCTGGGCACGTTTCCGGGCAGCGCCGAGGGCCGGCAGCAGCACGCCAATCAGCAGGGCAATGATCGATATCACGACCAACAACTCGATCAGGGTGAAGGCGCGTGCGCCGGTGCGCCAAACGGAAGCATACGATGGTCTGTTTTGCATGGGTTCCTCCTGTGAAGGTTGCGGGGCCCGCGTTGATCTCCGGCCGCATCTCCGCCGAACCGCGGCGGCCGCCTCACGGTTCAGCATGGAGTATGGCGCAGGATTGCCCCATTGCAAGACATTAGTCTAATAAGAATGTGTCACGGAGGGATGAAGAAAGCCGTCTTGGGGTGTCCGCATTGGCCGGGCCGCAAGCCGCCTACGCCTGCGACAGTCGATAGCCGCCGTCGCCGCGCCGCCCCGGCATCCGGATCGCCTCCGACCAGCGGGTGTCCTTCTTGCGCAGCCGAACCAGCGCCCCGTGTGCGGCAGAGCCGGCAATCCGCTCCAAGGCCGCTCTCGTCAGGGCTGTCGGATAGGCTGCCAGCAGGGCCTGCACGGCGCGGTATTCGTCGGTTCTCAATGCCGGCTTTGGACGCCCAAGGACGAGGCACGGCTCGCCGGGGCCCTGCAGCACCACTGAGGGCAGTTCCCGGCGTCGGTCTTCACGCTCCGCGGCGCTCATGTCCAAGGGTCCGTAAGAGAATAATTCATCACACCGATCATCTGATTGGGCGAGCTTGGCATTACAAGAGCAGGACAATCGCGGCACACGGATTCGACACCTTTGATGATTTATTCTCTTACGACGCCCAACTCATCGCCGGACCGGCAGCCGGAGCTATCACACGCACGGACCGGACCCGGCACCGCACGCATCGCGACATGCCCCGATTGTCGGCGCTCCGTCCTCTCATTCAAGACAGAACCGAGTGAAATGTTTGTTAGTGTTTGCCGAACTTTTCGGACACCGTCGTATCAGGATGGGATACAGCTCGGCGAGTTCCCGCGCCCGACGATCGTCCGGCGCAACAAGTGTGATGGGGGCGCTGCCGAATGGAAAGGCTCACCGGTCGGGAACCACTCCCGCATCGAGCCAGGCGGCTCGCATCGAGTCTTCGCTTGCGGATCGATCCATCTCGGCCGCAGGCCCAGTGGACCCTCGGGTCGCTCGTCCCGCGCAATGGGCTGTTGCGCCGCCGTTCGTGCGACGCACGCTCATCGACCGAAGTCGCCGGACGGAGCGCTGCCGTCGTCGGTCAATGCGCAGAGATCCACGGTGCAGGTGGTCGTGTTGCCGGCGGCGTCGGCGGCGGTGACGATCAGGATGGCATTGACGGCCTCAATCTCGAGGATGCCGTGCTCCTCCTCGACCTCGCACTCGTCCTCGTCGGCCTCGCATTCCAGATCGATGAGCTGGCCGCTTTGCACGGGAATCTGCTGGGTGCTTCCGGAACACGTGATCTCGATCACGGCGGTGGCCGGCACCGGGCCGCAGACCCCCATGGCGCTGAACTCGATGATGAGGTTTCCGTTCGCGCTGTCGTTATAGCCGCCGCCGGTCAGGAACTTCGCATCCTTCCAGACGTTCATCGTACGACGGAGAAACTGACCGCCCGCCGCGGACGCGGCACGCGCAGAGCACATCACCGTCGGCGGCTCGTCGCAGGTCGTGCCGACGCCGTTGAAGGCCCCGCCGTCGGCCTCGCAACAGGTCTGAACCGTCTCCATGCACGTTCCGTCAGGAAGGCAGCACGCCCCGGTGTCCTCACATTCGTCGGGGATGCCGTTGGTGTTGCAGTCCGGCACCAGCGTGATCTTGAAGGCGTTGTGACTGCTGGCTCCCGTCACATAGGTGTTGCCCGCGGCATCCACGGCGACGCCGAAAGGCTGACCCAAGCCATTGCCCGCCCCATCGCCGGTCGCGTCGATGATCTCGGTGATAGTCTGGGCCGGTGCCCGGCCAGCCCCCAGGGCGGCCACCAGCGAAACGGCGGCGAGGGCCGTGATGAGGCTGATCGCTCGAGATGCCGTTTCGATCGCTGGTTCTGCTCTGCTCTCCAGCGGTCGCCTCAACCGCGTCGGTCGATCCTTTCTTTGGCGATTCAATGGTAGACCCTTTCTTGCCGGCTCGCCGGTCCAATGGATCTATTGTGGAGGCGGATCGTCCGTCGCCTCTGGGCGTCGCCCATGCAGGGCGCGGGATTCTTCGCGCTGCTCTCATTGGCGGGCTTGTCGGGGTGCCGGTTCCAACGGCGAACGGAAGACAGCTTGCGGCTGACGAGACGTCTCTTCGCCCCAATCAACGTCTATCGGTCCTCACACATGCCTATTTTCCGGACAGCCGCCGCCAGATCAAGCGGACCTGCCTCGATGCCTCGATCGTTCCGCATCTTCCAGAAGGGTTCCGGCCGCCGTCGGCCGGAGAGACCGGGCCGTGGGCGTGCCCGCGCGAGTCATCATCCCTCGCAGGATATCTCCCTACGCTCGACGGTTTCGGTGGCGGGTGGCGCTGCTGGAGGCGCAAGAGATCCACGACGCCGCTTTCGGGTCGGAGAACAACGCGACGAGGGGCACAATTAAGGCGTTGGTCGACCTTTGCGAGGGTTGGGACAAGCTGGACACCGCCGCCAAGTGGCGGGCGAGGCTGCCGGAAGCGTCGGAACAGATGCCGTAAGCCATTCCACAAGCCATCGCCTGACATCGCATTGCAGGCTCAACTCCGCCACAATCGGCCGCGTGAGTGCCTGCACCGGGGGTGTCCCTCCAACCCGCGGGGCCGCATAATGAACACTACGATCTCGCGGCGCCGGCCTCAGCCCCGCGAACGACCGAATCGCTCGAGACGCCGGCGCGCCCGGGGCATGGGCGAGTGGCGGAATGGCAGACGCTGGGGATTTAAAATCCCCTGCCCGAAAGGGCATGCGGGTTCGAGTCCCGCCTCGCCCATACTTGTGTCTATATGGGCCGCCTGCATCCTGTGGCGTCGCCCCTTGTGGGCGACGCAGCGAGACGCCACGCGCGGCTGCGTCGGGGACAAGCCCCGACGCTACAGATCGTGATCGCACATCGCATGTCTCGGCGAGAAATGTGCTCTAGCCGCCAAACTCTCGCAGATTGCGGAGCGTGATATCGTCGCGATAACGTAGTTGCTTCAAGAGCCATCCCTTGTGGCCGGCCCCGAACATGACGAGGAACCGCTTGCCCTCTCCCTTGTGGCGGTCGAGCGCCGCGGTGATGAGCGCGTAATGTGCGGCGTTGATGTGGTCCCAGCCGCCCGCTCCGAGGGCCTCGTTGAACAGTCGATTGTACGGTTCGAGCCCGCGGGCCGTGATCTCGTCGTACCGATCCGTGTGTATTTTCAGCGGGTCGTCGTCGAGATGCTCCTCGTGCAATTGCTCGTCGGCCTGCGTCTCCGCACGCTCCATCTCAGCCCAGTCCTTCGGACGTGTCTTCTTGAACTCTGCGAGCCTCTTCTGGCGATCGTCCGACATGGCCTTCGTCCAGGCAGCACACGGGACGATCGTAAAGTGCATCTCGCGGCGTAGCGGAAACAGGGCCTCCACATACTCGGGAAAACGCCTGACCCGCGGTTCGTCGACCTTGCCCGTCTCGTCAAACTGGCGCAGGGCGGTGTCGAGGCGATCCGGAGGAATCTCGCAGAGGATGAAGTCCGGATCGATGGTCCGGATGAACGACTGGACCCGCTCGATGCCGTAGAGCTTGCTCGTTCGATGTTGATCGTGAATCATGCCCATCACGATCACCTCGTTCCGGACGCCCGGCGCGCAACCGGCCGTCAGAAGGCCGTATGCCGCCAACGCCATGACGAAACCGGCCGGCCCCAATGTCTTCCCGCGTTTAATCATGGATCATGCCTCCTGCGTGACCCACAGGCCCAATTCGGGCGGGAGTCCGTGAATCGAATCAGGGCAGCAGAATGGCCGCCACGAATCCCGAGACATCGCCCGTGTCCAGACTGGTCGTCCCGTCGAAATCTCCGTGGCAGACATCGGCCTGAGACACTGCTCCGCCGGTGATCGCCTCGACCAGACGCCGGATGTCGCGACCGTCGACGCTCCCGTCCGCGTTCATGTCACCGTCGGCGGGGGTCTCCGGCATGCCGCAGCCACAGCTTCCCGGGGCAATCTTGTTCGGGTCATTCGGGCAGAGATCGTTGCAGTCCGGCGTCCCGTCGCCATCCGTATCCGTATCCGGCACCCCACACCCGCAGATGCCGGGATCGGTCTTGAGCGGATCGTTGGGACAGGCGTCGCAGTTGCTACTGAAGAGGCAGTCCACCCATTCGGGATGGTCGATGAACGGGTTGCGGTTGCCCTGGAAGCCGAAGACCACATCGTTGCGGTTGCGCTCCCAGTCATCCACCGGATCCTCCACGTGCCACTGAAGCAGCACCGAGAGCATCCCCATGTAGGCGACGGACTCATTCTGGCCGGTATTGGAGGCGGCGATGAGCGCCTCGTTGTCCGTCAGGATCAGGTCGGGTTCCGCAGCGCCGGTGATGCCGTGTGTGCCACCCTCATATCGAATATCCATGTAGAACTGAGCGCGGGCGATGTCCCCCCGACGGCCTACCCAGGTTTCCCAGGTGCCTTGCGTGAAGGAACCGGATGTCCAATTGGAGTTTCCGGGGTAGATGCCGCTGCCGCCTCCTTGTCCATTTGTCGCATCCGTCACCTTCTCGGTACAGCCGGCATTGCAATTCCGATACGGCTTGTTGCTCCGGGAACTGTTGTAGCCGCTGTCGCACAGGAAGAGATGAAAGCAATCCGTGTACGGGTAGTTGCTGGAATTGTTATTTCGGAATCCGTAGGACTTGGGCCATGAGTGCTCGCGGTTGTAGGGCCCGACCCCGCCTCCGATCTTCGCGTGGCTTCTGTTTCGGTACACGTCGATGATGCGGTTCGAGTTGCCCGGGTCCTGCTGAGCGAGTTCGAGGATGTCCCAGGTATCCGTGGAGGACGAGGTGTAGGGGAATCGAGTGTGGTCGTGAATGACATTGTGGAGGGTCACTCGGAGCGTCGAGGCATTCGTGGCATCCACCGAGTCGTAGTATCCGACGGGAGGGACGGCCGCCGCCGGTCCTTCAACAAAGACAAACAGGAGCACGAGGAGGGCTGAACGGAAGGTGACGCTTGATCTCATGGCTGCAATCTCGAATTCGTGCATGGACACCGGCCCCATGCGCTGGCAACATCGCTTTCATCGGCACGCTTTGAGGCCCCGTCGTGGAATGCCCCCCTCGCAGTGGAACTCCATTCTACAGGATTTCGGAAGGAGATTCTTGTTGGCATGCCCGCGAGAGGGTGTTATTGGGGGGCAGAGAACGGTCGTACGCTGAGAAGAGCATGCACCCGTCAGGAGGGCGGCCTCTTCCGAGATCAGACGCGTCGGTGTTCGGCGAACAGGGGCCTATGGCTCTAACCCCTGTTCCTATAGGCGCTTAGGACCACAGTGGCGCTCGTGGCGATTGCCGCTGTGGCGCTCATCGTCGGCCCAGGTGCCGGCTATGAACGCCGGTTGAAAAACGTGGCGCCCGTGCGGACCATGCGTCCCATCGCAGGGCGCGGCGCCTGCGATGATGGAGGATTCCGATCAGCCATGGGTCCTGGAAGAAGACTGATCTCGGCTCTCGTGTTCCTCGCACTGACCGCTCCCGGCAGTGCCGGCGCATTCGGCATGTCGCCACCGGGCACCGGCGCGCGAGATATCTCGAAGCTGCTGGAGCGTGAGCGCCGGAAGCAGGAGCTGCCGGCGGTCGCGGCCGTCGTAATCCGACGGGATCGAATCGTCGCTCAGGGCGTGGCGGGCTTGAGACGGATCGGTGGGAAGACTCCGGCGGGGCCGGCCGACCGCTGGCATCTCGGTTCATGCACGAAGGCCATGACCGCGACGATGATTGCCGTCCTGGTGGAGCGCGGCGTGCTGTCCTGGGACACGACCATCGGAGAAGCGCTGCCCAATCTCGCCAGGACGATGCGTCCCGAGTACCGGAAGGTGACCATCGAGAGGCTGCTGGCCCATCGTGGCGGCATCCATCACGAATGGGATGTCCCCGGACTCTGGGGCACGCTGTGGAAGCGGGAAGGGACGCCGGTCGAAGAGCGCCGCAAGATGGCCGAGGCCATGCTCGGGCAGCCTCCGAAGGTGCCCCCCGGCGACTACTTCTACTCGAACTGCGGCTATGGCATCGCGGGGCACATGGCCGAGACCGTCACGGGCAAGCCCTGGGAAAAACTGATGCGTGAACGGGTGTTCAAGCCGCTCGGGATGGACTCCGCGGGCTTTGGCGTCCCGTGGACCGGCAGCCCGGCGACCGATCCTTGGCCGCACAAGCAGGATGGAACGCCGATTCCGCCCGGCCCCATGGCGGACAATCCACCCTCGATCGGCCCCGGAGGAACCGTACACGCCTCCCTCGGCGACTGGGCGAAGTTCGTCATCGAGCACCTGCGCGGCGCCCGGGGAGAGAACGGGCGCCTGCTCAAGTCAAAAACATACAGGCGGCTGCATCGCGGCCGGCGGATCGAGGGCGGCGCCGACGAATACGCCCTGGGCTGGATGATCGTCCACCGCGATTGGGCCAAGGGGACGAAGCGCGGCGACACGGGCCGATGTCTGCACCATGCAGGCTCCAACAACTCCTGGTATG
>JBHHVX010000073.1:0-18410 GCA_046754505.1 Phycisphaerae bacterium | reverse complement strand
GCGGCGCGGCGCAATCGCATCAGGTTGCATGACCCATATTCCCACTCACCCTACAAGTTCCGAATATATCAGAAACGCCATTGCGAGTCAAGGCAACCGTTGACGGCTCTTCCTTCGAGTTCCCGGAGTGGGTCGACCTTTCGGTCCGATAAACAGTACGCGAGAGCTCTTGAACTCGGTATCGCGAACGGGACGATGTCGTTTGTTGACGTGACGTGTAAGTAGGATCGCGCATCGGTGCTGCTGGAACGCGTGATTGCCGGCCTATGGAGTCGTGTGTTCGGTTCGGCTACCGGCGACGTCGGCGACGCGAGACGGGGAATTTGCCGCCGAGGGTGCGGGGGCGGGCGATGGTGCTGGTCGCGGCGGTGGCGGGTTGAGTATTGTCGGCGGCGGGTTGCTGTTGTGCGCAGGAGGCGTGGGGGATTTCGCCGTGATCGATGCCATGCGGCGGCGGGGACGGCTCGAAGCCTTCGACGATGAGCTCGTCCACCTGCCGGTTGATCAACTGCTCGACGGCCGTGAGTTCCTTGCCTTGCTCGCGGGTGACGAGGGTCAGGGCACGGCCGGCGGCGCCCATGCGGGCGGTGCGGCCGATGCGGTGGACGTAGACCTCAGCATCCTGGGGGATGTCGTAGTTGATGATGTGGGTGATTTCCTGGACGTCGAGGCCGCGCGAGGCCAGGTCGGTCGCCACGAGAACGGGTATGTGGTGTTTGCGAAAGTGCTCCATGATCTTTTCGCGTTTTTGCTGGACGAGATCGCCGTGGATTTCGCGAGCCTCGATTCCAGCGTTATGCAGGCGTCGGGCCAGCTTTCGTGCGGCATGTTTGGTGTTGCAGAAGATGATGGCGATCTTGGGTTTTTCCTGGAGGAGAAACATCTTGATCAACCGAGACTTGTCCCAAGGATCGACCGTACAATACTCCTGTCGCACCTCTTCAACGGTCAGGGTGTCTCCGGAGACGTTGACGTCGACCGGATCAGTCATGAAGCGGTCGGCCAGACGCTTGATGTTCTCGTCGATCGTGGCGGAGACGAAGACGGTCTGATGGACGCTCCGAATCTCGCGAAGAATCCGCCGGATGTCATCACGGAAGCCGATATCCAACATGCGATCGACCTCGTCCAGCACGGCGAACCGAATCTCTCCGAGGTTGAGCACCCGGCGTCCCATCAGGTCGAGGATGCGGCCGGGCGTGCCGATCACGACGTGTGGTTTCGCCCCCAATTGCCGGATTTGTCCCTTGATGGGCATGCCGCCATAGATCGGCACGCAGCGGATATCGAGGTAGCGGGCGTAGCGGCGGAATTCGCCCACGACCTGGGCGGCCAACTCTCGCGTTGGGGCCAGGACCAGACATTGCAGGCGCTGTTGGGGATCGATGTTCTGGAGGATTGGCAGGGCGAAGGCAGCAGTCTTGCCGGTGCCGGTGCGAGCCTGGCCGAACAAATCCCGTCCCGCGAGGATAGGCGGAATCGCCTCCCGCTGAATGTCGGTGGGCTCTTCGTAGTTGATGGCGAGGAGCGCTCGAAGAATCGGGGCTTCGAGTCCCAACTCAGCAAAGGCGCTCGGGAGGTTTGTCTGGCGGTGCATGGCAGTCGAGCGGAGCTCAGTCTCCTTCAGGCTTTTATTCTATGCCCACGAGTCGAGAAGAGCAAGTGCCCGCAGGGAGCAGGATGTTTGTTGGGTCCGTGACAGTTTTAGCGGCAAGGCCCGGCTGCCCCGATGGGCGGGCGGCTTGTCCGCCAGTGGCTCGACGCACGGTGCCTTACACGGACACGGGCAGGCAAGCTGCCCGCGGCACCCCGCCACCGATTCTGTCACGCACACCGGTGCGCACGGCCGCGTTGGGGCGACTTGCATCCCGGGTGTCCGTGTGCTATAAGGGGAGATGCAGAGCAGGCCATGCTTCTGCCATGCTCGATTGCGGAGGCTCGATTCGTTGAACCGATGTGATTGAACCCAGGGAACCGAGAGATCTCTTGTTTGCCGGGCGAACTCCGATATCTCGGAGAGGTCCGGGGGGACCGCGAGGTGCCCACCTTTTCATGAAGGGTTCAATAATCTGCCCCCGTACCGGCATTGCGGCGGAAGCGCTTGTTGTCTGTTGATTGAAACCCGTTTCGCGGAGGGCGAAGCGGGTTTTCCTTTGCGCGGCGTGGGAGGGGTGCTCGCCGGGGTCATGCCAGCCGGGCCGTGCCGTGGGGGTCGGGCGAGTGCTACGGCTTCTGCTTGGGGGCCGCATTCTTCAGAGGCAAGGGCTTGAAGCCCAGCCTGCGGCACACCAACTCATAGGAGTCGCGGTACATCCGGCCGCCGCCAAAGTGGACGCGCTGTTCCAGGATCTTTCGGAAAGGCTCCAACTTGTTGCGGTCGGAGACGATGTTTTTCTGGTATCGGTCATAGACCTGCCTGGCACGGTTCATGTATCGCGCGGCTTCGTCGTCCTCGCCAAATGCAAACCGAATGATGCCGCGATCGAGCAGGGCGATGATGCGATTGTTGGCGGTTCTGAAGTCGTCATTCGTCCGGTCGGACCGATACTGCAGCGCGAGAAACGCGTCCAGGCCCTTGTCGTACAGCGGGTCGGGGTAATTGGACCGAAGAAACTCGAACTTCTCCTCGGCCTTCTCTCTCAGGCCTCGCTCCCCGTAGCGTAGCACGAGCAATCGGACGAAACCGACGAATCCGGCGAAGATGTCCTTATCGACAGGGCCCTTGCCTGTCTTCTGGTCGACGATCAGGCCGGCTTGGTGGAGGTAGGCCTGGAACAGGACCTCGCCGACTCGCAGGTCGGGACTCAGCAGGGGAGGTTCACCGAGTCGAGCGGCGGTGCTCATGGCCAGGCGTCCTCGGTAGAACATGTGTTGCAGGCAGAAGAAGCCTATTCGTGTGGTATTGAGGCGCTGAATGTCGATGCGGACGCGGCGGTCGGCCCCCTTCTCCAGCCCCATATAGGTCCAGTACAGGGCGTGGGCCTCTGCGAGGCGGAGATCGACGGTCAGCCCGAGGCGCTCGTTCAGTTTGACGAGCGTGGCGGGGTCGATCTTGAGTTCGGCTTTGAGGCGGTGGGCTCGCCAGAAGTTCTCGAGGGTCTGCCGGGCGTCGGCGGTGTCGGGATCGCCCATGAGGGTCTCGAGTTCGTGGCGGAGATTCGCTTCGGTCACGGGCGTGGCGTTCGGAATCTGGAAGTTGCCCGTTTTGATCCCGTCGAGCAGACCGAGGTAGACGCCGTTCTCCTCAGCGTCGAATCCGAACGCCCGGAGCTTGTCGACAAGAGACTTGATAGATTGGGTGAGGGCTCGGCGGCGCGCGAGTTCGGCGGCGGTCTCCCGGTCGGCCGGGTTTTCGCGGAGCTTTTCCCGCAGGGTGGCGATCTGTTTTTTCTGATCGAGGTCTTCGAAGTGCTTCGGCGCGTCGGCGAGGGCCGCGTAGTCGTAGCTTCGGTAAAAGCGACCACGCGGACGCCCCGGTTGGACGAAGTCGTCGGGTGGTTCGCCGAGGATGTCTTCCACCATGAGGGCGAGTTGCAGCTTGTAGTAGAAGTGCATCTCGTCGGAGAAATCGCCCACCTTGTGGAAGAATATCCAGGCAAGTTCACGGTAGAGCTGCGTGCTGTTGGGGTTGAGGGGAAGCCCTTTGTCGCGAAGAAGCTCGATCCCGTTGCGGACCCACCGCCATCGTTCCTCGGGCGTATTGAGGGTGACAGAGATGTTGTAGGCCATGTTCCATGCCTGAAAGGCCCAGACGGCCGCGAAGCGGGGTTGCAGGTCGCAGATCAGCCGGGAGAGTTGGTTGGCGTCGAAGTAGCGCCCTTGCTCCTTGAGCCTTGTGGCTCGCATCCAGAGGTAGTCGACGAGGGGGGCGCGGCCCAGGGCGAGCATCGGCTTGAGCATCATGGAGGGTTCGGCGCTCTGGGGAAGCGGGGCCGCGGCGAGGTGGAGGGATTCGCGCTGGGCGTTGAGCGGGGCGAGCCGCGAAGACGCCAGCGCGGCGATGCCCCCTGCCAGCGCAGCGAACAGCCATCGTCGTGTAGACGGACGCATCGGAAGACCTCTTACCGCCGGTCATGCGAGCGGGTGCTTGTCTCTTCAGACTTCATACGATGACCGCCGCCAGCTCGCGCCGACGGAAGATCAGCACCGCGACTATCAAGACCAGGAGTCCCTTGACGAAGACGAATTTCCACGTGTTGTTCCATAGCGTGCTCCACCCGATCGATCGACCTTCGATCATTTGGTCTACGGGTTCAGAGTCTCCGATGGCGAAGGCCAGTTCCAATGCGGCCACGGTTTTCTGCCGGAGCTGTATCTGCCAGGTGATGTTGTTGGGGTCGTAGTAATCCGACGTCGTGCCCAGCGATTCGGCGACGAAGCCGATGCTGGCGCTGATGATATAGAAGGTCAGGAGGATGAGTGATCCGACGGGGAAGCTCAGAAACGTCGAAACGCACACACCCACGGCGGCGAGGCAGGCCAGCGGAATCAGGATGGCCAAGCCGACTTGAAAGAGGTTCAGTTCAAAGGAGCCGACGCGGTAGAGCACCTGAAGCCCCCACGGCAAATCAAACACGGCGTCGACGCGACGGGGATCGATGTTGGCGACACGGAGGGAGATGGTCCCGTCGTCCGCGACGCACTCGGCTGGAATATCGAATTCATTAAAGGTGTTCACCGGATGCGCCGCGACGGCTTCGTAAAACATCGGAGGGTCCGGCCCGGGGTCGCCCAGCCCCCATCCGATGAGCATCGTCCGGTCCTCGAGCCCCGCCTCCGGGTCGGCCGCCATGTAGCCGGAGGCGCTGATCTTGAAGCGCACGCTCATCAAGAAGTCTCGACCCGTCTCGGGTTTGGGGCCGTGCAGATCCCACTTGCGTCCGTATCCGAAAGAGACGGTCTGGTAGGTTCGACTCAGGCCCGTCCGGATCTGCTTTCGGATGTCTGCGGGCGACCACCCGGCCGGCAGCCGTCCCTCGGTCTCCATCTTCTTGTAGATTTCATTGGTTTCCTCGGTCATGTCGGGGATTTCGGGGGTGAGGTTGGCTCGGGAGACGAGCACCTGCCGGCGGAGTTCGTCAAACCGCCGGAGGTCGACGCGGGTGGCCTCGGGCAGCCGCAAGAGCAGGTCACCGATCTGGTCGTTGGATCGACCGAGGGCGTCGGCGAGCACGGGGATGATGGGGCTGTCCATTCCCTTGGCGCCGGCGCCACGGACGTTGTCGAGGGCCGTGATCGCCGCCGCAACCTCTGCCGGCGTCAGGCTGCTGTAGGTTTCGAGCTGGTGGGCGAGGTGGCTTTTGAACCGGGCGAGGATGGTGACGGTCCCGGCGTAGGCGGAGAGGCAAGCGATGGTCACGAGGGCGACGTTGAGCGCCATGACGCCGGTCCATTTTCCGACGAGGATCTGCCATCGCGGGACCGGCTTGCAGACGACACCGTATATCTGCCGCTTGGCGATTTCCGTCGACAGCGACCGGCACGAAAAGAATATCGTCAGCAATGCCAGCAGAAAACCGGCGAAGCCCATCGAGTAGGCGAGGAACATCTGAACGCGTCCCTTGATCGTGCCGTCGCCTTCGGCGGTCAGCCAGAACAACGGAATGCTGATCAGGATCATGAGGGCGAACGCCGCTGCGATGCGGGTGCGAAGCCCTTCGGCGAGCGTGACGCGCGCCACGGCGAAGATCCGGTCGCGGGCGCCGCGCAGCTCCCAACCGCCGATCTCACCGGCTCCGCGATCAAACGCCGTGCGCAGCGCATAGACCAGGATCACGATGGCCGTGATTGCGCAAAAGGCCATCATCACCATCGCGATCTCGTATTCCGCGAACATGCTCCGATGCATCCGTACCTCTAAGGTCTACGCTGGCCGCCGGCCGGCATCCGTGCTGCGGACGGTCGCGTCAGCCAGTTGTGCGGGCGGCGCGGCGTTTGCCAAACCGGTTCCCTCTACGCACGGGTCTCGTCCTTGGCGTCGGCGTGGGACGCGTGGTCGTCCGGGTTGAGCAGCCGTTTCAATACGTCGGTCCGGGGTTCGTCGGCGGGTTGCGTCGATTCGGCCGGTCCATCGATACTTGGCGCGTCGGGCGTTTCGGCGGTGAGTTGGGCGATGACGTCGGCGTCCTCTTCGGAGGCGGCGGCGACTTCGACCGGATCGGCGGCGGCGAACGGAGACTCGTCGGTTTCCTGGCCGGCATCGATGAGCGACTCGACAAGGGAGGTGGGGCCCTGTTCGTCGGTGCTGGACAAGAACGCAGACACCCCCTGTGTCGACTCGGCGCCGCTGGTTTCGAGCCGTTCACGTTGTGCCTGCCCCACGACGCGCAGGAACAGCTCCTCGAGGCGATCGTGGGGGTGATCGACGGACAGGATTTCACTGCCGGACTTGGCGACCAGTTCTCTGAGCCGGCGGACGGTTGCCTCGTCGAGGCTGTTGGTGGTAATGCGCGTGACCTCGCGGCGTTCCAGGAGGTCGGTGATGTTGCCGAATGCCCGTCGGCGTCCGCCGTACATGATTGCGACACGGTCGCACACGTCCTCGACGTCCGCCAGGAGGTGGCTGCAGAGCAGGACGGTCTTTCCGCGTTGCGCGAGCGTGACGATCACGTCCTTGATCTGGCGTGTGCCGATGGGGTCGAGGCCGGTGGTGGGTTCGTCGAGGATGAGAAGGTCGGGGTCGTTGACGAGGGCCTGGGCGAGGCCGATCCGCCGAGCCATGCCCTTCGAGTAGGTGCCGACGGGCCGTTTGGCCGCCCGTTTCAGCCCAACCATATCGATGAGTTGCTCGGTCCGGCGTCGGCGCTCGTGTTTGTCCAGCTTGAACAGACGGCCGTAGTAATCAAGCGTTTCGTAGGCGTCGAGGAAGCGGTAGAGGTAGGATTCCTCAGGCATGAACCCGATGCGTGCCTTGATGGCGGTGTCGGTCGGCGGCCGTCCGAAGACGCGGCAGGCTCCGGTCGTCGGGTACAGGAGGCCCAGGAGCATTTTTATTGTTGTTGATTTTCCGGATCCGTTCGGCCCGAGCAGGCCGACGACTTCGCCGGGGAAGACTTCGAGATCGAGCTGGTCGACGGCGCGGACCTTGCCCCGGCGCCAGAAGTCCTGAAAGACTTTGGTGAGGGCCATGCATTCGATGACGGGTTGTAGGTCTCTTGCTGGTGTCATTCCGCGCGGGCCGTTGCTCGAATCTCGGCGCCGCGCGCCACGTTGGCGTCGGTCGAGCTGACCGTAAACCCCTTCATCTTCCTCTCGGATTCGCTCAGGTCCGTGGCCAGCTTGGGGCTGCGAGGGATCTTGAGGCGGAATTCCTTGCCATCCTGCGGGGCATAGACTTTGACGACGCCCCGGTTGGCGAGGGCCGTGGCATACAGTTCGTCGCGCTGGCGCGACAGAAAGATGTTCGGGTTTCGCCGGTACTCGGGCAACAACGCGAGCAGCTCCTGGTAGTCGGCGATGGCTTCGTTCACGACTGAATCGCGGTAGATCTGCGCCATCTTGATGGCCGATTGGACGTTTCCGGTGGCGCCCTCGATCTCCTTCACTGCGGCGGTCCGCTTTTCCTGATAGTCGCGTTCCAGCGCGGCCGTCTCGGCGGCGCCGGCGGATTCGGCGGCCGAGAGCGCCAAGAGGGCCTGGAATTCGCGGTCGACGGCGGCGCTCACGCTCGCATAGTTCGATCCGACGGTCCGCGTGAGCATCTCGTTCGCCTCCGCGGAGGCCTTGGTGACGTTCTTGGCCTTGGTCGTCTGAACGGCGAACACCTTGTCGAAGACTTCCTGCACCTGGCGCGGCGGATAGATGCCTTCGTTGCCGGCTGACTTTCGGGCGAGAATCCCCTTTGTGGGATCGATTGAGATTCCCAGTGGGGTGCCCGCCGCGTCCAGCGCCGCCAGCTTCTCGCTGACGCGCTGTCCAACGTCCTGGAGGAACTCGCTCTGCCGACTGCCCCGGGCGTCGAGCGCCTGCCAGTCGGCCGTCGTCTCCACAACGGCACTACGGACCAGGTTCGTGAGAATCGAATACTCGGGGTAGCGCTCGTAGGCGGGCGACGTGATCCCGGCGTCTACATGCGGCATCGGGTGGACGTGGGTGATGTAGGCGAGCGGATCGCTGACCTGATACTTGAGGATGAGTGAGCCGTGGATGATGTTGACGTCGCCCGTGATCAGATAATCGTCGCGAGCCGGGTTGAGGCGGTCGTCGTATTTGTAGCCCAGCTTCCCCGACACTTCCTCTTCGAGCGTGCGATACTCGATGAACTCGATAGGCAGGTCACGTTCCTTCTTTGAAACGGTCATCCACCGGTCGATGGGGTAGGGGAGGGACCAGTGCCAGCCGGGCCGAAGGACGGCGCCACCGGCGTGTCCGTCGGTTCCGACGACACGGCCGACTCGCAGCACAAAACCGACTTCGTCCGGCTTGACGCTGAACCAGCCGCTGAGAAAGTATAGGATGACCAGCGTGACCATCAGAACCTTCAGGACGAGAAAGCTTTTTCGGAGGGCGTCGGCGAGCGATTGGTTTGCCGGGTCGAGGATGTCGGCACCGGGTCCCTGCGGCGGGTGGGCGGGACCATGTTGCGACTGGGGATCTGCCATCGATTGCCTCCGGTCTAATCGGTCGGGGAGTCCGTTTTTGCTTCTGTTTCGGTCCAATGGGCCGCCGGCGGGGCGGCGGGGCCACGGGCGTCTGGATCGAGCTGAGACCGCTGCTCGCCGGCGGCGCTGCTCGTGGCGGGTTGAGGGGGGGTGCGATTCAAGAGGCCGAACGGCAAGATGTTCGCGGCGTCGAGGACGAGCGTGATCTGGCCGGCGCTGAAGATCTCGAGCAGGGTATCGCGCATCTTGAGGAAGTCACTCAGCTCGCGGTTTTCCTCGAAGAACTTGTAATAGCGAGCGGCCTGGGCGTCGCCCTCCGCCTTGATCTGCTTGGCGTAGGCGTCGGAGCGGGCGAGGATTTTCTGCGCGGTTTCGTCGGCATCGGCGCGGATCTGGGCGGCGATGGCGGTTCCCTCGGCCGTCAGCTCCTTGATGGTCTTCTGGCGATCCTCTTTCATCCGGGCGAAGACCTCGCGGGTGACCGATTCGGGGAAGTTCAAACGCTTGATGCCGACGGCGTCGATTTCGATGCCATAGGCTTTACGCACGTCGTCGCGGATGCCGTCTCGCATCTCTTCCTCGATGGCCGCGAGCTTCATTCGATCCGGGTCGACATTGACAAGGTCGCCGATGGGGTGCGTCTGAAGGACTCCGGAGACGATGCTTTCGAGACGGTCGCGGATCTTGGCGACGCCGGCCTCGTCATCGGGGCCAACGGTATTGAGGAACGTTCTTGCATCGGCGATGCGCCACGTTGCGTAGGCGGTCAGGATGATCGTGCGCTGGTCCTTGGTGCCCTGTTGTCGGAACTCGGTTTCAAACGTGCGGAGGCGGGCGTCATATCGGTAGACGCGGTCGATCGGCCAGGGCCACTTCCAGTGCAGGCCGGCGTTATCCGGCTCAATCACCTTGCTGAGCTTGTTGAAATGGGTGATAACGACGGTCTCGGTGAACGGCACCTGGTACGCGCACATCATGAGGACGATGATAACGATCACGATGGCGGCGACGATCATGGCCCAGGCGTTTCTTGGCATGACAGTGGTTCCTTCTGCGGCGGGGCGGCGGCCGTTCCGGCCGCCTGATCACGACCCTTCGGCTTCCAGTGCGGCGGTCTCGGCGCCGAGGATATCGAGCCCCATCGGGGGCTTGAGGTCAAACTCGTAAAGCACATTCTCGGGGTGATTCATGGCGATGACGTACTTTCGCACTCTGGCCAGGCCTTTGGCGAGCATTCTCAGATAGACGCGGAGCTTGTACGTTGTCGGTGCGGAGTGAAAGGCCCGGAGCTGAACGCTGTAGCGTTCGGCGTCGGCCTGCTCGCTGAAGACCCGGACGTATGTGTGCTTGCGGGCTTCGGCGACAGTCTGGCGGGATGTGCCGCCGGCCACGGTTCGCAGCAACCGCTCGACCTCGGCTATTCTGCTCTTGAGGTCAGCGGAACGTGAGCCACCGGTCGCCCGGCTGCCTCGCCGCACCGCGTTTTCGGCGTCGATGGCATCGTTGAGTTGCAGCCACTGATCGCCGGCGGCCTCGGTCCGGGTGCTGGCCGCGTCGCCCTCGGCCGCCTTGATCTTTGCTTCACGTTGCTCGTAGGCGTTCACGACCTTTTCATAGGTCAGAGCGACTTCTTCGTCGGGCGGAGGATGGATGCCTTCGATACCGACATGGAGAATCTCAATTCCCAGCCCGCGACCGTCGTCGCCGGCGCGATCGCACGCCGCTTGAATGTTGCGCTTGAGGGTGTCCGCGATCTCCAACTGGCGTCCGCCGAGCAGGTCCAGGATGTCGAGCCGGGCGGCATAATGGGTCAGCGCCCGATAGGCCAGTGCCTCGATGATCGTGGCGGGGTCGCTCGACTGTCGGTGGAACCGAATGACCGCGGCGTCGCTCGATTTCACGCGCCACTGGACGGGGATGTCCAGGCTCAGCAGGTTCACGGGAACCTTGATGGTGTCTGACGCGCTGCGGTCCGCAACGAGAAGTTTGTACTCCGTTTTGAAGTGACGCTTCGTCCAGAGGATGGGGGCTCCGGCGGCGCGGGCCGCCTCTTCTTCGCCGCGCGCGTGTCCGATCTCGAACCTCCGCACGCGCTCGACTGGAATCGTGACGGCTTGGTCGATCGGCCACGGCAGCGTGAGGAGCAGGCCGGGTTTGGCCGTGTCGGGCCGGGGCCTGCCGTAGCGTTCGATGACTGCCTGATGACCGGGCGGGACGATGACGATGCTCGTCAGCGCCAGGATGACGGCGACCTGCAACAAGAGGAGCTTGGGGAGGGCGCGGCCGAGCAGACGGTAGAACCACGTTTCGCTGACCTTGAAGCCGAACTGGTAATCGATCGCGTTGGCCAGGCTGTGAAGGATGCTGCCCGGCTCGCTGAACATGCCCAACAGCCGGCTGTCATAGAAGGGGCGTTGACGCTGCCCCGCGATTCGAGGCCGGTAGAAATCGAGGACGAAATTGATGACGGTCTCGCCGGCGAGGACGATCATCAGGATGCCGATGGCCATGGTGGCCCACGGCTCGACCATCTTGAGTTGCAAGGTGGAGCCGCAGACAAGCGCGACGACGGCGGCGAAGCACGCCAGGCTCGAACCGAAGAGGTAGTTTGCTCCGGCGCGGAGCGCCGTCCAGTCGTGCAGGCGGCTCATGCCGCTGGCGTAGCGCGAGAGCATGAAGCAGGCGAAGGCCAGGCCGCCGACGATGAAGATCGCCTCGGTGGCGCGATCATCGATCGTGACGATGTCCGCCATCAGGGGGAATCGCCATAGCACGGGCAGCAGGGCCACGCCGGCTGCCACGTGATAGGCGGCGACGATCAGGGCGACGACGGGAATGAGGACGCGTTCGATGGAACGCAGGCGGCGTCCCATGGCCAGCTTGTCCATCTGATCGATGTCTTCCTCATCGAAGATCGTCTGGACGCCGCCCAGCTTCTCGCGGCGCTGATCCTCGAGCGCCGCGACCTCGAGGCGCTCCTCCGCGAGGAGACGCCGCTGGTGAAGTTGCGTCCAGCTCAGGAACCAGATTCCGACGACACCGGCCATCTGAAACCCAGTCGCCCAGACGATGGAACTGCCGGACCATGTCGCGAGGAGTGCGATGACGGCGGCGGCGATCACGCATGCGATCACGCCCAGGAGCGCTACGAGTTCGCCACGTCGATCCGTGCTGCCAGTCATATCGTTTCCCATCATTGCAGATCGATAGTGTCGCACGCCAATCCGGTCATCACCACGCCCGATTCGGACGACGGGGATGTCTCCCGAGGTTCTGTCGGTCGGCCGCCGGCCGGCCGGTGCCTTCGCCCACCTTGCCAAACCTCTCCGGCGATGCGGAAGAGCCGTTCGGCGGCTTTGCGGCCGGCCGCGGCGGCATCGGCGGCGGGCCGGAGTGTCGCCATTGTATGGACCGGCGGAACCCTGCCAAGGGCTTCCGTCGGGTGGACCCCGGTCGCGTCGGGCTTGACCGGCGGGGTCATGCTACGTACAGAAGAGGCGCTCCGGCGGGTTGCGAACCGCGAGCGTCCGCGGATCGTACTGTCGGAGGACCGGTGACTCGATGAAACAACTCCTTGCCATCTCAAGAAACACGTTCATGCAGACGGTCCGACAGCCGCTGTACGGCATCATCGTTTTTGCCACGCTCGGGGGGCTGGCCTTGTCGCCTTCCCTGACCGGCTGGACCATGGACGACGATGACAAGATGCTCCGCGACCTGGGGTTGTCTACGCTCCTGATCCAGGGATTGTTCTTGGCATGTTTCGCCGCTTCCACGGTTCTCAATACTGAAATCGAGGATAAGACGGTTCTCACCTCGGCCTCGAAGCCGATCAGCCGCCCGATTTTCATCGTCGGGAAGTACCTTGGGGTGCTCGGGGCGCTGCTGGTGGGCCACTATCTCGCGGGGATCGCCCTGTTCATGGTCATGCGGCACGGCGTGTTGCAGATGTCGTCTCAGTCGTCGGACGTGACGGTATTGATTCTTGGCCCGGGGATGCTCACGTTGGTCCTGATCGCCGCCGCCGCGGCGAACTACGCCTTTGAATGGCGGTTTCTACCCACCGCACTTGCGCTGTGCCTGCCGGCCGCGACGCTGGGTGCGGCAATCCTGCTGGTGATCGACCGGGACGGGAAACTTCAGACCTACGAGGTCACGCAAACGATGGACGACTTCCCGGCGGAGGCGGTCGGCGAGGGGGCGCTTCGGGGGGTGGTCGAGTTTCGTCCGCTCCCGGGAGACAGTGCGATCCAGGGACACCGGGGTTTGCTCGTGCGGAAGGCGTGGCAGGGTCCGATTGGAGATGAAGATCGCCGGTACCTGCTGGAACTGAGTGGTTCGGAGCGGTGGCGACGCGATGTCGATTTTCTTGCCAAGGAGTGTCGTAAACAGTTCGGGGGTGTGGAGGTTTTCAAGGCCGGCGTGCTGATCTTTGGGGCGATCGGGCTGCTGGGGAGCATTGCGATCGTGGTGTCGACACGTTTCGGGATGATAACGACTTTTCTTGTGTGTATTATGGCCGCGTGCGCGGGGCTGACGGCAGACTATTTCCTCTTGCCGCTCGCCGACGCCGGCCGTGGTTGGGCACAGGTTGCGTATCGTTTCGTCCCGAATTTTCAGCTATTCTGGATGGTTGATGCCCTCAGCGAAGACCGGATCGTCCCCGTCGGTTACATGGCCTCCGCCTTTGCCTATGCCGGTCTGTATGTGACGGCCTTTCTGGCCTTGGGGGCGGCGTTGTTTGAGACTCGTGAAGTCGGCTAAGGCCCGCGCTGTTGCCGCACAGGGATGCCCACCGCTTGGCAGAGCCGAGACGTTCAGCCGCCGAACAGGCGGACCGTCTGGGCGACGGTGGCGCAGACGACCACGGCCAGTGTGAGCGGCATGAGATTGGCCAAGGCGGTCCACCTCCAGCTTCCCGTTTCGCGATAGATGGTCCAACTGGTTGTCCCACAAGGGAAATGGAGAAGTGAGAAGAGCATCATGCAGGCCGCGGTTGTGAGCGTCCAGCCGTGGGCGTGGAAGAGGCCCCCGAGTTGGGCCATGTCCTCCAGTTCAATCATTTTGCCCGAAGCCATGTAGGCCATGATCATGGTCGGCACAACGATCTCGTTGGCGGGCAGGGCGACGAGATAGGCGACCAGGATGACGCCGTCGAGACCGATCAGAGCGGCAGCGGGATCGAGCCAACCGGTCATGTGGGCCATCAGGGTCACGCCGCCGACGTGCACGTTCCCGAGGATCCAGATCAGTCCGCCGGCGGGCGCTGCCGTCAAGCAGGCTCGGCCCAGGACGAACACCGTGCGATCGACGAGCGAGCGGTAGATGACGCGGAGGACGCTTGGGCGGCGATACGGCGGCAACTCGAGGTAGAAGTGGCTCGGCTCCCCTTTCAGGACCGTTCGGGAGAGAAGTTTCGAGACGGCGAACGTCACGCACACGCCAAGCAGCGTGACGCTCACGACCGCGGCGGTTGCGATCACGCTCGACCAGCCCGGGGGGAATGCCCCGACGATGAAGACGGTCGCGAGCATGATGATCGTGGGCCATCGTCCGTTGCAGAGTGTGAAGTTGTTCGTCAGGATGGCGATCAGCCGTTCACGAGGCGAGTCGATGATGCGGCAGGCGGTGACGCCCGCCGCGTTGCAGCCGAACCCCATGGTCATGGTTAAGGCCTGCTTGCCGTGGGCACCGCATGCGCGAAACAGGCGGTCGACGTTGAAGGCGATGCGTGGCAGATAGCCGACGTCTTCCAGCAAGGTGAAGATGGGGAAGAAGATCGCCATCGGCGGCAGCATCACCGCCACGACCCACGCCAACCCCCGGTAGACGCCGTTGACGAGGAAGCCGGTCAACCACCACGGCGCGCCTGCGGCGATCATCCATGCCTCCCAACGGTCGTGGACCCAGAACAGCGCGTCGAACAGGACGGCGCTCGGGGCGTTGGCGCCCGAGATCGTCAGCCAGAGCACCACGGCCAGCCCCACGATCATGATTGGAAAGCCGAACAGCCGACTGGTGAGGATCCGGTCGGCGAACAGGTCCCAGTCTACCGGGCGCCGGTCGGTCTGGCGGATACTTCGCTCGGCGACCCGCGCAGCCTGCGCATAGATGGACTCGGTGATGCGGTCGTGCAGATCCGGCCCGACCTGCTCGCGCAAGGTCTGTGCGGCATCGAGGACGTTGCCTGTGGCGGCGTCGGAGGTGCGGTTCATGCGGCCGACTCGTCGGTATCATTGCGGAACGCGCCGCCAAACCGCGATTGAAGCGCTCCACTCGCCAGTAGTGCCCGCTCGATGTGTTTGTCTCCGTCGAGGAGTCGCAGGGCCACCCATCGCGGGCATGGCAGGCTGGGGAGCGCGTGGCGGAGTCCGTCGACGAGCGTCTCCACCGCGGACTCGACGGCCGGGTCGAGCGGTGTGCGGACGGGCCGCGTTTGCAGCCGGCCGGATGCGACCACCGCGACGCGCTCGATGAGACGACCCACTCCCTGGCCACGACGTGCCGCCGTTGCGACCACGGGTACGCCCAGCTCCTGCTCGAGAGATCGCACTTCGAGGGCGATATTCTTGCGATGGGCTTCGTCCATGAGATTGACACAGACGACCATGCGGGGGGTGATTTCGAGGAGTTGGAGGACGAGAAACAAATTGCGTTCCAGGACGGTCGCGTCGCAGACGGCGACCACGCAGTCGGGCTGCTCGAAGAGGACAAAATCCCGTGCGATTTCCTCGTCGGCGCTGTCGGCCAACAACGAATAGGTGCCGGGGAGGTCGATGAGCCTGAAGCGACGACCCGCGTGTTTGAAGCTGCCTTCGGCGCGCGCCACGGTCTTGCCGGGCCAATTGCCGGTGTGCTGTCTTAATCCGGTGAGCCGATTGAAGACCGTGCTCTTTCCCGTGTTCGGGTTGCCTGCCAGGGCGACGACGTAGTCGCGGGCCGCGTTCAGTTGCAGCAAGGGCGACCGGCTGTCGCTTGATTCGCACTCAACCGCACAGTGACTGCATGCACCCATCGCTCACGCTCTCCGTGTGGCTCGTCCGCTGAACCCGTCGCCGTCCCCCGCCGAAGAAGGGTTCGGGTCTTCGTGTCAGACGTCGACCGTGATGCGTGTGGCGTCCAGCTTGCGCAGGGCGATCATGGCTCCGCGCACGCGGTAGCAGGCGGGATCGCCGCCCGGGCTGCTCATCACGCGTTCGATATGCGTACCGGGGACGAGTCCCAGCTCGAGCAGACGTCGGCGGATGTTTCCTTCGGTTTCGAGGCTGAGCACTCTGCCACGCTGGCCTCGTTGGAGATCATTCATACGGACAGTCATGTATTTTGCTCCGGTGTCGGGGTTGTCGAGGAGGCCGGATCTTGCCTGTCGGGCTTCCAAGGCTCCACGAAGACACTGCCGGCGACCTCAAGTCCCACCGTGTGCTCGCAGCCGTCGATGCGAAGTCTCAACGGTCCGCGAAACGGGTGTTTCTCGATCACTTGAATCACGCTTCCCACGTGCATGCCGAGACGGGCCAGGTATTGAAGCACTTCGGGGTTGCTGTCGCGGACGCGAATGACGCGGACGGTCTCGGCGGCAGACGCGTCGCTGAGTGAGGCCCCGCGTCGCGGGTTCATGGCGCCGCTGGGTTTGGGAATCGGGTCGCCGTGGGGGTCGAAGCTCGGATAGCCCAGAAGCCTGTCGATGGCGGCCTCAAACTTCTCCGAAATGTGGTGTTCGAGGTGCTCGGCCTCGGCGTCGACCTCATCCCACGAGTACCCGAGGATGTCGTGGAGGAAGGTCTCGAGGAGTCGATGATGGCGGATGATCTCCAAGGCGACTCTTCGGCCGGAGTCGGTCAGGGAAACCCCGTGGTAAGGTTCGTATGAGGCAAGATCCTTCCGAGCGAGTTGCCGGACTGCTTTCGTGACGGCCGCCGGCGATACGCCGATGACGTCGGCCAGGCGGTTTGTGCAGACGGCTCGGCCCTTGTCTTCGAGCTTGAAGATGGCCTTGATGTAGTCTTCTGTTGCCCGCCCGAGTCTCGGGCTGGTCAGGACGGTCATGGCATTAACCTCGGGTAAGCCATAGTTTCACCTTAGTTAAAAATAGTCTGGAGCGGGGTTCAAGTCAAGCGGAAAGCCGCGGAATTCCCGGACGGCCGCGCGCCACACCTGGAGCAGGCCATGCGCTGCGGGTATTCCCGTACTCGCTTGCGGTTATGGGACGTTCCAGTGACGCGTAGCTTGAGGCGCGGCTGGATCGCCGCCGATTTAGGGAGAGCGGCGGGGCGGCAGTCACCATCGTCGACCGACGGAGACGGGGGTGCGTGACAGTCTTGGCAGCGGGGCGCCACGGGCAGCTTTCTTGCCCGTGCCCGCGAAAGGCCCTGTCCGTCGATACACTGGCGGACAAGCCGCCAGTGGCACCCATCGGGGCGGCCGGGCGTTGCCGCCAAGACTGTCATGGACCCCGGAGACGGTACTTGTCGGATTCCTCACTGGATCAGGCTCATGCCGAGCCGGCTGGCGCCGTCGTGTCGGTCGTGATACCGAGCTATCGATCGGGAGCGATCGTCGGGGAGGCGATCGACTCGGTGCTGGCGCAGACGCGGGCAGCAGACGAGATCATCGTCGTCGATGACGGAAGCCCGGCCGGCGATGAGACCGCGGCGGTCTGCGCCCGGTTTAACGGGCGCGTTCGCTACATTCGACAGGAGAATCAGCGGGCGTCGGTGGCGCGAAACACCGGGATCACCGCATCGAAGGGCGGCTGGCTAGCGTTCCTCGACGCGGACGACAGGTGGGACCCGGAGAAGCTGGAGCTTCAACTGGCGGCCCTGGCGCGGCATCCGGAAGCGGATTTCTGCGTGACGGCGTCGTTGGCGTGGTCGGCGTCCGACGGTTCGTACCGGCTGTACCGGTGGGAGGGGCCGGCGGATCCGGAGGTGATGCGGTCGGAGCTGCTGGTGCGGAACATCTTCACCGGTGCGTGCTCGTCGCTGCTGACGCGGCGGCAAGCCCTGGAAGCCGTGGGGTGCTTCCCGCCGGGCAAAGGCTCGGAGGACCGCCGTGTGGTGCTCCGTCTGCTCGAGCGGCACCGAGCGGTGCTCATCGACGTGCCGCTGGTCCGCCAGCAACCGGGGCCGGCCCACTGGTCGGACCCGGAATGGCAGCGGGCGGAGATGCTGTCGTTGATCGAGGACCATGCGACGCTGTATTCCAGGATGGACGCCACGGGGCTTCTCAAGCGCCGGGCGCTCGCGAAGGTGCACGACCGGGCGGGCATGCACTATCTGGAGAACGGCGACTGGAGGGCGGCATCGCGGGATCTGACGCGAGCGGCGGTTCTGTGGCCGTTGCTGCCGAACCCGTGGCGCGTGCTGATCAATACGTGCCTCGGGCGGCTGCCGAGCCGGGCCGCTCGCACGGGCCGAGCGTAGCCCGACACGGGCCGTGTCTCGTGCTGTGTCGAGAGTCCTGCGGTGTCGACCGGCTGGAACGAGAAGCTCTTCTCGTTCCCACGGCGCACAGCAATCCTTTCCTGTGCCCCCGACAGCGGTCCCCATTGGATCGCAACATGGGAGACGATTCCCGTTCGGTCAGGACCGAGAACGGATTCACGTTCCAGCACGGCAACAAAGTAGCCTGACCCCGTTTACGCCCCCGTTTACGCGTGGAAAGGGATTCCCATGCGGAGGGGACCGAGAAGGGATTCTCGGTCCAGCACGGGCCGAAGAACCAGTTGATAAAGTAGCCTGACCCCTTTTCTCGGCTGCTCGGTGTACCGGACGTCTGTGGAGCTACGGCGTGGGCCGCATGTCCACCGCT
>JBHHVX010000072.1:0-18793 GCA_046754505.1 Phycisphaerae bacterium | reverse complement strand
ACAACTCGTCCGGCTCGACGGTGACGATGAGGCTCGCGGAGCGGAACTGCTCTTCGTAGAGTTCGGCGCGTTCCCGGTGTGTGACGAGCAGGAGTGCGCAGCCAGTCGTGTGCGCCTCGATCGTCCGCTCGATCGCGTCCTGCTGGTTCAGCGGCGTCAGCATGAGGATCGTCCGGATGGCGTGCTCGAGGGTGTTCTCGTCATCGTTGTGGAGGATCACCTTGTAGGGCGGCAGGAGCTTCGGGCGCGCCTTCGCCGGCGCCGGCAGCGCGGCCGTCGCGCTTGACACCTCCAGTCCCCCAGACTCCTTGTCCGCCATCGACCTGACCTCCCTTGAACCAATCCTGCGCCTATGCACCCTGCAGCACCGCCACGACTCGATTATATCGGGTTTCGGATCGTTTCTTCAACCTCCAAACCCCCGGAAGCGACATTTCGACCGACGCCCGTCAGCTCCGTGACACAATCGGCAGCGGGGGGCCACGGGCAGCTTGTCTGCCCGTGGCCGTGCACGGTGCGCGTTCACGCACTGGCGGACAAGCCGCCAGTGGCACCCGGCGCTCGACCCTCCCGCCCGCCAGGAGTCG
This sequence comes from Phycisphaerae bacterium, assembly GCA_046754505.1. Classification (GTDB taxonomy): domain Bacteria; phylum Planctomycetota; class Phycisphaerae; order UBA1845; family UTPLA1; genus JAPULF01. The sequence continues at coordinate 18,206 of JBHHVX010000072.1, read as the reverse complement.
ACCCCATGTCCCACGCGCGTCGCCAGGCGGTTATAATCGCGGCCGGGCTGCGGGCGGGTCGGAGCGGGATTCGATTGCGGTGGCGGGGATTGCGGCGGTCTGGCCGGCTGCCCGACACCGCCGAGGGCGGCTTGGCATGGCGGCACACGACGCAGTACAGGTCTCGGCTCCCCAGACGCACGGATTGCTCGATCCCGACTTCATGCATCGGCTCGAGCAACTCGAGATCGTCTCACGGAAGATCTTCGCCAGCCGACAGAAGGGCGAACGCCGATCCCGCCGCAAGGGGGAGTCGGCCGAGTTCGCCGATTACCGCAACTACGTCGTCGGGGACGACCTCCGCCACGTCGACTGGAACATCTTCGCCCGGCTGGACCGGTTGTTTCTCAAGGTCTTCCTCGAGGAGGAGGACCTCAACGTCACAATCCTGCTCGATGTCTCCCGTTCGATGGGGTTCGGCGACCCCACCAAGGCCCTCTATGCCAGCCGTGTCGCCGCGGCGTTCGCCTACATCGGGCTGTGCAACTACGACCGCGTCAACCTCTACGCCTTCAACGACGCCGTCGTCAACCGCGCGACCGGGCTTCGCAGTCGCCGGATGCTGCCGCAGGTCCTCCAACTGCTCGAACACACACCGATCGAGGGCCGGAGCCACTTCACCGCCGCCGCCCGGGAGTTTGCCATCCGTCACACCCAGAAGGGCATCGTGCTCGTGCTGTCGGACTTCCTGGACAAGGGCGGATTCGAACAGGGGCTGCGCTATCTCCTCGGGCGGCGGTTCGACATCTACGTATTGCAGATTCTCAGTCCCGAGGAGGTGAACCCCGACCTGGCCGGCGACCTGAAGCTGGTGGACTGCGAAGACGAGGACGTGGCGGAGATCACCGTGAGCCGGCTGCTGCTCGATCGCTACAAGGCGAATCTTGAAGCATACTGTGAGTCGCTTCGAGCCTACTGTGCCCGGCGGGGGATCAGCTATCTGCTGGCGGTGACCGATCATCCTTTTGAGACGTTGGTGTTGAACTACCTGCGTCAGCGGGGTCTGGTGCGGTGAGCTTCCTGTCGTGGACAACGGCGCTGCTGGCGGCGGCGATCGCCGTGCCGGCGCTGCTGCTCCTCTATTTCCTCAAGCTGCGGCGGCAGGAACGCGCCGTCTCCTCGACGCTGCTGTGGAAGAAAGCCGTTCATGATCTCCAGGTCAACGCCCCCTTTCAGCGCCTCCGAAAGAACCTCCTGCTCTTTCTCCAGTTGCTCATCCTCGCGGCGGTGCTGTTCGGCCTCGCCAACCCGGTGGCCAACTTCCTCAAACGCCCGCACGAAAACATCATCCTGATGATCGATCGCTCGGCCTCCATGAAGGCGATCGAAGCGGACGGACGAACTCGCCTCGAACACGGAAAGGACGCAGCGGAAGACTTCGTCGACGGACTGCCCGACGGCGCGAGCGCCATGGTCATCAGTTTCGCCGATCGGGCGACGGTTGAGCGAAACTTCACGACCGACAAGCGCCGGCTGATCAGCGGAATCCGTGGCATCGAGCCGACCGAGGCCGGTAGTTTCATCGGCGAAGCCCTTCAACTGGCAGTGGCCTATTCGAGCCAGTTGATCGAGGACCCCCGCATGACGACGCCGGCCGCCGCCGCGGTCGGACAGGCCGAGATCGAGCTGTTCAGCGACGGCCGGATCGCCGACGCCGACCGGCAGGCCGTGATTCGCGGCGACCTCCACTACTACCGCATGGGCCATGCGGCCGACAACGCCGGCATCGTGGCCTTCGACGTGCGACGCGAGCTGGAGCGGCCCGGGATACTCTCCGTCTTCGTCCAAATCGAAAACTTCGGCCCCGACCCGATTACAACCGACGTCTCCATATCGCTGAATGGACGACTGCTGCCGGGGTCGGGGGCGATCCAGGAGGTGTCGCTGGGCGGTGCAGACGCCGCGAGCGCGGCCGGTTCGGCCGACACGAGAGGCTCCGGCGGCCTGCCCTCGGCGCAAAACGTCATTTTCGAGTTCACCCACGATGCCGGCGGTGTGATCGAGGTGCGACTTCACCGAGACGATGTCCTGGCCGCCGACAACGTCGTGCGGGCGCCGATCGATCCCCCCCGCAACGTCCGAATCCTGGCGGTATCCGGCCGCCGCGTGTTCCGAAAGATCCTCGGTCGGGCGCTGGACGCCGTGTCGGTTGGCGCGGTCGACTGGAAGACCGCCGCCGAGTATGAAGACGCCCCGGATGACGCGCTCGCGGCCGAGGGCCGCTCGCGTTACGACATCGTCATCTTCGACCGCCACGACACGAACCGCCTGCCGCCCGGAAACTATGTCTTTTTCGGCGGTGTGCCGCAGATCGAGGGTGTCGAGGCGGGCGACATGATCGAGGACCAGTACATCGTCACCTGGAAGGAGAATCATCCCCTGTTGCGGCCTGCCGAATTCGACAACGTCTACATCGCCAGGTGGCGCCGCCTCAAGCTGCCCGACCACGCCACCCTGCTCGTCGAAGGCGAGGACTCCGCGATCATGGCGTTCATCAACGAACCCGGCCATCGCTTCGTCATCGCGGCGTTCGACCTGCTGGACTCTGATTTCGCGCTCAAGGTGCCGTTCATCATCTTCCTCCAGAACACGATTCGACTTCTCGCCGGCGCCGGCCTGCAGGAATCCGGGCGCCTCGTCGCCGCCGGTGACACGATCACCGTCACCGTTCCAGCCGGTGCCGAACAGGTTCGCGTCCGTCGGCCGGGCGGCTCGTCCGACACGATCGATGTGCGGGATCGCCACACCGTGACCTACGCCCGGACCCACAAGACCGGCGTCTATGGATTTCGGTTCGACGATGCGGCCACAACGGTCGAAACCTACGCGGCGAATATCCTCAGCCCGACCGAGTCGCGTGTCGTCCCCAACGACGGCCTCGCACTGTCAGGCACGGCCATCAAGGCGGTCACGGGCGAGGCGAAGGTCAACGAACCGCTGTGGCCCTACGCGGTGGCGGCGGCCCTGCTGATCCTGCTGATCGAGTGGTGGATCTACAATCGGCGCGTCATGATCTGACACCGCCACGGCCGGCCTTTCACGGGTTGGAACGCCGTCGAATTGGTGATACATTCATGTGTTCGCGGCCCACGGGCTGAAGAACGCGGTCTTGGTGCCGTGCATCACTGCGGCGTCGATGCCGCTCCGAGTCGCGGCACTCACACCGCCGGACCGGTCAGAGGGCACCGCCGGCCGGACCCGGCGGCAACAGTGCATTGGGGATAGGTCGGTTGAATCCACGGGCGATATGGACCTTGGCCGTTACGATCGTGCTGACCACCCTTGAGGGCGTGGCGGTGCTGACCATTTCGCGTCTCCTGCCGTCCCGATGGGGCTTCGAACCGCTGTTTCGGTCCTGGTCGCGGGGAATCCTCGCGGCGGCCGGCGCGCGCCTGGCGATCCACCGCACCGCTTCGCTCCCGCCCGGCGAAAACTACTTCCTCGTCGGCAACCACCAGAGCGTGATGGACATTCCGGCGATCGCCGTCGCGATGCGCGGGCGTGTCCGCTTCATGGCCAAGAAAAGTCTGTTCCATATCCCGATGTTGGGGTGGTCCATGCGAAGCGCCGGCTTCGTGCCGATCGACCGCTCGAGCGCCCGCCGTGCGAAGACCGCGGTCGATGCCATGCTCAAGCGCCTTCGACACAGGCCCGTTTCGATCGTCGTGTTTCCCGAGGGAACGCGCACATCGGACGGCGCGTTGCAACCGTTCAAACGCGGCGCGATGCAGGTCTGCCGGAGGTCCGGCCTGCCGGTCGTGCCATTTGCGATCGAGGGGGCGTTCCAGGTCCATCGTCCCCGGACGTGGCGCATCCGACCGGGGCCGATTCAGTTGTGGCTCGGCGAGCCGATGTCATCGACCGAGGTACAGCGACTGAGCCCCGACGAATTGGCCCGGCGCGTGCGGGAGGAGGTGGCTCGTCTGCTCGCCGAGGCACGCCGAACCGCCCCCGTCGACAACAGCGCCGTTGCGACATCATGGGGGGGGACCGCATGACTCCGTCGAAACCCGCGCTTCCTCCTCGGATCGCCGACCGTCTGCGCGGCCGCCGGTTGCTCGTCACCGGCGCCACCGGGCTGCTGGCCAAGGTCTTCACCGAAAAGCTGCTTCGAAGCGTTCCGGAGATCGGGCGGATTCACCTGCTCATTCGGCGCCGGCCGTCAGACGGCCTGACGAGCGATGAGCGTGTCCGCCGCGAGGTCTTCGGTTCGTCAATCTTCGACCGGCTGCGGGCGCTTCATGGTCCGCGGTTCGAGTCCTTGTGGCGCGACAAGATCCGCGTCGTCAGCGGAGATCTGACCCACGGACGGCTGGGACTGACCGACGCGGACTATGCGAGCCTGACCCGGGAAATCGACGGTGTCGTCAACTCCGCGGCCACCGTAACATTTGACGAACGTCTTGATCTGGCGCATTCGCTCAACACGCTCGGCCCGCGCCGCCTGCTGGAGTTCGCGAGGGATTGCGGCAACGCCCCCTTCCTTCAGATCTCCACGTGTTACGTCAGCGGCCGCCGCAGCGGGGACATTCCCGAAAGACTCGTCGATCCGGATTCGGTGTCGATCGATCTGGACGAGGTTCTGGCCGAGATGAAGGAGACCTGCGATCGAATCCTCGGCCAGTCCGACACGAGCGGCGAGTCGGCTCGGCGCGAATTGATCGACGCCGGCATGAAACTCGCCCACCGGCACGGCTGGAACGACACCTACACCTTCACGAAGTGGCTCGGCGAGCAACAGGTCAACCGGAACCGGGGGAACGTGCCCATCGTCATCCTCCGCCCCGCTATCATTGAAAGCAGCCTGGCCGAACCGGTGCCGGGTTGGATCGACGGACTCCGCATGGCGGACCCGATGATCATGGCGTACGGACGCGGCAAGCTGGCCGACTTCCCGGGCAACCCGAATGTTCCGATCGACATCATCCCCGTCGATCTCGTGGCCAACGCCATGATCGCGGCTCTCGAGCCCATCGGGTCGCCTTCCGGCCTCAAGGTCTACCAGGTCGGCTCCAGCGCCCGCAACACGATGCTTGTTTCCGAGTTTCTGCTTCACATGAAGGAAGGGTTTCGTCGGCGGCCGATGCTCGACGAGGCGGGACGGCCCATCCGCGTCGGGTCCTTCGGCATGGTCGGCCGTAAGCACTATGAACGCAACTGGCGACGGCGCCTCCGCCGCGCCATGGCCTATCGACGCTGGCTCGAGCGGTTCGGCCGGTCCGATGCAAGACGGCGCCGGATCAGCTCACTGATCGTCCAGATCGAGCAACTGCTCTATTACGCCAGCATCTATGCCCCCTATACCCATCTGGACTGCCGGTTCCTTGACGAGCGTCTTCAATCTCTGGCGGCATCGCTGGCGCCCGAGGACCGCGAGGCCTTCCCGTTCGACGTGGCCGCGATCGACTGGCCGGAGTACCTCATCAATCGGCATCTCCCCGGACTTCGCAAGTTTGTGCTCGCCGGCGGCCGCGGAGCCGAGCGACCCATTCCGCTCCCCCGCGACGCCGTGCCGGATGATCGCCGCGTCCGCGAATCGTTTCGGCACGCCGAGACGATCTTCGAGGCCTTCGCCGGCGCCGCCGGCCAATGCCGCGAGAAGGTCGCTCTCCAGATCGGCCGAAAGCGACGCTGGGTGCGCTACACCTATGAGGAGGCCTACGCTGCAACTGCCAGCATCGCCCGGCGATTCGGCGAAGTCGGCCTGGTGCCCGGCGACCACGTCGCCATCTGCGGCGAAAACTGCCCCGCCTGGGGGCTGACCTACCTCGCCACCATGCGGGCCGGACTCACCGCCGTTCCCCTCGACCCGCAGTTGCCCGCCGAGGACGTCTTCCAATACGCTCGTTTCGCCCAAGTCAAGCTCGTCTGCGCGGGCCGGACGACCTTCGCGGCCCTGCGATCGGCGGCGAACACCCCGGACAGCTCGCGCGAGGCGCTTCCCCCAATTGTCGAAATGGCCGAACCCTTCGTTCCTCCGCCCAGCGCCTCCTGCGACGAGGCTCCGGCGGTCCCGCCGGTCCGTGGCGATGACGTGGCCTCCATCCTGTTTACCTCGGGTACCACGGTGGCGCCCAAGGCTGTCCAGCTCACCCAGACCAATCTCCTGTCCAACGCCCGGGCGATCGCCACGGCCCAGCCGCTTGGAGCCGAGGACAGTTTCCTGTCCGTGCTGCCGTTGCATCACGCGTTCGAGTTCACGGCCGGCTTCCTCATCCCGCTGGCCGCCGGGGCCACGGTCACCTACGTCGAGCAACTCAAAGGCCCCGACATCGTCGAGGCCATGCAAACAACGCGCACGACCGTGATGCTCGTCGTGCCCCGACTGCTCAAGCTGTTTCTGGACTCCATCCAGACCAGGGTCCGCACCGCTGGGCCGTTGACACGCGGCGCCGTCCGGCTCTTCCGCATCCTGTCGGATCTGTCAGGCCACCGGCTCGGACGCGTCCTGTTTCGCAGGATCCATCGTCAATTCGGCGGACATCTGCGGCTCTTTGTCTCCGGCGGTTCGGCCCTCGATCCGGAACTCCACGCGGCGTTCGGTCGCCTGGGGTTCACCGTCGCCGAGGGCTACGGGCTGACCGAGACGGCGCCCGTCCTCACCGTCAACCCACCGGACGGCGGCAAGCCCGGCTCGGTCGGCCGACCGCTGCCGGGGGTGTCCCTTGAACTTCGGGACGCCAACTCCAGCGGGATCGGCGAACTCTGGGCCAGAGGCCCGAGTGTAATGAAGGGCTATCTTGAGAATCCGGAGGCCACCGCCGCCGTCATGCGCGACGGCTGGTTTCGCACGGGAGACCTCTGTCGCTTTGATCGCGACGGATATCTGTATGTCGTCGGACGCGTCACCGATACGATCGTCACCGACGCAGGAAAGAACGTCTATCCCGACGAAGTCGAAACCCGCTATAAGGCCCTGCCCTACGTCAAAGAAATGTGCGTCGTCGGCATACCCCATCCGACCGGGACCGGCGATGCAATTCACGTCGTGATCGTGCCCGATTTCGAGCGGGCTCCCGATCTGGATCCCTCCGCGGTCGAGCGGACGATCCGCGACATGGTGGCCCATCTCGGCAAGACGGTGCCGAGCCACCAGCGCATCTCGACCGTCCATTTCTGGCGGCGCGATCTGCCCAAAACGTCCACGCTAAAGGCCAAACGCCGTGAAATCCGAGATCGCATCCTCGATGGCGTCGGAGGCGGCGAATCGCCCGATGCCGACCACGGCACGAAGTCCGATCCGGCCGACGTCGTGACGCCTGCCGAACTGTCCGACACCGAGCGTTTTGTCTATCAGACGCTGGCCCGCGCCACCCACACCCCCGATTCTTCGATCCGGCCGACGAGCAATCTGTTGCTCGACCTCGACATCGACAGCCTGATGAAGCTGTACCTGATCGGCGAGTTGGAGGCCACGTTCGGCACTCGATGTCCCGACGACACCGCAGCCGCCATCACCTGCGTGAAGGATATCCTCGACTGGATCGGTCACCGGCGCCCGGTCCGCGACGCGCGGCGGGACGGCCGCTCGTGGCGGTCGCGACTCCACCGTTCGACCGAAGCGTCCGACCGCGACGCTCTCGCCTCCACGAACGGCCGCCTGCCGGCGGCGCTGTGGCCCGTTCGATGGGCGGCCCGCGGCGGACTGTCTCTCTTCTTCAATTCATACATCCGCGTCCGTTCCGAGGGGACACGCAACGTCCCCCCGACCGGTCCGTTCATCCTGGCGGCCAACCACACGAGCCACCTGGATTCGGCGTCCGTGCTGACGGCGCTGGGCGAGCGGCGGCGCGTCCGCGTCGCGGCGGCGTCGGATTACTTCTTCAACACGCGGCTGAAGCGCTGGGTGTTTGGCCGGCTGCTGGATGCGATTCCGTTCGACCGACACACCGACGGCATCGCCGGCCTGCGCCGCTGCATCGAGGCTCTCGGGCGCGGCGACGGCATCCTCGTTCTGCCCGAAGGAACCCGCTCCGTCACCGGCCGCATGCAGCCGTTCAAGATCGGGGCGTCCGTCATGGCCGTCGAGACAAACGCCCCCGTCGTGCCCGTCCGGATCGATCACGCCTTTGAGCTGCTCCCGAAGGGACGAACGTTCGTGCGGCCGGGGTTCGTCCGTGTGGCGTTCGGTGAGCCGGTGTGGCCCGAGGCCTGGTCCGGCGCCGACGACATCAACGACCAATACCGTATGTATCGCGCCATGACCGACGAGATTCAATCGCGCGTGGCGGCCCTGAGCGACGATCGAGACAAGCCGAACCGGTCCGAAGCCGGTCCACCGCCTTCGGCCGAGGTGACGCCATGAGCACTGCAGCCGCGTTTTTCGACGTCGACGGGACGCTCATCGGCCGTCACATCGTCCATCATTACGTCTATATTCGACAACGCCTGCTGCCCCCGTTGCTTCGCCCCCTCTGGACCGGCGCGTTTCTCGCCAAGACGCCGTACTATCTCGTGCTCGACCGCCTCAGCCGCACGCGCCTCAATACCGTCTTCTATCGCAACTACGCCGGGCTTCCCGCCGCCCGGGTCCGCGCCCTCGCCGGAGACTGCTTCGAGCACGTCATCCGCCCCCATATCTTCCGGCAGGTCCGCGATTGCCTCGCGGAACATCGGGCCGCCGGACGTCGCATCATCTTCGTGACCGGATCGATCGATTTCATCATCGAACCACTCGTGCGATTCCTCGAAGCCGACGCCTGTCTGGCGCCGACCCTCGTTGCCAGCGACGGCCGTTTCACCGGCGAGTTGGACAGCCTCCCGCTCGGCAGCCATGAAAAAGTCCGTCGCATCCGGGCCTATGCCCGGGACCACGCGATCGACCTGTCCGCCTCCTATGCCTACGGAGACAGCATCGCCGATGCCCCCATGCTCGACACAGTGGGACACCCCCACGCAGTCAACCCCGACCGCAAGCTCGCCACCGCTGCCCGTCGGCGGAGTTGGGCTACCCGTCACTGGTCCGTCGGAAACGGCTCCGCCGGCCCGTAGTCCGTCGGCAAGCCCTCGATGACCAGCGCATGTATCATGTAGCACGACGTGGCGCGCGTGCCACCGGCAGCTTGCCCGCCAGTACGCAGGTGGCCGATCCGGCTGAAGCCCGCGGGCCGGGCACCGATGCTGAGCAGGCCGGAGCCGTTGCCGGTGTCCCCAAGGACCTTCCCGGCACCTCTGGCCCGGGTCGGGTCTGCCCGGTGGGCCATCAGTGTCACGGTCTCTGCCATTCTTGCCGCCCACAACACCGCACCGCACGTCACGCGCGCTCCGGTAAGGTCTGCCGGCTTGGCCGATCTCCTGAAGATGGTCCGTCCGGAATGTCTCAGACCCGCGTCGCGCTGCGGCCCCGAATGCCAGCACTAACCTTAGCTCCGAGCGGAAGATAAGGCTGATTGCAGACCCCATGGCCCCTTGGTCAACGCTCTGGCGACGCCTATGACTCGACGGAGTCCGGCTTGGTGACGCTCCCAAAAAACCGTCGAATTATCCGCTGGATTGTTTCAGTGAGACTCGTTCCGCCTCCGATACTGGAACCATCGCGATCGGGAAGACTCTTCTCTTGTTCTGGTGCGGGTGTTCCGCTCCAACCGAACGTGACATCCTCTTCCGACGTGGAGAAAGAAAACATGTCCACCACAACGCAATGCACCCCCACCAACAACTCGACTTCCACCGGCTTCGGCACGACCATCCCCTTCGAGAACATTCAGCAGCCGGGCTGCTACGTTTGCAGTTGGAGCGGCCACCTGCTGCGAGTTCCCGAAGACGGCGTGGTTCCGGGCCGCTCGCCGGTCTTGAACATGGTGGGCAATGAGCCGCTGTTTGTCACCAAGATCAGCGACAACCCCTACATCACGATCACGAAGGCCAAGCTCGTCGCCTCCAATCTCGACATCAATGTGAACTTCTAGGTTCTCCACCTCAGAGCAACTGAAGAGAGAAACAGGGCGGCTCGGCACGAACACGTGTCGGGTCGCCTTTTTGATGCCCCCCTGGCGCATCGCCCCCCCCCCCCCAAGAAAAAGAACGGAATGGACGCAGCGAGACGCGAGAGGCTCACGCTCCTCCGGTGGCGGTCGCTCGCGTCGAAACGTCAGGCAGGTCGCGGCGAACGTGGAGATTCAACCATCGTCCCCGCACCGCAATGTTCGTATAACGATACCGCTGTATCAGCCTCGGATCGCTATGGAGCGATGGCGCGAAGTCGCCCCAGAGGGCGTCGGCCACGCCGGCCTCGGGGATCGATTCGAGCGTGAGCGTGTTCACAAGCAGGATGTAGCCGGGGTGTTGCGAGAGGACGCGGTCGATGTCGAACTTTTCATGCCCGGCATAGCCCGTTCCGAGCCTGCGCCGCTGATGTGCGATGAACGGGTCGATCAGTCCGTGCGGGTCAATGAGGCGCAATCCGGAATAATGCCCGACGGCGCCGATGGCGATGGTCGCGACAGATTCCTCCGGCGGCGCGTGACGCCCGAACCATCGCCCGATCTCCGACCACTGCCGGGCATAGTCGACCTCCTGGAGAAAGCGCAGATATTGCGTGACGGGCCGGGGTTCGCCCCGCTTGATCTGCCAGCACACGCCGAAGTTCGACACGGCGAGCGCGGCCAGACCCGCGAGGAGGGCAATGTTGCCGGCTCTGACGTTGCCCGCAAACCGTCGCACGGTCGTCGTGAGGCCATACAGCGACACAAGGCCGAGCAAGGGCACGACGGGCACCATGAAACGAAACATGGCGAAGTGGTCTCCGCCTTCATACGCAATGACACATACCTGAACGGCCGTCGCGGCAGCCATCGCCCCGACCCAACGGGGGGCGCGTCGAATGCCCGCGGTGGCCACCACGCCCGAGAACCACATCAGCGGGTTCGATCGTGCGAAGTCCCAAACGTAGGTAAGTCCACGGCGAAACAGCAGTTCGTTTCCGTAGTCGAGCTTGGCATAAAACGTATTCGGGAAGACCTGGCCGAAGTAGGCGGCGCGAAGGGCAAAATACGCCCCAAACCCGGCGCTGAAGACGGCGGCATATCGAAGGACGTCGCGGATCGATCGGCGATCTAGGAAAACGACGACCAAGGCCACAGGGCACAGCGCCGCGGCCTCGGGCCGGGCCAATCCGGCCATGACAAGCACGACAGCCGACAGCATCGTGCTGGACATCCGCCTACGTCCTGCCAGGAGCGCGAACGCCACCAGGACAAGAAGCGCATACAGACAGCTTTCGAGTCCGCCCACGGCCCAGCACACCATGATCGGATTCAACGCGATGATCAGGGCCGCGGCGACCGCGTGTGACAGGCGCGTAGGAAACAAGTAGCGCGACGCAAACAGCACGAGCACGCCGCCCAGGAGGGCGAGGGCCGCGACCGGCAGGAGCGACATGACCCGCACCGGATCGAAGCCGCAATGAATGGCGATCGCCTGGAGCAGGACGAGCAGGAAGTTCGTGTAGCCCTCGACGCGCTCACCCGGATTGAAACAGAGTCCGAGTCCCTCGGCCCAATGCGTCGCATAATGCAGAGAGATGAAGGCGTCGTCGACCGGACCGAGGCCGAGCGGTGCGGCGATGACATCGATTGTCAAGAAGATCGCACAGGCAACGCCGGCGGCCGCGATCCAGCGGCGCCGGCAGGGTGTGCGCATGGGCGGCAGGCAACGGACAGGCTGCCGATCTTCGGTCGCATTTTTCGGACCGGCCGCCGACATGGCGCCGACCCGTCTGACCGCCAGACCCCAATCGCTGATATCCATGTGCAACCCCCGGACGTCCCGCGTCATGCGGCGCCTTCGGTTTATCGGCAAGCCGCGGGGCGGCATTGACGAACGAGCAACCAGTTGCCGTTTATCGGTGGGCCTCGGCCGATTGACGCGCGGTTTGATTCCTTGGGTTCGGGCGTCATAGAATCGGCCGGATGCCCGCCATCGGACCACTGCGGGGGCAGGCGAGGCGTCACCACCGACGCCCGGCCGGCGGGAACAAGGGGAGGGGAATCATGAATCGACGTTCACGTGTGATGACATTTGTCGTTCTTTCGGCGCCGGCGCTCGCTGCCTTGTCGGTCATGACCGGCTGCCAGCAGCCGACGAAATGGGCCTACACCGGCCCCCGCGTATACCTGATCAAAGGCACGGCGGCGGACGAATCTGACGCCCTCGACCGCATCCGCGATACGCTGGCGGCCAATGAGATCAACGCCGAGGTGTACCGCCCGGACAACTGGCTCAAGGTCGTCGCCGACATCGATGCCGACTATGACGAGGAGGCCATCCTCGTCGGTCACGGCCATGGCGCGTTCCTGTGTACACAGGTCGTGCGGCATTATGCCCAGCGACACAAGACCAAGCTGATTGACGCCGTCTTCACGATCGACGCGTTCAACAAGGATTGGCCGCACAGCGCCTGCCAACGTGGAGACGACACGCCCCGCCGGTTGCCTACGCCGATCCCGGTGGGGCACAACGCCCTCAAGGTCCGGAACTTCGTTCAGCGCAATCCCGACAGCCGGACCTGGGGCACGGATCTCGTGTCCACGCGGGCGTCCGAGCTTGCTATGGAGCATCCGTACTACTGGTACGACCATTATTGGTATGATCACCGCCTCGGCGGTCAGATCGCGCCGGCGGAGGTCGTCGGTGGCGGCGTGATTCACCAGACGATTGACAACGAGCAGACGCTGGTCCAACGTATCCTCCGGCTGTGCAGAAAAGAGGCGTTGTCGCCGTATCATTACACCCCACCCGAGCACCACCCGGATGTCCAGACGAAAAAGCGGCCGGACCGAGCCACGAAAACGCCGCGAAAAACGGGCTGAGCTTGGGCCGGCGCGCACTTTCCGAATCAATACCACTCTCCTGACGGCACTGGCGGTCCTCGTCAGTGCCGTTCTATGCGCCCAGTGGGCCAGTCCGCGCAGCATGTTGGGGGCGATGCGCCGCATCGAGTATCTGCAACTGGCCTCCGACGCTCCGGGTTCGCCGTCGGACCCGCGTTGGAAGGATGTGGCCGCGGCTCGCGATGCGGCCCTGAGGGGACATCCGAAACGGGCCGCTCACTTCGCCGTGGCCGGACTGCTGCGCTCGGTGGTCGATCTGGGGCAACGGAAGCCGACGACGACGCAGGCGGTCGAGGCCCAGGCGGCCGTTGATCCCACCAACCGGGTCGCCCGCCTGGCCCACGCCGTGGTTGCGGACTATGGGCGGGCGCCGGCGCCGCCGATCGAGCGATTCGACGCCATGCGCCGCATCGTCGACGCCCCGCCGCCAGCGACGACGGCCACGCTCTACAATGCCGTCTTTCGGCAGGTCTGGAGAGACGTTCTCAATCGTTACTTCCGGCGATCGGACGTCGCCGCATCACTGGTGGACGAGATCGATCATTACGAGATTACCGACCACTATTCCGCACTGCCCGTGATCCGGCGCACGCTCGTTGACCTGTCGCGCAGCCTGCGAGCCGAGGGGTATGCGACTGAAGCCAACAAATGTATGCGTTGGCTGGCCCTCACCCTGGTCGGCCTGATGCGACATGAATCGGACGGGGGCACCCGCCTGCTGTGCGCCGACCTGCTGGCCCGATCGCTCCCGGACGGCTCCGACGCCGCCGCAGCGATGCGGCGGTTCCGCCAAACCTTTCACGCCCGCGCCGGCACAGCCGACATGGACCTTGCCGACCAGTCGTTTTCCCCAAGACGGAGCGTCGCGCCCGAGGCCTACCACTCCGCGATCCGCTGGCTGATCGCCAGCATCGTCCCGGCGGGGCTCGCGGCCGGCGCCGCATTGCTGTTCGTGGGGGCGTGCGTGGCGGTTGTCATTCGGAAGCTGACTCGCAAGCCTCGCCCCGGTGCCGTCGAGGCCGGGTGCGGTCCTCTATCGGCCTGCGTGATTGTGCTCGCCTCGGCGATCGCAATGACGTTGCTGACGTTGTTCCAAGTCGACGGGCGCGGCGTTTTTTCGCAGGCGTGGGGCCACGTGCTGCTGCGCGGCTTCGTGGCGTTCGGCGCGCTCATCACGATCCTCCTGGCCGCTTTTCAATCCGCGTCGCCATCCCGCCCACGTCGATATCGCCTGCTCATCCCCGCCGCGCTCGCGGCCGGTGTCGCCGTCCTGCCCATGCTTTCCCCACCGTGGATCACCCATACCTGCCGCGGCCTCGACCTCGCGCTGCCGTCGATCGGCTCGCTGTGGCTTCTGACGGGCGCGCTGGCCGCGATCGTCGTCATCGCCGTCGTGCTGACACGGCCGGATCCCGGACGCGTCATCGCGACGGCCGCCGTAGTCTGGTGTGTCAACAGTTCGCTCGCAACGGTCAATTACGTCGTCCATCACAAGGCCGACAAGCAATACCAGCGAGCCTCGGTTGCGGGCCATGTCGATGAAGTCGCCGCTCGGCTCGGAGCAGACTGGCAAGACGTCTATCTCAAACCGGTCACGGACGCCTTCAACATCCCCGGACCCTGAGCGGCCGTCCGTCCGCTGCGAGCACGAGCCGTCGAAATCAGCCGGCCGAATCAGACTTCTGGCGAGTCGTTTCCGAACAGCGCATCCGCAACGAACTCTATGACGTGCCGAGGTGCGGCGCCGGTGTGGTGCTCGATCTGGTGTCGGCAACTGAAGCCGGAGACCGCCACGACCGCGTCACCGCGGCTCCGGACCACTGGAAAGAGGCGCTGTTCACCGACGGCCCGGGCGATGTCGTAGTGTTCGCGCTCGTGTCCGAACGAACCGGCCATGCCGCAACAGCCGCTGTCGATCTCGGTGGCATGACCGCCGGTGATCGCAGTGAGGACGGACATGGCGTCGCGCGTGCCGATCATCGCCTTTTGGTGGCAATGGGCGTGATATACAATGGGCAAGATTACGGGTGGACGGCCTCGACGGAGAACGAGGCCGGGCGGGCCGGCTCGGTTGTTGAGGTGACGGGCAAGGAAGGATTCGATGGAGATGGCCGCCTTCGCGATCCTCCGGGCTTGAGGCGTACGAACGAGCTGCGGAAACTCGTCTACCAGCATCAAAATACAACTCGGCTCCAGGCCGATGATGGGCAGGCCCCGTGCGGCGTAGTCGGCCAGCACGTCGACGTTTCTTTCCGCCAGCAGCCGTGCCTTGTCGAGCAGGCCCTTGCTGATGGCCGGACGGCCGCAGCAGCCCGTCGGCGGCACGAGGACGTGATAGCCGATGGCCTCGAGGACGCGGACGGCGGCGATGCCGACGTCGGACGTGAAGTAATCAGCCCACGTGTCGACAAACAGAACGACGTCGGAGGGCCGGGGCGCGCGGACGAACGGCCCCTTCATAGAACCGCCGGCGGCCGGACTGCTCACGCTCTGGATTGGACGATGCGCACGAAACCAATCGCGAAACGTCCGCCGGGCAAGGCGGGGCGGCGGGATACGGCGATCCAGACCGAAGAGTCGCTCCATCCACCCGCGGGCGAGCGTGGATCGACCGAGCGCGTTGGCCAGCGGAGCAACGCGGGAGGCGATGGCGCTCAGTTCGTGTACATGGGCGATGAGCCGGCTGCGAAGCGGCACGCCGTGGACTTGATGCCGTCGAAACAGCCACTCGGCCTTGAGCCTGGCCATATCGACACGTGTCGGACATTCCGTCTTACACGCCTTGCAGCTCAGGCACAGATCCATCACGTCCGTGAGAGCCGGATCGTCCAGGTCCTCAAGCAGACCCTGGTCCGACAGCGCAAGCCGAAGGGCGTTGGCTCGGGCGCGGGTCGTGTGCATTTCGTCATGGGTTGCCATATAGGACGGACACATCGTGCCGACGAGCCGCTGGCGACACTGCCCGACGCCGCTGCACATGCCGGCCAGCCCCGCCATGCCGCCGTGTTCGGTGAAGTCGAGCGTGGTCGACGCCAGCTCATGGCGGCGGGCGTTGAACGTGTAACGCAGGTGATCGGTCATCGGCATCGGGTCCACGATCTTGCCGGGATTGAAGATGCCGTGGGGGTCGAAGGTCTGCTTGATCCGGCGGAACGCGCCGATGATCCCCGGGCCGTACATCTTCTCGAGCCAGCAGGAGCGGACGATTCCGTCGCCGTGTTCGCCGGTCATGGTGCCTCCGAACTCGAGCGCCAGGGAACTGATGCGGTTGGCAATGCGCCGCATGCGATCGACATCCTCTCGGCGTGAGAGATTCAGGACCGGGCGGACATGCAGGCAGCCGACGCTGGCGTGCGCATAATAACCCGCCTGTTCGACGCCCTCGTCGGCGACAATGGCACGAAACCGCTCGATGTAGTCGCGGAGGCGGGTCGGATCAACAGCCGTGTCCTCGACGAATGCATACGGTTGTCGATCTCCGGGGCGCGACATGAGAAGCCCCAGCCCGCTCTTGCGAACGTTCCAGATGTCCTGCTGGGCGGCGAGATCGATCAGGATCGCTCGGACATAGCCCAGGCCGCGGCGCCGGAGGTCCTCGCCCACGGCGCGGAGTCGGTCGGACAGCGTGTCGGCGTCCTCGTCGAACAGCTCGACGATCAAGACCGCCTGCGGATCGCCCTCGATGTGCGTCCGTTGAGCGGCGACGGCGGGACTGGCTCGGGCGGCGTCGAGCACCATCTTGTCGATGAGTTCGACCGCAGCCGGACCGTGTTCGAGGATCACCGGCGTTGCGGCGAGCGATTCGAGCAGATCGCGGAAATGAACCACGATCAGCCCGCGATGTGCCGGCAGCGGCGTCAGCTTGAGCGTCGCGCCGACGACCACGGCCAGCGTGCCCTCGCTGCCGCAGATGATGGTTTCCGGGTTGATTCTGCCGCCGTCGAGTTTCAGTCGATCGAGGGCATAGCCGCCGTTGCGACGCAGGATTTTCGGGTATCGAGCGGCGATCTCGTCGGCATATTCACGGGCGCAATCGGCAAGCACGCCGGCGCATCGATCGGCGAGCGGAGAGTGAGAACGGGACCGGCCTGTCGGGCCGCCGTCAGAGACGCAGGTCCGCGCCGCGTCATCGCCGGCCGCGCAGCCCCATGTGCAGGTCGAGCCGTCGGACAGCACCACGTCGACGCTGGCGACGTGGTCCACCGTCCGTCCGTACAGCACCGAGTGCGCCCCGCAGGAGTTGTTGGCGATCATGCCGCCGAGGGTGGCTCGGCTGCTGGTGGCGACATCCGGGGCAAAGTGCAGTCCGTGTTGGGCGAGGGCCGCATTCAGTTCGTCCAGCACGACCCCCGGCTCCACGGTCGCTGTGCGGGCGTCCGGCTCGATCCGCACGATCGCGTTCAGGTGTCTCGAACAGTCGAGCTGTACCCCCCGGTTGACGGCGCCCCCGGCCAGTCCCGTTCCCGCCCCTCGCGGCGTCAGCGGCACGCCATGAGCCGCACAGGCCCGCACCGTCGCCATAACATCATCCACCGTCCGCGGGAACACGACCGCGTCCGGCACGATTTGATAGACGCTGGCGTCGGTGGCGTAGAGCGCCCGATGCAGGGCATCCGCTCGGACCTCCCCGGACAGAACGTCCCGCAGCTCGCCGATCAGAGCGGCGGTTTTCGGATCCGGTCGCGTTGATGCCGACGTTTGCACTGGGTCATCGGGTCCACGGTCCATGCGGCGACGGCCGCTTCGGACCGGCCTCGTTGTAGCCATTTCGGGAGACCCGGACAAGCTCGGGCGCGCAAAGCGATGCCCCTCCGACCCGCGGCCGAAGGGGCATCACGAAGTCTCACCTGGATGTGGCACGGCGACGCCCCGAAACCGAGGCTGCCGCACGACCCCGCTACATCAGAAGGCGCTGCACGAACAGCGCCGTGTCGCCATTCAGGGTGCCGGTGCCGAAATCAGCGCAGGCCGGGTTCTCTCCTCCCGCCGGCGGCTGGCCCAGCTTGGCGCGGATATAGCCGCCGATGTCGTCGCCCTGCACGAGGCCGTTGCCGTTGAGGTCGCCCGGGAGGTTGCACGGCTGCGGGCAGAGGCCGGGTGTGCAGGCGGTATTGTCACCCATATAGGCACCACCGGCGGCGTTGCAGTTCGCCTGCGTGTCCACCGTGCAGGTGCCGCTGGCAACGCAGCAGGCACCGGTCGGCTGCGGACATGGGTTCGGTGTGCAGACGGTTCCGTCACCTTGATAGGTGCCGCCGGCCGCGTTGCAGTTCGCCTGCGTATCCACCGTGCAGGTGCCGCTGGCAACGCAGCAGGCACCGGTCGGCTGCGGACATG
>JBHHVX010000071.1:0-19000 GCA_046754505.1 Phycisphaerae bacterium | reverse complement strand
AGGAGCCGCACAGCGGCGTTTCTACAACGCCTCCGCGAGGACCCGTCGTTCGGCGTCGCGTGACGGCGCGAGCCTGCGCCCCCACCGCCGCCCTACGACGGCGGCCGGTGCCGCGATTCAGAAGGCCTCGTCTCCGCGCGCGCCGGCCGCGCGCCGCCGCGACGGGGCCAACCGGAGCCGGGCCGCAACATCCTCGTAGTCCGGCGCTTCTGCGTAGATTCGTTCCAGATCGGATCGCGCACGCCGGCGCCGTCCCAGCGCGTCGTAAGCCAGCGCACGCTCGTATCGCAGGGCGCACAGCAACTCCGGCGAGCGGCCTTTCTTTCGGCGCAGCGCCGTGGAGAGCTCGCTGCGAGCCGCGCTGTGCAGCCCCAGCGCCCGCAACGCCCGCGCCTTGTACAGGAACAACGCCGTATGGATCGGTGTCTCATTCCGAACACCCCGGGCCAGCCGGACGACACGCCGACCGGCCTTGCGGCGATCCGGCGCCACCTCCATGAGAAACTCGGCCACGGACACCTTCACCACGATATCATCCGGTTCGAGCCGCCGAAGCCGATCGAGAGACTCCAAAGCCCGCCGCCATTGTCGTGCATGTTGATAGGCCTCGACAAGCCCCAGCAGAATCCCCCGGGTGTTTGCTCCCACATGGACGGTGACTTCGTCCGTGATGGCCAGGCTGGCGACCGCTGCCATGCCATACTTCGCAAACAGACGACCCTGCTCTTTCGGAGTGCACACAGCCGTGTTGAGCTGCCGGATGGCCTCCGCGAACCGCTTTCGCTTCAGCGACAACATGCCTGCCAGAAAGGCCCCGTCGGCGTGACTCGAACGACGCAGATGCTCCAGCGCTTCCGCCTCACGGCCGCGGACCATTTCACGACACCCGTCGACAAATGCCGCCTCGTCCGCCGGCGTGACCAACCGCCTGAAAAACCCGAGCGTCAGCCGATCTTCCGGGGCCACCTCCGGCGCAACAACATCGGCCGAAGACGACGTGCGTCCTCTCGCCGAACGAGACCGCGCCGTGCCGCGCCGCCGCGATGAACTCCGGCGCCGTCCTCCGCCACCCGTCGTCGTGTAAAACAGACCCGTCCCCGGAATCCCGACCGTCCGTCGAACCCCGCGCGGACCGACCGTGAGACGCGCCCCCCGCCGACCAAACGACAACGATCCACCCGACTTGCTCAGGTTCAGACTGATACCCGGCGCGATCCGGATTCTTCGGAACAGCCGAAAACCCATTTCATTCAACCCCGCCCCGCAACACCGCCACGGGTCTCACTTGACCACTTTCAGCACGTCTCGAAATCGGGGATGGTCACACCGCTCGATCCACTCGAAAATCAGGGCCTCCGTCGTGGACACTGCGGCGCCGGCGTGCCGCATCCTCGCCAAGGCCTGATTCATATCGCCCACCCGGCGCGAGCCGGTCGCATCCGCGGCCACGAAGGGGACGTAATCCACCCGGATCAGGTCGAGCACGGTTTGTTGAATACAAATGTGAGATTCCAGCCCGGCCAGCACGACATGCTCGCGCTTCGTCGCCTCCAGCGCCTGACGAAACGCCGCATCCCGCCAGCAACTGCACGTCGTCTTGATGATCGGCTCCAGTCCCGTCCCCAGAACGGTCCGCACAGCCTCCACGGTCGGACCCAGCCCCAGCGGGTATTGCTCCGTGTGCAAAACGGGCACGTCGAGAATCCGTGCCACTTTGATCAGCCGCGCAACGTTCATCGAGATCGCGTCGCTCGGCGCGGTGCCCACGGCCGCGAGCATCTTTTCCTGAAAATCCACGACGACCAGCACCGCCAGATCGCGCTCGAGCATGTCCGTGTGTGGCATGACGCCATTTCCTCCTATGCAGCGGCTCCTGCGGTACTCGGCATGGTGATAGTCTAACGCCCGTGTCATCCGTTTCCCACCCTGGGAGAGGATGGGGCACGCGCGCGTAGCGTCCGCCGTGCGAACCACGATGCCGGTGGACGCCGTTCCCAAAACCGGTGTGCACTGGGACAGAACCGCGACGGGCCAGAGCCGCGACCGTGAGGGAGCGGATTTCGTGGCCAAACGCGGCCCGCTTCCTCACGGGCGCGGCTATGATTCGACGCTTCTCAGACGCGCTCTCAGAGCTGATCGAGGACCCACTCGAACGGTTCCCGCACGCCACGCAAGGCGGTGTGGAGGGGTACGGGCACGATGTCGGCCCCGTCTTTCGTCGCCGCGTACCCCAACGAGCCGACGACGCTGGTTGCGAAGAAGGCGGCGTGGTCAAAACGGTTTTCACACAGGGTCCACAGGCGGTTGAGATTGCCGCGCGCAAACTCACGAGGATTCTCGAAACACTCCGAGCAGTGATCGGACTTGCACATTACAATGGCGACCGGTATAGGAACGCGCCGGCCGGATCGGCCGGCGTGCATGCTGTCGAAATAGCTCAGGAGCTTCGTGGCAAAAAAGTCGGGCTGCGACGAACCGCTGGCGGCGAGCGCGCCATCGACAAGCAACAGCAACCCGGCCGACTTGTTGAGCAGGTTGCGGATCACACGGAAGCTGCGCGGGGCTTCCACTTCCGCTGCCACTACGTCTCCGGGGACGTCAGGCATCAGGAGGTCGACGCAACGCGAACCGCGTCCGCGCCGGGCGACCTGATAATAGGCCCATTGCCACTGAGTTGCCTCCACTGACGTCTTCGGCGGAAACCGCCGATTCGACATATGGTCAATCACGACCTGCGAGAGGTCCACTGCACAGGGGCTTCTCGGGATCGCTTCGATATCGCCGGCCCGCCGCGCCAGCATGTCCAGCAGGCAGCCGAGATACACCGTCTTGCCGACGTGGCTCTCCCCCACCACACAGACGATCTGCGGAGGGCGCCGCTCGGCGGCAGCATCCCGCGTCACGGCCATCGGCGCGCTGCACGTCCGGCACAGCACAGCATCGTCCGGGTTGACGTCCTCACAGATGAGACAGCGCGTGACGTCAGGCGCGTCGACTTGTCGGGTCGTCACTGTTGTCTCCTTGACGGCGGCGCACCCCGTTCTCCTCCGCGCGCCGTCCCGCTTCTCGGTCACACAGGCTCATCGCACAGCGAAACCCAACGTTGTCCGCGCGCGCGAGGCTCACCAGACCGGTTCGGAATACACTCGTCGCCTGGGATGCAAAGTAGGTGTCAAACGCCCCACCGCGAATCGCCGATAGACGCATGTCGCCGATGATCACGCCGCCGTCGTCCGAGGTCACATTGAACTCACACGAGGTCCATTCCCAGACGTTGCCGATGAATTGAAGCACATGATTGGGGCTTGACCCATCGGCAAACTCGTCCACCGCAACGGTCTGCCCAATACCGGATGCCCAGACATTGCAACGATCGGCGTCGAACGTGTCGCCCCATGGATACCGCCGCAAGACGTTCGCGGCACTGCGGATTCGCCAGGACGCCGCCATCTGCCATTCGGCCTCGGTCGGCAGGCGATACCCCGCCCATTTGGAATAGGCAGCCGCTTCATATGAGCAGATGCCTACCACGGGATGATTCCACAATCGCCGGTTGTGTCGGCCATGCTGCCAGAAACGCGGGCCGGGACAATCGGTCTGGTCCACGAAATCAATCAGGTGTGGCCAGATCTCTCGCGGCCAGAGTTCCAGTTCCCCGTATCCACCGTCATCGACGAAGTTCTGGAACTGCCGGTGGGTCACCGCATGTCGTCCGATGATGAACGACTCCGTTTCGATAGTCACTTCCGCACAGCCGGGAACGTCGTTGAGCGTGCGCGGCAGCGACGCGAAGCCCTCGGGCACGATGGCAAACGTTTCGTCGATCCGCTCGCCGGCCAGGCAACAGATGGCCTCGATGTCCCCACGCTCCTGCCACTGTGTACGGGTCAGCAGGATGTGCCCAAATCGTTCGAGCTCGAGGCAGCGATCCAACGGATCGGACTCCGACATCACGGCCTCCGCCGGCTCATACGCGTCGACGACCTCCGTGAGCGTCTCGGCTGCCTCGGGCGTCGGCCGACTCCGTGCGAATCTGCGTGTCAGGATGCCCAATCCCATGAACCGTCTCCGTGGATATCGCGCGCCGAGCTCCGACCTGGTCAACTCCCGATCGCGCGACGTTTGGCATCGCGACAGAGTTTCTGAAATCGTTCGACGGAAGCCCTGGCCTCCTGATCGATGTGTTCCGCCGCATCACCGTCGGTCGGTTCTGCCGACGCCACAGCCCCGCCGTCCAGCCCGAAGACCGGCAGTAGATCATTCTTCGCGTCGGCCATCCTGCCGAGTTCATGCCGCAGATCTTTTTGAAGGCCCGACAGACTGTCCTGAACATTCTTCAATTCGGCCATCCTGCCGTCACACTCGGCTTGACGTGCAGCGACTTCCAGTTCACGACGAGCGAGGGACCGCTCCTTGTCCTGCAATTGCACGCGCGACGCCTCGGCCTGCGCTTCCTGCTTGGCGAGTCGATCAAGCTCTTCCGCAAGGACGGTCTGCTCGGCATCCAGCTCGCTTCGCTGGCGAGCGATCTCCGCCTCGGCATGTGAGATCTCGGTCCGCTGTGCCTGCCGGCCTTGCACCTCAGCCTCGAAACGCTCTCGTCGCTCCTCCATCTCGCGCGAGGCCGATTCCACGCGCTGACGCTCCGCGTCCGTCGCCGCCGCCCGCTCCTCCAGCGCCGTCTCGCGGGCGACAAGGCGCCGTTCTTGCTCTGCGAGAGCCTGCTCCGTCTCGACAAGCTTCTGCCGCGTGGCTTCGACCTCGTCCGATCGGCCCCGCACTTCCTCGATACGGGCCGCCAATTCTCGACGCTGCGCCTCTTGCGTTGCCGAGATGGCGTCCGAGCGTCGCTCCACTTCGGCGCAGCGCGTCTCGCGGGCGCTCAGGTCCGTCTCGCGCTCGTCCATACGGCGAGCAAGATCGCTCTGTTCCGCCTCGAGCGCGGCGGTCTCTTGGACGAGCCATTCATGATGACGCTCCAGAGCCGTCCGACAGTGTTCGAGCGCCTGGGTTCGAGCGTCCAGTAATTCGCGCAGAGACTGCATCGCCTCCAGAGCTTCCCGTCCCAGTGTCTCAAGCGGCGGCGATTCCGCCGTTGGTGCGCTCGCCACACCAGGATCCACGGCCTCAGTCACGATCTCGCTCATGCCTTCATCCTCTCCCACCATGAACGCTGCAGCCGCTGCGGCGACGACGGTTGATAACTGTCGATCAATTCACGGACGCTCTTCCGGCCATCGAACAACCGATATTGCACGCGAACGGCGTTGGCCATCTCCGGATTCAGAGCCCGAAGCAGCGACTCACTCTCGTCAATCCCCGCACCCACCCCCTCGGCCACGGCGTTCATAAATGGGGTCACCGTCGAGACGTCGGCGGCGATTGCGGCGCCGTGGCCAGCGGCGGATGTCGGGTCAACATCCGCCGCATCGCACGCGTTCACGGCACCACCGGCCTCTTCGTTCCCCTCCGGGGTCTCCGTGAGAGTGTCAGACGGACCATCGGGCTCGTCCCACGTCTCTTCGATATCGGTTGACAATGAGTACGGATCAATACTTGGAGCGAGTTCATCGACCGTCACGATGGCCGCCCACGCCGCCAGTTTCTCTTCAGCCTCTGTCAGTGCGCGCGCGATCGCTCCGTCGTCCGACGGCACGTTCATATCGCAGATACCTGTCGCACCCTGGTTCATGTCGTCCCGCAATACTCGGAGCCTCCGACGTTCCTCCCGCTCAAGCGGTCTCCCGGCGGAGCGGCGTCAAGCCGACCGGCCTGCCGCCGTCGCTTATCGGCCAGCGTACGGACTCGCCGACTCGCAACGCTCACTTCGTACAGATAGAAATATACGTTTAGCTTCGCCACCTTGCCGCCCACATTCGAGGATTTGCACAAGCCCGGCAGGACAGAAGGTTGCCTGCCGACGACCGGTAACCGGGATTTGCAGTCGGCGCGACCGCGGCGGACGCTGTTTTCGCGCGGCGCGATAATGCCGGGCTACCACGATCCCGTCATGACCGACACGAAGACCTTGGCGAGAACGGTCATGACGATCAGGGCCACGGGATAAGCCGCTGCGTAGCTCACGACCGGAACGCTGGAGTCGGTCTTGGCCGTCACGACCCCCAGGCCCGGCGTCGAGGTCATCCCACCACACACCACGCCGAGAATCTGAAGCAGATTCATCCGGAACACGAAGTGAGACAGGACAAAGCCAACCGCCATCGGCGCGAGCGTGACGACACCGGACACCACACACAGCGTTGTGCCGTGCGTTCGGATCACCGCTGCCAGATCGTGGCCGGCCGTCACGCCGGCGCCGGCGAGGAATAACACCAACCCCACCTCGGTCATGAGCATGCGGGCGGCAGCGGGCAGGTGTCCCTTGATGGGACCGATGTGCCCGAAATGCCCCAGCAGCAGCGCGACAAACAGGGGGCCCCCGGCCATCCCAAGCGAGAAACTGGTCGCGCCGAGGCTCACACGGGTCATTCCGAGCAACACGCCCGAGATGATGCCAACACCGAGAGAGATGAGATCTGTCTCGTTGAAAGTCTTGGCGCGATGCCCGGAGAAAGAGGCGAATGCCTCCAGCTCGGCCCGCTCTCCCACAACATTGAGCATGTCCCCATACTCGATCTTCTCGCCACGCTTCGGAACGAACTCCAGATCGTGCCGGACAATCCGCGTGACCGTCACTCCAAACCTCGCTCGCAGTCTCAACTCGTCGAGGCACTTGCCGACGACATTGGGCGAACTCACGACTGTGTGCATCGATTGCCCTTCGATGTCGAGCAGAAATCCACTTCTGTCGTCTCGGCGTCCGAGCAGATCAACAATAGGCGGCAGACGATATGCCTGGGCGATCAGAAGCAGCCGTTGACCCTTCTCCAGAACAGGGACGGTGTGGAGGGGTGCAAGGCGGTCGTCTTTCAGAATCCGCGCGACCTGACAGTTGGATTCTGAGATGACCGTGAGCGCCGACAGCGGCTTGCCGATCACCGCGGGATTGCACACCTCGACAAGCACACGGACGATCCTCCGGTCCTCACCCTCCCGTGACTGCAGATCTTCCCCGAGTCGCTTCAAATCGACTCGCAACAGACGCGGAAGCAATTGGACAAACAACACAACGCCCATCACGCCGAATGGATACGCCACGCCGTAACCGACGGCCACCTGCGAGCCTTCCGGCAGCGCTTCCATCGCCGCTGCCAGCCCCGGTGTGCTGGTCAAGGCCCCGGCGAACAGTCCAGCAGACAGGTCGGCTGGAATATCCAGCAAGAGGCTCAGGCCGCCCGCCGTCGCCGCGCCGACGCCGACGAGTGCCACGCACATGAGCGCGAGCCGCTTGCCCGCCTGCATAAACAGGCGGAAAAACCGCGGACCCGCAGTAAGACCGATGCAGTACACGAAAACGGCCAGTCCCAGCCCGCCGATTCCGCTGGGAATCTCGTAACCAAAGTGGCCCATGGCGAGCGCCGTGAAGATGACTCCGCTCGATCCCAGCGAAAGCCCCGCCACCTGAACACGACCAAGCAGCAGCCCGAACGTAACGACGACCAGCAAAGCCAGAAGCTTGTTGCCAAGCAGGATGTCAATCGTGCCGTCGGCCGTGGCTCCTCCGAATGCGAAGGCCGCCTCAGCGCTCAGAAGAACAACGACTGTCGCGGCCGTACCCTGGAACAATCCGCCGCTGCGCACTTCAAGAACTCCGCCTCGCTCGCCCGGGAGCGGCCTACGCCGCGACACGGACGACAAGCTCATGGTCTGTCTCGGCGTTCGTGACTGGCCGCATCAGCACGAGACTGGACATCCCGCGCCCCCGAACCGTGCCCACGAGAGTCCGAAGATCACGGACGCTCTGAGCGGACCGGCCCTGATCTGTGTCGGTCCGGCGTCGCCGCGGGGTGCTGGACTTCCGGACGCCGATGCGGTACAGTGGTTCCCATAAGTGGAGTGGGGAGCCCGACCCAGCCGCCCATCCGTCCGTACGACTGGAGAGCGGAGGCAGGTCCGACTGCCGGATGCCTTCCCGTCCGATCCTCCTCGTGCCCCGGCGAAACACCGTAAGGGCAGTGAGTGCCCGATCACCGCGCCGGCAAAGGCGAGTGTTGGTTTCGGACATGCGAGGCGAGCGAGTTGTTCAGTCACTAAAGGGAGACACGGAAAATGAAACGAGCGAAATGTCTGGTGGTCATGGCGGCGATGAGTGCGCTGTCGGCAAACCTGATCGGAGCCGAGACGCCGCTGTCGATCCATCAAGCGGCGACTCAGACTGCGCTGGATGCCTTGGCGCAATTACACCCGAACACGCGGCTCTACCGGCAGGGCGATGTCATCACGCGCGTCTACGGTCAGGCCTTCTCGTCAGGCAACACC
Source organism: Phycisphaerae bacterium (assembly GCA_046754505.1). GTDB lineage: Bacteria > Planctomycetota > Phycisphaerae > UBA1845 > UTPLA1 > JAPULF01. Next base: position 10,621 of record JBHHVX010000071.1, on the reverse strand, counting down.
GCGATCGACGCGGCCGATCGCTTCCGCCAGGATTACGCCCCGGTCTTCGGCGTCGATCCGGCGGACCTCCGCCCGGAAAGCCTCCTCGCCGACGGCCGGCACGCCCAGCCGATTCTCTACGATCCGCAGATCAGCGACTACCGTTTTACGCTTGTCTACTTCAGGCAGTTCAAGGCCGGGCTTCCGGTCTTCCGCGCGGACCTTCGGCTGCTGGTTCGGAATGAGACGGGATACCCGCTCGTTCTAGCGGCCTCTGCCCTCCGCGACCTCGGGGACTTTAGCGTCGGCGCCGCACTAAACAACAACTTCAGCCGGCCCGGCTTCCTGCAGGCTCGGTTCGTTGCCGCGCAGGCGTCCGCCCTGGCACGCGTGCCCGGCCTGGTCAATTTCGCGCCGCCCCGGAAAGTGATCTGGGCCGGAATCGACGACATGCAAGTCACGCCGCGCGTCGCCCTCGTCTTTGACGCCGACGACGGCGGCCCCGTCAACAAGCACCTGTTCGTCGCCGATGTCCAGACCGGTGCGATCCTTTATGACGAGGATCGGATTCTCCGAACCGACGTGACCGGCAACGTGAGCGGCATGGCGAGCCAGGGGCCTGCCGCCGATATTTGCGCGGCGGAAGTCCTGACGCCGATGCCCTATGCCCGCGTCAATATCGGCGCAACCCTCTCATTCGCCGATCCCAACGGCAACTTTGTCATCCCCAATGGCGGCACGACGCCGGTCAACGTCGAATCGCGTGCCTGGGGCCAGTGGTTCAGGGTGTTCAATTTTTCCGGCAGCGATATCCTGCTGACTCGGACCGTCACACCGCCCGGTCCGGCGGACTTTGTCCACAACGCCGCCAACAACAACGAGCAGCGCCGGGCGGAAGTCAACGCCTATGTACAGACCAACATCGTGCGTGACCTCGTCCTCTTCCACAATCCCACCTACCCCACGCTCCAGATGAACGATTTTCCCGTGTGGGTCAACCGAAACGACGGGTTCTGCCCGGCCAACGCGTGGTACGACCCCGGCCTCGTGTCCCTCAACTTTTGCCTCTCGGGAGGCGGCTCTCCCAACACCGCGTGGTCAAGCGTTGTTCATCACGAGTATGGCCATCATCTGGTGCAGGCCGCCGGAAGCGGTCAGGATCAATATGGTGAGGGATTGGGCGACGTCATGAGCATCCTGACGCAGGACGATGCACGACTCGGACTGGGTTTCTTTGGCAATTGCGCAGGAGCGCTCCGAAACGCCGACAACACGATGCAATATCCGTGCAGCGGAGAAATCCACTTCTGCGGCACACTGCTGTCCGGCGCCGTCTGGAGCCTGCGGAACGAACTGCTCGCGACGAATCCCACGACCTATCGAGACATCCTGTCGGGCCTGATGATCAACAGCATCCTGTTGCACAACGGCGGCCTGATCACGCCGCAAATCACCATCGACCTGCTCACCATCGACGACGACGATGCCAACATCGGCAACGGCACGCCGCATTACTTCGAGATCGACGCGGGCTTTGGCGCCCACAATATGCCCGCCCCTCTCCTGCAACTGCTCGACTTTCAGTATCCCGCCGGTCTTCCCACCTTCGTGACGCCGGATCAACCGACGGTCATCCAGGTCAACGTCCTGCCGATCACCGGGAATCCCGTCCCCGGTACCGGCACCCTCAGTTATCGAATCGGGACCAGCAGCATCTTCACGACCGTGCCGATGACCGAGATCACCCCCAACCACTACGAGGCCACGCTGCCCGCGGCGCCCTGTCCTCAAGTCATTCAGTATTTCATCGGTGCGGACGACGCCGGTTTGGGTCGCCTGACAGATCCTCCCAACGCGCCGGCCTCACTGTTCGAAGCCACCGCCGCAACCGGAACGGTGACGATCGTGAGCTACGACTTCGAGACCGATCCGGGCTGGACCGTCAGCGGAAGCGCGGCGGACGGCCCTTGGGGACGCGGCGTGCCGGTCAACTGCAATCGTGGCGACCCGCCGGCGGACTTCGACGGCTCCGGCCAGTGCTGGCTCACCGACAACAGCGCCGCCGGAGCCTGCAACAGTGATGTCGACAACGGCGCCACCACCCTGACGTCGCAAGTCATCGATCTGAGTGCCCTGAACAGCCCCCAGGTTTCCTATGCCCGGTGGTTCTCGAATGACACTGGCGGCGGCCCGGAGACAGACAGGTTAGTCGTCGAGATCTCCAGCGATGGCGGAGCCTCTTGGGCAAACCTGGAGACCGTCGGCCCGACATCCAGCAGCCCGAATCCCGAGGTCAGCGGCGGCTGGTTCGTCCGGAGTTTCCCGGTTCCGGCATCGCCGCAGTTCCGGATTCGCTTCACCGCCGAAGACGTCTCCACACAGTCTGTCGTGGAAGCAGGCGTCGATTCCTTGCAGGTATTCGACTTCGTCTGCGATACGCCCTGTCCGCCCGCGGACGGCGACATGAACGGCGCCGGCGGCACGAATGGAGAGGATCTCCAGCCGTTCATCGACGCCCTGCTCGGAACGCCCACCCCCGGGCAGATTTGCAGCGGCGACTTCAACGGTGACAGTGCCCTCGATTCCGGCGACGTCGCTGGAATGGTCGCCGCGGTTCTGGGGCTGTGATGTTCGCAACTCGTTAAACGACTTAACTTTACAGTCGTACGCCCCCCGGGACGCATCCGCGTCGCGGGGGGCTTCTCTGGGCTGGCGCGTCCCACTCCTGAGACAGGGCTCCCTGCGCGGAAAGTGCAGAACTACGGTGTTCACCCGATTGACGCGAGGGGCGTGCGTAGCGAATACTACGCGTTCTCCCACTCCTCAGGGTACCGTTGCTGTTCACTAGGGGCGGTACCCGCGCGCGCTCCGCCGGGCCGCACCTCGACACTTGGAGAAGCCGTCAGGATTTTTTCCTTGACACGGCCGGAGGCGCGCGGTATCAGACGCGCGCGGGCGGGCGCGCGCCTGCCCTTCAAGTCCTTTCAAGGTTCCCTGTTCGCCGTTCCGGCAAGGGAAGGAGAAGAGCCATGAAAAAGATCCCACTCACGGGAGCGATTGCGCTCCTCGCCATGGTCGGTGTCGCTGTCTTTGGCCAGGTGGCCACTGCCGGCGATGCGAGAATCGAACAACTGGCCCGGCAGGTGGTGGCCTCATCGGCCAACATCCAACCGGGCGACGTGGTCGTGATCTCCGGCGGCGAGCACACCACCGCGCTGATGGAAGCCGCCGCCATCGAGGTCTACAAGGCCGGCGGCCTGCCCACGATGTTCCTCGAGACAGACCGCATCATCCGGGCACGATTCGCCCAGACACCGGAGCGATTTCTCGATCAGCAGCCCCGGTTCATGGCCAAGTGGTTGAAGAATATCGACGTCTGGATCGGACTGCCGGACATACGAGATGCCAAGACGGTCTTCGCCGGCATTCCCGAAAACCGACTGGCCAAGACATCGAAGGCCGCACGGGTCATCTGGGACATGCTCGACGACTCGCCCGTCCGCGCCGTTCTCATCGGCTATCCCACGAAGGAAGAGGCCGAGCTCAACGGACTCGACTTCGAAGCCTACCAGGCCATGCACTGGAAGGCGGTTCACGCCGACTATCGAAAGATCTCCGAGCAGGGTGACTACCTCAAGAATATCCTCAAGGGATCGCGCTCCGTTCACCTGACGTCGCCCAGCGGAACCGACTTGACGTTCAAGGTCGGCAACCGCAGCATCTTCGTCGATGATGGCATGGTCGCCAAACGCGAGGCCACCTCGAAAACCTTCCTCGATCGAGTAGCACACCTGCCCGGCGGATCGCTCAGGTTCGCCCCGATTGAGACATCCGCCAATGGCAAGGTCGTGATCCCGAAAGATCGCTGTCGCTTCACCGCACTCCGCAACCTCTCGTTCCAATTCGAGAATGGCAAGCTGAAGAACTTCAAGGCCACCGAGGGGGCGGACTGCTTCAACGAGATCATGTCGGCATACAGCGGTCCCTGTGACACCTTCGCCTCCGTGGGATTCGGCCTGAATCCCGAGTGGAAGGTGATCGAGGACGGTGGGGCCGATTTCCGACCGGACGACGCCGCGGGCATGGTGACGATCCACACCGGCTTCAATCAGCTCCTGGGTGGCCAGAACCACGAACCCGGCGGGTTCTCCTTCCCGATCGTGAACGCGACGGTCGAGGTGGATGGCCGGGTCGTCATCAAGAATGGCAAGCTGATGTTCTAATCGCGTCAGCGAAGGGATTGAACGGCCTGGGTGCCCCGCCCCTTCCGGGGGTGAGACACATACCCTCGAGAGTGTTCAATCATTCGCGAAATCTGCGGAGGCCATGGCTGCTCGTTAAGAGCGGGCAGCCATGGTCCCGATTATGGTGGGCCGTCGTGTATAGTTAGCCGGGGAGCATCGGCGTCCCGGCGGTGTAGCTTCCCTGCTTCTGGAAAGGCTCGGCGGTCTCCGCCAACAGCAGTGCGCGTCCGTGCGTCACACCTTGGCGACAGCGGGCTTTTTCGATCCTGACAGCGCGGCCAGTTCTTCGCCGAACAGCTCACCGCTCCGTTCGAGGAGTGTTTCGAGCGCGATTTCGCCGGCGTCGACCTTCTTCAGAAGCGACCGCTGGGAGCGGTATTCGATGTTGTCGACACCGGCGCGGCTTTGCAGCAGCCGCCAGGCCTTCCGGCGTTCGACACAAAACAGGACCATCTGCCGCGACAGTGCCAGCGTGCGGACCTTGCCGTCACCGACATCGACCTTGATGTACACGCCGAAGTCCGGCACCCAGGCACGGTGCGTCCGGTCACGGAAGCGACGGTGGACAACGTCGTCCTGTGTAATCCGCACCAGCATGTCTTCCAGGTGGGTCAACCCCGCTGCTTCCTCGTCGCTGATGCGTTTCGAGTGGCGTCGAAAGCGTGCCTCGGTGGCCGCCCAGTGGGCGACGGTGTAGCGGTAGCTCTCCCGCGTCGCCTTGAACTGCGTCTTCCACCAGTCGACGTTGACCGAGGGGTTGCCCTTGAGGTCCACCGCCTCTGCATAGGTCTCGCCAGCAGAGGGATTGAAGACGAATTCCGGCATGCCGCGTGAATCGCGAACGCGCTGGGCCTGAATGGTCGACATATCGTCGCCAACGCCATGCTCCGGTTGACAGGTCGTAAACGCCTGGATGAAGGCGGTGCCACGGTATTCCAAGGCGTCCAGGATCGACTTGTAAAACTTGGCCGCGTTGGCCATCGACACCTGGCCGACATAGGGCGAGCCGTGCCCAACGGTGAAGATCTCGGCCAGACTCTTCTTTTCGACCAGTTTGCCCTGCGTAGCGGCACCGAGTTGATTCATGTCGAACCCGCCCGGCGACGGCGAGGAGTCGGAGTTCTGCCCGCCGGTGTTCGAATACACCTGCGTATCCAGCATCAGGATCTTCACGTTGGGCCGGTTCTGCAACACCACCTTGGACACATTCTGGAAGCCGATGTCCCCGAACGCCCCGTCACCGCCGATGGCCCAGACCTTCGGAAGTTCCAGGATTTCCCGGTCGGTCATGTGGGTGTCGGTGAAGTGGGTCAGATCGAAGGTGTCCGCTTCACCCATCCCGTCGCCGTCGGGCTCCCCCATCACGTAATCGGCCAGACGCTCCGGAAGAATCGATCGCCGAGCGTGATCCAGGATGAAGCTCTCACCCATGATCCACGCGATCGTCGCGCCATCCTGAAACAGCGAGTTCATCCACGGATAGGAGTGAGGATTGTTCGGCGGCGTGGAGCCATACACCGTGTTGCAGCCCGTGCTAGCCCCCATGGCCATCGCCGCCATCCCGTTGGACAGACGGCCGTCGACCACTTGCAGATCCTTGTGGTTGAAGGCGTCTTGACGGAGAACCGCCGCGACGGCCTCGATCAGTTCCCGATCGGAGATCTCTCCTCGCTCCTCAATCCTCCGACTTGTATCTTCGTCGTTCTCGCCACCCAGCCCCATGACGACATGAGCGATGGCTCGGCGAAGCCGTTCGTATTGGTCGCGATCACGCTTGGCCAATGCGGTGAGCCGGTCCGGGCCATCCTTTGACAGACGCTCCGCCTTGCCACGCAGCCGATCCGCCTTTTGGTGATACAGAGGCCGCATGAACGCCTCCGTCACGCTGGCGATCGAACGCAACACGCTCTTTTCGCCGCACCCGGCGCAGGCACCGTCGCCGGAAACCAGGGCCTCGTAGTTCCGTCGCACCATCAGGTGATTGCGAAGCGTGGCGGCGCGGGAATCGGCCGGGCTTTCGTTGTCGTACAGACCGAGGAACTTCTGCTGTGTGTCGGGCAGCAGATCAAAGAACGCCCGTGCCGTCGCATAGCGCTGATTAAGGTCCTCGCTGTCAGGCTCCATCCGCAGCGCCTGGTGGTCGCCGCACTCGGTTACGCACTCCGCGCACCCCTTGCAGAGGTCGGAGACGAAGATGGCGAACAGGCCACCATTGCCGGGCTTTTTCTTTTCGATGTTGGAGAAGATGGCGTTGGCCTTCGAGAACGCCAACGGAAGCACGTCGAGAATGGCGAACAACTGGCCCTTCGCATCGTCCGACACGGCCTCCAGCCCGACAAACTCCTTCCGCACGATGTCCTTGAACGGTTCGCGCTCTTTGGCCTTGACCGAGTCGACCATCGCCGAACGGACGCGCTGCTCGACCCCGGGCAGGGCCGCGAGGAGTTTCTCCCGCTCCGCGGCGTCCGTGACGTAGTTCCGAACGGCCGTCGCCATCACGGTCCCGACGTCCTGTGCCGTGTTCGGCAGGGCCGTGTCGGGACATGCCGAAATACACTCCATGCACTGCGTGCAGTTCTCCGCGAGAAATACCGGCGTCTCTCTTCGCGCAACACCCTTCGAGGCCGTCGCGCCCGTCGCCGCGGCCACCACGCCCAACGAGGCCAGCGGGGAGGCCGGTTGGTCATAGCCCAGCCCCGCGCGAAACTCGCGGTCAAAGGTGTCGACGCGGAAAGCAGGCGCCCGGTCGGGCTGGTCCGGCGGTGTCTCGCACATCCCGCACCAGGTGTGTCCGTCGCCGTTCCCGCCGGTCTCCATCGGCAACAGGGGCAGTTCGCGCATGCTGGATCGGTCGGGCGCCGCCAGCGGCCCGTGCGAAACCTCCTGGAGCCGTTCAAATCCCTCGGCCATCACGCGCATGTTGGCCTCGACCACCGCCTCGCCGAACCGCCCGAACTTCTTCTCATATTGGCCCCGCACCACCTCTCGGAAGTGCTCCGTGTCGATGCCGTTCTGTTTGAGAAACGGCGACGCGCGGAAGAACGCCCCGAGAAACGCGTTGCCCTGCATGCGGAGCTGAAGGTCCGAACGGGACGTGGCGTTCCGTGCGATCTCGAAGCCCGGCAGGATGTAGAGCCGGATATTCTTCTCGACGATCTCTTGGCGCAGTGGGTTCGGAATCCGTTCCCAGGCCTGCTCCGGCGTCTCCGAAGACTCCCACACGAACGCGCCGCCGGTGGTCAGCCCCGCCAGCGGATTCGTATGCGTAAACGCTTTCGGGTCGCAGCAGAGCACGACGTTGACGTGACGCAGGTCACAATTCACTCGCACACGCTCCGGAGCGACCACGAGGAAGTAGTTGGTCGGCGCCCCCTTCTTTTCCGACCCGTACTTCGGATTGGCGCTGACGTGAACGACCTCCTTCAGTCGCCCGAACTCGTCGAACTGACTGTCTCGTTTGGCGATGAACTCGCCGAACTTCCCGATGATCTCACCGAGGTTCTTTCCGGTGGTGATCATGCCCCAGCCGCCGATCGAGTGCAGGCGGACCGCGATCGCGCCGTCCGGCAGAAGCGAAGGCGTGTCGCTGGACTGAACGGCGTACGGATGATCGACGCCCAGCACAAAGAACGAAACGCCGTCCGCCGCCCGTTTGCCGTCCCGTCGAGAGCCGTCTCCTGTGGCGTACTCGTAGGCTCCAAGGACGGCCTCCGGCCGGAAGTCGCGAGAGCCTAGACCATACACGCCATTGAACAGTTGCGGCGTCTGGTCCGACGTGATCGCCGCCACGTCGGGCGAGGCCGGAGCGCCGCCCAATCGCATCGCCTTCGTCAGGGCCGTTCGGATATCGCGTCCCAGCGGGTTGTCTCCCGCCATCGCCTCGTCGGTCCGCTCAAGGATGATGGCGTTCTTCTTGCCGCGGAGCGCGTTGACCATCGCCGCCTCCGGAAACGGCCGCAACACGTTGACGTGAATCGAACCGACCGACGCGCCTCGACGCTCCCGGAGATAGTCCACGGCTGCCTCGATGTTCTCCGCCGCCGACCCGAGCGAGATGAACACCGTTTCGGCATCATCGGTCTTGTAGCAGGACACCAAATCATACTGACGGCCCGTCAACCCTCCGAAGCTCGCATAGGCCTCTTCCAGAAAGCGGAGCACCGGCTCAGTGAAGTTGTTCCGCCGGGCCACCACGCCGTTCATATAGTGCTCCTGATTCTGCACCGGCCCCAGCAGAATCGGATTTGTCAGGTCGATCATACGCGGGACACGCCGCCGCTTCGGACCGAACAGGATCCGCTGCGACTCCGTCGGGCAGTCGATCAGGTCGTCCGGCGCCCCGAGGAACTCACGGATCAGATCCGCCTCGTGCATGAAGAACGTCCGCTCCAGGTGCGACGTCAGGAACCCGTCCTGAATGTTGATGCCGGGCGTCAGGCTCAGCTCCGTCACTCGCCGGAGGATGAGAGCCTGGTCGGCCGCCTGCTGGGCATCCTTCGCGAACAGCATGATCCAGCCGGTATCGAGTGCGGCATAGATGTCATCGTGTCCGCAATGGACGTTCAGGGCGTGCTTCGTCAGGGCCCGCGCGGCCACCTCCAGCACCATGGTCGAGCACTTGCCAGGGGCGTGGTAGTACTGTTCGAGGCCATAGACGATGCCTTGGCCGGAGGTGAAGTTCACCGTGCGGTTGCCGCTGACGGAAAACGCGATCGCCCCGCCCTGCGCCGCATGTTCACCCTCGGCCTCGACCGCCACTTTCGGACGGCCGAAGACGTTCAGTTTGCCTTCGGCGTAGGCCTGCTGGAACATCTCGCCCGATTCAGTCGAGGGCGTAATCGGGTAGAAGATGCCGCCGTCGGCGATGCGGGCCTCGGTGTAATAGCTGACGAGTTGGTTTCCGTTCGTCGTGATGCGAATCCCGGGATAGCGTGGTTTCTTATCCATCATGTACCTGCCGTATGTCATCTTGAAGCGGATGTTGGTTTGTCCCGTTCCATGTACTGTCGGCATTCTAGCCCGCTTCCGGCCCGGCGTACAGGATCACGGCGAGCCCGCGCGTCAGTTAACCTATCCCGCAGGCGACGCAGGCCGATCGCGGACGCCACTGGGGGCCACTCGCAGCCGCGCGGCCGTCACACGGGATCGATTCGAATAGCCTTTGTCGGAATGCTGGGACAGTGTTGCTGGCACACGCCGCATCCGGTGCAGCCCTCGCCACTGTAGGACGGATCGACCACCTCGATCCGGCCGTGCTCATTCACGCGGATGGCCGTCGGCCCGAGCGGGCAACGGTCTACACATTCCACGCACGGCTCACCGCGCGTCCGCACGCACAGCCCGTGATCCACCCGCGCCAACCCCATGCGGATGTCCAGACGCCCCACCAGCCGCAACCCACCGCTCGGACACACCTTCATGCACGCCAGTTCGTCGCAGACCACACACGCCTGGGCGTCGGGGTCGACATACGGCGTGCCCCGCGTGTCCGGATCGTCCGAGCCGGACAGCGATATCGCGTCGGCTGGACAGGCGTCCGCGCAGGCCCCGCATCGGAAGCACGTTTCAAGGAACTTCTTCTCCGGCAGGGCGCCGGGCGGGCGAAGCACGGTCCGAACCAGCGGCAACTCGATGGGGAGGCGTTTCTCCACTATGTCCGCCAGTGGGCCGATCATGCGGGCGAAACCCGCTCGAAAGAAGCCCCGCCGACCGTGTGGCGGAAGATCGTCAACGTGTCGCTCTGCCATCGTCAGGTCTCGCGCATCCGAGTCGCAGCGTATGGATCCGGTGTAAAACGCAAAGCTGCGGCTCCTCCCCCACCGAACCCTTCCGCCATCCCATCACCCGCTCAACGATCCGGGTAACTTCACCTCATCTTATCACGCCCTCAGGCAACCGCCGAATCTTCGCGTTCGCCACCGGGTCCGGCGGAGTGCCGGCTCCGCCTGTCCTCCGATGCGGCCCCGGCCGGCACCCATGGCGAGGCGCTGCGCGCTGACAGGCCCACCGACAGAAACGCCGTATCCTCAGCACTCAACCCGGCATGCCCGTACGCACAAGACAGACGCCTGGCGAGCGCGCCGCAGACTCCTGCAAGTGCGGCGAAATCGCACAAAAAAGACTGTCGTAGAAGCCCTTTCGGGACATCTACGGCAGTCTCGGACAACACACCCCCAAGGGGAGTCGAACCCCTGTCGCCGGCATGAAAAGCCGGTGTCCTGGGCCACTAGACGATGGGGGCCCGGCGTGCTCCGAGGCGCACTGGCCGCCCCGGGTCCGACTTAAGGGGGACACCTATTAGAGGCGGCGGAGCACCGTTTGACAAGGACCGGCCCTGGTGCAGAAGGGGTACCCGTTCGTGAGTCCATGAGACTTGAGCCGGACCGGACAGGCTCGAT
>JBHHVX010000070.1:0-19271 GCA_046754505.1 Phycisphaerae bacterium | reverse complement strand
GGCGCGCGCCACGGCCACGCTCGCGTAGCCGTGCGGCCGCCCGCGCCGTTGACTCTGTCGCGCAATCTTCGGGCACGCTCACCACTCGCTTGCGCTCGAGGCTCGGATGCGGTCGATCAACGGCGGTGTTGGGCCTCAATGCGCCAAACAAGCATCGACAGGACCCGGTCTGGCAAGCCCACCTGGCTACGCCCCGAGGGCGTCTGCGCAAGGCCTCCGGCGGCATTGGGTGTGACGACTCTCTCCGATCTTCCCCCCGGCCCCGAGCCAACTTCCTTCGCGTCAAAAGCAAGTGAAGACCGAAACTCCACTGGGGCCCGACCTGGTGGCACATTCGTAACTAGTTGTAAACACTGACGTTACATCTGTGACGCGAAAGGCCTTGTGCTCATGCGTGACGGGTGATATGATTTCTGTTCGATCTAGTTTTGGGGGATTTGGTGGACGATGGCCTATTCATTGACGGTTGAGGACGAGATTGTCGCGGCACTGCGGAGGATCATCCGGGCGGTCGATCTGCACTCTCGCCATCTCATGCACCAGGTTGGCCTGACCTGGCCACAGCTTGCCACGTTGCGCGCCGCCGAGCGTCTCGGAGGTTGTTCCATCGGAGCACTGGCGCGTGCCGTCCATCTCGGCCAGCCGACCCTGACCGGCATCGTCCAGCGGCTCGAGCGAGCGGGCCACGTCGAACGTTCGCGGCACCAGCAGGATGGGCGCAGCGTGACGGTCACGATCACGTCCTCCGGCCGGAACCTGCTGAAGGACGCGCCATCGCTGTTGCAGGATCGCTTCCACGCAGAGCTGGCGAAGCTCAAAGATTGGGAACGCTTTCAGACACTGGCGTCGCTCCAACGGATCGCAGAAATGATGGACGTCGAGACGCTGGATGCGTCGCCCATTTTGGTTGCCGGCCCGATGGACCTGCATACGGTCGGAACGCAAGCGGAGACAATCTCAACTGAGGCAGCGGTGGAGACCCTGGCCCTGCTCAGGAAACGAGAACCCAGGAAAAAGGTCAAATCAACAGACAGCAAAGGACGGACCGGAGTGATGACTTCATGACGAATGGCGTAGCCGACACAATCGAGACAGGATCCTCAACGAGGACAAATGGCAAACTCCTGGTGGCGTTGCCCGAACCGAGTCTGTCCATGACACAGGACGCGGAATGGTGCGTCGTCCGCGTGGACGGCGAGTGGCGGCAGATTCGCTTTCACGACTACGACGAGCTTTACTCGGTCCCGGGCCTGTACGAGAAGATCATCTACGACATCCTGCGTTGCGACTCACCCCATGTGGTGCGCCGCCTCCTGGAAGCCGAGCTGTCGGACTCGCAAACGCCCGCCCACGAGCTGCGTGTCCTCGACCTCGGCGCCGGAAACGGCATGGTCGGTGAAGAGCTTGCCGATCTGGGTGCCGAGTTCATCGTGGGTGTGGACATCATCGAAGAAGCCGCCGAGGCGATGGAGCGTGACCGGCCGGGAGTTTATAATAAGTACTGTGTGACCGACATGACAGCCCTGGACCCAGCGCAGCGGCGCAGGCTGGCGGGCTATCGTTTCAACACATTGACGTGCGTCGCCGCTCTCGGTTTCGGCGATATCCCTACGCGGGCCTTCGTTGCCGCGTACAACCTGATTCGTCCAGGCGGCTGGATTGCCTTCAACATCAAGGAGGATTTCCTGTCAAGCACGGACCATTCCGGATTCGCCGGCCTCATTCGGGCCATGCTGGATGACGGAACCTTGGAACTGCGACAGCGTCAGCGCTATCAGCACCGCCTCGCCACCGACCGTCACCCGCTTCACTACGTCGCGATCGTCGGCGTCAAGCAGCGTGACGTTCCGGCATCGTGAGCGGTGCCAGATAATCGACGCGCGACTATCCCCCGCCGGCCGAACCGAGGCGCGGGCTGTCGGCGCCCTCGATGGTGAGCGCCACGCGTTCGGCCGCCAACCATGCGCGGGACAGATCGGGCACGCCGATGGCGCCGGGCCATTTCGCCTTGGGGTGTTTCCGGATCGACGCCAGCAGACGGAGCTGGCCGGGTGACAGGTAGGCGTCGGGATTTTCCTTTCGCCCCAAGGCCGCGTTGACGCGCGTTGCTTGCAGCGAAGTCATGGGGATATGACGATATTCCGTCTTTGACAGATAATACTTCGGCTGCTTGTCGGGGCGGACAGGGGCGTCCGTGCGGATCGTCGCCGCGCCGACGACGCGCTTCGCGACGGCCTGCTGGTCCGTATCCCGCGCGAAGACCTCGCTCGCGCACTTCAACGCCTTGGCCCTCGCGACCAATGCCTTGTAGTCCACGGACTCGGGATCAAACTCGACCTCCACGACTTCCTTTTCGTCCAGGAATCCCGGCATCGTGGTAATCACGCCGCGGACGTTGCCGAGCGCCCCCTCACCCTCCCAGAAACAATGCATCGCAAACGTCGCCCGCTTCAGGCCGCGCTTCCGGGCGGCGCACTCCTCCGCCAGCAGAGCGAGATAGGCGGGCACGTCGCGATGGGCACTCTTCAAGGCCGCCACCATCGACGACGCCAGGCCGCCGATGGAGTAGTCGCCGGCAACGCGCGGCGCGAGGGGCTTGCGATCCGGCGTGATGATCCGCACGACCGGGTTGTTCCATGCCGCCTCCTTGAACGAGGTCAGCGTCCGCTCGTCGTCGCCCTTGATGTTGTTGTAGACGGCCACCGGGACAAACAAGGACTCCGCCGCGTCCCGAAGGAGTGGATGGCTGAGCACCCGGTTGCCATAATTGACGCACGTCGAGCATCCCGGGACCTCCTGAAAGAGGACGAGCAGCGGCTTGCGCTCGGCCTTGGCGCGTCGAGCGGCGGCCTCAAACCCGCGGAGCCAGGCGATCCGGCCGAGTTCTTTCGGAACGGCCGGCGCTCGCGCCTGCTTCGCTTCGATCGGCGGCGCTGCCACCGACGGCGATGGTCCGATACCGAGCATGATCATTCCCATATATGATCCGATCCCTGCTACGAGGCGTCTGCTCGATGGTCTCATAACCGAACTCCGTCAAGGGCGTGGGTCCCGATGAATCCCCTCTTGCGGGTATTCTAACAGCGAGATCGTCGTCCATGCGAATCCGAGTCGCGCAGGGTCCGCTGTGCGGACCGCCATGACGGCGGGGCTTGTTCCCGACTCGCTCCGCACAGCGGACCCTACACATCTGGTGCGGCGTGAAGTGGAAAATCCCTTTTCTTGAGTCAGACCTGTCCGAAGACCCGTCTCCGGGTGTGTAGCCTTCTCACGCTCCTGCCGCTACCCGCTGGCGGGCAGGCGGGCCAGAACTCGGGTTTCGCCCCGGAATTGATCGTTTTCGCGCTCATCTCGAAGGACCCATAAAAACGGGCGACGCGCCGCCCGCCCGGCCTTCAGGCCCGGTCGCTGGGCCGGCACTCGGGTCAAACACTGGCTTGTCCGGCACACTCGGAGCATGCCGCACCAACGCTCAGCGCGTGCGACCCTCTGCGCGCGCCTGGGCCGCCGCGCTACCCTCCGTCCGAGAAGCAGGCGGCAAGAGAGTCCAACAGGAGACCCCACCCCCACTTCCGCTTCTCTTGACATGAGGGTCTGAAAACCTGTATATTGGGCGCAATTGACCAGACGGCTTGCATTCACCTTGGGGCGAGGGCTAGGCGGCGACGTTGGTGCCGCAGGACGCGGCTGGCGAAGGAGAGGGGAATCGCGGTGTTGCTGCACGCACGCGCGGAGCACAAACGTCCGGATCGGCTGCGCTGTGTTCGCGGTGTGACGGCCGCCCAAGACGCTCCGGTCAACCACAGCCGCCCGGATGGCCTGCTTGGCGCGCCGATCGGCCGCGTCGATGCCGGGGCGCCGCGGCTTCATGCACAGTTGATCGCGGTGTCTGGGCAGTCGACCGGGGGCCATCGCCGGCCCGTCGGCGCTAGACCGGCCCGCATCCGACCCGTCACGAAAACCGAGCGAATCGCGCAGCAATCCCTGGACCTGACGCGGGAACCGCGCCGTGGCCACCTCGAGTTGGGCGATGCGCCGATCCATCCGGCCACCTCTGACAGGTCCGACCGACCGCGTGGGTCGGTCAGCCCGCTCATCAATGGCTCGCGATCCTGGAGAAAAGACAATGACCAGTAGGAGGAGTGTGCTCAAGGCCGGGCTGCTGGCCAATGGTGCAGCCCTTGCGAAGATTCTGACGGCGAAGGCCGGGATTCCCAGCGAACCACAGGTCGGGGTTGGAACACCGAACCCCGACATGCCGCCCAACACACTGTTCATGCCGGACGGCGTCCCGATGGACCTGGAGGTCCATCCAAGCCCGCCCACCTCACCATTCATCATGGACCTGCCGATCCCTCCGATTGCCCGACCGGTACGCGGGAATGATGGTGAGCTGGCGAGCGGCCACGAAAACCTGACGGACGCCGCGGGCGACCCGCACCCCAAGAACATGG
This sequence comes from Phycisphaerae bacterium, assembly GCA_046754505.1. Lineage (GTDB taxonomy): Bacteria > Planctomycetota > Phycisphaerae > UBA1845 > UTPLA1 > JAPULF01. The sequence continues at coordinate 14,817 of JBHHVX010000070.1, read as the reverse complement.
CCACCCCGAGCCCGGAGTGGGGCGAGGGCAGGCCGGACGGCAGGCCGTACCAGCGCTGGGATGAATTCCTGCCGCAGAAGTACTACCAGGTCAACATCCGCCTCATGTATCAAAACTACCACGACGACCTCACGGCCCTGTCGCCCGGCGCGCAGGGGACTCTCAGTTTCGGTTACCACGGTCTTGTTCCCGGACCCACCATCATCGCGTTCTACGGCGAGCCGATCCTGGTACGCATGACCAACGGGCTTCCGGAATGTAACTCGGTGGAGGACTTTCCCGCGTTCGGCATCCAGTCGACCTCAACGCACCTGCACAACGCCCATACTGCATCAGAAAGCGATGGCTTTCCCATGGGCTTCATCGACCCCGGGCAATGGCACGACCACCACTATGTGCAGATCGCAGCCGGCGATGACTGGCGCGAGCGTCTGAGCTTCCTCTGGTACCATGACCACCGCATGGACTTCACCGCACCGAACGTCTACGCGGGCCTGTCGGGTTTCTACCTCTGCTTCGACAAGCCGGACGACCCCGCCATTCCCGACGAGTACAAGGACACGGGTGACGAGCGGGACGAAGGCACGCTCCGACTTCCCGGACAGTTCGTATATGCCGAGAACGGTGACATCATCGACCGCAAGTACGACATCCCCTTCATGATCCACGACGTGCTGTTCGACAACCAGGGCCAAGCGGTCTTTGATGTCTTCAACACGGACGGCATCCTCGGCGACAAGTGGACCATCAACCGCGTTGTCCAGCCGAAGCTGACGGTCGAGCGCCGGCGCTATCGCTTTCGCATCGTCAACGGCGGGCCGTCGCGGTTCTACAAGCTGTTCCTGACGGATGAGAACGGTGACCTGGTTCCCGGGCTGAAGATGTGGGTCGTCTCGAGTGAGGGCAACATCCTGCACAAGCCGCTCGAGGAGGACAGCCTTGAAATGTCGGTCGCCCAGCGGCACGACGTGATCATCGACTTCGGCCGGGTGCCGGACCACATCGAGCACGTCTACCTTTACAACGCGCTCGAGCAGATCCACGGTCGAGGCCCGACCGGCCGCAACCTGAGGGAGATTGACCCCAACGTCACCCGCGACGGCATGATGCGTTTCGACCTTGTCCCCGCCGAAGGACACGACCCCAGCAGAGACCCCGCGCACATCGACAGGCTCCGCCAGTTTCCGGACGACTACGACGACCTGATGCGGTTGCGTTACCTCGTCACGACGGCCACACCCAGCGACTATACGACGGAGGAGATCGAGGTCCCCGGGCTGCATGGCCCTACGATCCACGTGCGCAAGTACCTCAATTGGGTCGACGGGGGCGGCGAACTTCAGAGGGTCTACGTCCGGGAGTTCCACTTTGACTATGACGGGGGCCTATTTACCGTCAACAACCTGGTGGCCGACATGACCGAGATCCCCGTGGTGATCGAGAAGGGCGCCCACGAAGTCTGGCGGATCAAGAATGACGGCGGCGACTGGTCGCACCCGGTTCATATCCACTTCGAGGAGTTCCGTCTCATCGACTTCAACGGCAAACCGGTGTCGCACAATGACCCGCGTTTCGGGCGCAAGGACGTGCTGACGATTCTGCCCAACGACGTGGGCCTGTGCTTCTTCCGTTTTCGCGACTTTGAAGGTCACTACATCATGCACTGTCACAACGTGGTCCACGAAGATCACGCGATGATGATTCGGTACAATATCGGTCTTTCCTTGGACGTGGGGCACCATACGGATCCCGAGGCTGCCAGATTCTGCAATGGCGTCTTCATCCCACAACCCGAGCCGGCGCCTCGCGAGTGCCAGTAACACAGGAGACCGGAATCCATCGAATCAGGAGAGGAAAACCGACGAGATTGGAGCGAGCCAATGACGACCAATAAGATTACACGAAGGGCCTTACTCACCGCGGGCATCGCAGGAACTGCCGGTGCCGTCGCAATCCCCGGGTTGGCGCTCTGGAAACGGGGTCTGAAGGTCACGGCGATGAACAAGGGGTCTCTCCCCGAGATCGCTGCACCCAGTAAGCCGGGGGCCTCCGCCCATCTCATCCCCAATGTGAAAGTGAAAACGCACGACGGCAGGACGTGTATGTTTTACGACGATCTGATCCGCGATCGGATCGTCACGATCAACTTCATGTCGGTGCGCGGTGATTCGGTCTACCCGGTGGTCGACAACCTTGTGAAGGTGCAACGGCTGCTCGGGAATCGTGTCGGCCGTGACATCTTCATGTATTCAGTCACGACGGACCCGGCGCACGACACGCCGGACGTCCTCAAGGATTTCGCCGCGAAGAAGGGTCTTGGCCCCGGATGGACGTTTGTAACGGGCGGCAAGCGCGAGGTCGATTTCCTGCGCAACTTCCTGTTCATTCGACGGCTCTTCGGCCCAACTCGAGCTCCCAGCCAGGGACATCACGGAGCGTGCTGCTCGGTCGGGCTGGTGCGCTATGGAAACGAGCGTCTATGCCGCTGGGCCTCGTTCCCGGCCAAGGTCACGCCTGAGTTTATTGCCACGAGGTTTCAGTGGCTTGGGTTCAGAAGAGGTGATGCGCCGACCTACGGCTGATCACCACAGATGTAACTTGACAGGTACCCCTGTCCGACACGAACACTCTCCCAAACACGAGGAGGGAATTGAGATCATGAAGCTTTCCGTTCAAAGAGGAATTGTCGTTATCGGCTTGATCACCGGCATCGTGAGCCTGCTGGTGACTGCGAGCAATGCGGCGGGGCCCCAACCCTACGGCTTCGCAGGACCGCCCGGGGGTTCGTCTCCACAGTTCGGATACCAGCGGACCACACTGAGGCAGAACCACCACCTCTTTGATCAGACCGAAGTCTGGACCCACGGCACACGGTTCGCACCGGGTTTCCCCCTGATCGACCCGACGGGACTCTGCCTCGGAAATGGGGCCACGAATCTCCTTCCAACGGTCGAGCTGAACATGCTCGACATCCTGATGAGGGAGATGCCCAATACCTTGCCGTCTCGCGCGGGCGATCCGTACAACCTCCACGAGAAGCGCGGCGACCCGGGTGAGGACGCGTTCGGGGTCATCGAAACCCCGATCGACAGCACCTCCCCCACGACCGACCTCATCCGAATCTTCCGGAAGGCCCGGCACGCGGCGAAGAGCCAGCACGGGGTTGACACCGCTTTGCTCAAGGTCGGAGTCAACATCCTCGAGGGTGTGGATCTCCTCACTGATCTGTCCCCGAGCGAGGTCACGCGAGCCAACGCCGAGCTCGAGTTCCTTGATGGGGCCGGAAATGTGACGCGCCGGTACCAGGGCTTTCCGCTGCTCCATTACCGAAATGGAAGCGATACAAAAACAAAGGCCCTGACACGGAATGCCGCGGGACAATGGGAAGTGACCGTCCACCAGATCTGGTACGACAGCCACATCGAGTCGGACACCGCCTTCCTGGACGTGTCTCCCGCCATGAACGAGCCGTGGATCATCAACTACATTATCTATGTGTTGGATGACGGCGAAGACGATTTTTCTCCCTTCGTCATGTATTTCAGCCGTGGCACCGACGCCGTGGAGGCGGCAGCACCAAACAATGTACCGCCCGAAACGCTTGCGGCCGCCCCGCGAGCCCCCCACGTGGCCATGGACGCGACCTTCTACCCCATGAAGCCTGGAAACGCCTACCGGTTTCGAATCCTGCACGCCCCGGGCAAGTACTACAACCTGACCTATCATTGGGGCTGGCGGGTCCATCCGCCCCGCGTGCAGGCGATGGAGAACGCCGCGAAGGCCTGGCCCGGCCCGCGACTGGTTCACAACAACTCCGATGAATTCGAAACGGACTCCGACGGCAACATGGTCCTCGATACGAAGCCCCTCCGTCAATGGGAACTCGATGTCTTCGGCAACGCTTCGGAGCCCGGTTACAACCGGAAGGCAGTCATCGAGGCCATGATCGGTGATCGGTCTCCGGCGAAGCGCATGTGGAAGGCGCTGCTCGGGGCTCAGGACAATGATGAACACGATGATAGTCATGATGACGACAGCGACGACGATGAACCCGGCAAACGAAAAGATGTCAAGAAGGTCGTGAGCAAGCTTGACGAGGGAGAACAGGCGCTTCTGGACTGGCTGGACCGGACCAAGTTGCCTGCCGGCGTGCAGCCCGACCCCGACAGCGACTTCACCATGATCTATCTCAACAACACGCTCTATGGCCAGTGGCGGGACGGCCGCCGGCTACAGCGGTGGATGGCATACCAGACCAGAGCCGGAAACGAGAAAACACGGACGCCCAACAGCCTCGAGGTCAAACAGAACAGCAACATCAAGATTACCCTGCTTAACGGAGACCGCTACGTCCACGGTTACCTGAACGTGGACTTTGGCGGCGCCCGCGGCTGGGAAAACACGTTCGGCCCGACCATCGATATCGGCGGGGGCGGGGCCTGGTTCAGCTTCGGCCGCGTGCATTGGTGGATCAACGCCGGCGCGGGCCCGCAAGTGGACCCGAATACCGGGGACCAGAGTCTCAAGAGCCCGATCTTCGTGCGGCCGGTGCGCCGGCACCACCACGGGCGAGAGGGCAAGCCGGGAAAGCACGTAATCACGCTCCACTTCAACTACGACCCTGCTCGTAGACTGCGCATGTACCAGTTTGACCCATTGCACCACGACGTTGCGATATATTCGCTGCATTAGCCTCAAGACAAGCGTACGATTGGCGCATTGCGGCTGCTTAAGAGTCGGTGTCTGCGGGGGGCGTAGTCGCGTAGGGTCTGCTGTGCGGACTACCATCGCGGCGGGCTTGGTTCTCGAATCCGCTCCGCACAGCGGACACGACGCTTCTCTATCATCGTGATCAGGGACAGGTGTCGCCGTTCAGCAGGGCGGCCACGAACGGCGGAAGGTCCGCGAGATCGATCAGGCAGTCACGGGTGAAATCACCGAGGACGATCTGGGCGGGGTCGGCGCCGGCCAGCAGGGCCGTGGTGAAGCCGGGGATGTCCGCCCCGTTGACAATGCAGTTCTGGTCCATGTCGCCCACCGGCGTCGTCGGCAACGAAAACGGGTGGAGGTCGATATCCACGAACGCGGGCGCGTTGCCCACGCTGACGGTCACCTGTCGCGTGACAAAGCCGGGCCGCGAGGCCCGGACGGTGTAACCGGCGTTGGCGGGGACGATGTAGCTCCAGCGCCCGAACGGCAGCGTGGTCTGGCGCGGCAGTTCGCCCGTGTCGTAGACGAAGTCGGTCAGCTCAACCGTGGCGATCGTCGGGGCGCACTGCGCGGTCACGTGGACGTCGATGCGCGCCTGGCCGAGACGCTGGTACATATGCTGCCAGCCGGCGCGGTTCCGGTTAACAATGCCGGCCACCGCGCTGAACGCCGGCTCAAAGCTCGTGCCCACTTCGATGATGAACGGGTAGGCCCCCATGTGGGCGTAATACCAACTCGTGTCATCGCCGTTGACGCCGCCAAGGGGAACGGGCGAAAAGACGGTATAGCGCGGGACGCCGTCGACGGCGTCGATCGCATCCGCCACGCCGTTCATCATCTCATCGATGACGGCGTGCTCGGGCATCCGGCCGGCCGGCGAACCGTCGCTGCACGCATAGGGGTAGTCGATCAGGCGTCCAAACGAGTGATACGACGTGGCCATCGTGAAGTGGTAGGTCTGGGTCAGACCGATCAGGGCCTGCGTCTCGATTTCGGAGGCGACGGACGGTCCGCGATAGATGTTGCTCGAACACACACCGCTCGACCCGCAGCCCGGCCCCCACAGATAGGGATAGTTTCGGTTCAGGTCGACACCGACGCAGTTGGGTGGATAGGTCTGCCGGTTCTTCCGCCACAGGCTGTTGAAGTTGAACACATAGTCGACGCCGTCGGGGTTGACCATCGGCACGCAGACAGTCTTGTAGGCATTCACCCATGCGGTGATCTGCGGATCGACGCCGTAGCCGTTGGTGAGCGTCGTGACGACGTCCATCACGACGTGACTGGTGGCGACCTCGCGGGCGTGGTGCTGGCCGTTGAACTGGATGGCCGGCTCGTCCTCGTCCACGCGGGGATGATCGGATATCTCTATCGCCCAGATCGGCCGTCCCTCGTGGGTCGTCCCGATGGCGAACCGAGCGGCGATGGCGGGGTGATCGGTGGCGACCTGAAGGAGCATCGCGCCGATTTCGGCGGGCGTGAAATACTGGGGGTCGGTCAGGGCGGCGCCGCGGAGCGGGGCGGGCGTCCATTCGCGAAGAACCGTGAAACCCGCGTCTGTCAGGCGCTGGACGTCGGCCGGATCGTCGATGTCGACGACCAGACTGCCCCAGGCCAGACTCACGCCGCAACGGTCGACCGCGTAGCCCTGCCGGATGAGCCAGGCGCGCCAGTGGCGGAGGGCGCCCACGCCGACTTTTTCGCCAACCGCCACACCCGGCACGCGGACCTCAACCGTGCGCGCCGTCGAGGCATCGCCGGCGCGGGGAACGCCGCCCCGGCCTGTCGCGGTCGCACCACCGAGCAGCATTACGATGGCGAAAACCACACAAGCGGTTCGCATGATCGTGCTCCACCTCCGGCCCGGTCGCTTCGCATGATGACATCGGCCACGCCGGACGCGCCGGAGACCACCACGGCCAGATCTCAAACTGAGACCAGCCGCTTCAATATAACCGATCGGGCCGACACCCGCCAAAGACGTCACCCGAGACCCGGCCCTTGCCGGATGGAGCGGGCTGGCCCAGACTGTCCGCCCGTCGGTCGTTTGAGAGAGCGGAGCCGCCGGCGTGGCGAACGAAACGATGGGCCATTCGCAACCCGACCCGCGTGAACACAGCCCCGCCCGGACGGCCGTGCAACGCGCGGGACTGGTGCTCGGTCTGGCGGGTCTGCTGTTGCTGCTGGCCTTGCCGACGCTCGACACGTCTTCGCAGCACGCCGCCGCGCGGCTCGGCCTGCCGGTCGATCACCCCGACACGCTCGAACTCGCCCGCGGCCTCCAATCGACGCTCGCGATCCTCGCGCTCATGGTCATCTGGTGGGTCACCGAGGCCGTGCCCATTCCCGTCACCGCCCTGACGCCCGGCCTGCTGCTTCCGCTGCTGCATGTCACGGGCAGCATCGGCGGACACCTGTACCGCTACGATGCGAAGGCCGCATTCGCCCCATTCGCCAGCCCGGTCATCTACCTGTTTCTGGCCGGCTTCCTGCTGGCGGGCGCGATGCGCAAGTCCGGTCTCGACCGGCGTATCACGCTGGGCATCCTCTGCCGCCGATCGGTGATGCGCAGCCCCGGCCGCATCCTGCTCGTCGTGATGAGCGTGACCGCCTTTCTGTCGATGTGGATCTCCAACACGGCGACGACCGCCATGATGCTGCCGATCGCCCTGACGATTCTGGAGCAACTGGACGAAGCGCCGGGGCGGTCGCGCTTCGGTGTCGCATTGATGCTCGGCGTCGCGTGGTCGGCCTCCATCGGCGGACTGGGCACCATCATCGGCTCGCCGCCAAACGGGATCGTCGTCGGGATCTTTCAGGCGCAGGGCATCGGCAACATCCATTTCCTCCAATGGATGAAGATCGGCCTGCCCGTGGCGCTGGTCGGGCTGGTCACGGCCTGGGGTCTGCTCATGCTCCTCCACCGCCCGCGGATCGGTGACACCACGGCCGGCCTGACCGCGATCCGCAAGGCTCGATCCGCCCTCGGCCCGCGGAGCGTCGACGAGACCGTCACGCTGCTGACGTTCGCGCTGGTCGCCGCGTTGTGGATCACGCACCCGTTCTGGAAGGACGTGCTGCCCGAATCGGCCTACCGGCGAATCGAACGATTCAACATCTACGAAATCGGCCTGTTCGGAGCCTTGCTGCTGTTCGTGGTTCCGATCGATCTGCGACGATGGCGCTCGGTCCTGGTCTGGCGCGACACGCGATACGTCGATTGGGGCACGCTGGTCCTCTTCGGCGGCGGGATCGCCCTGTCGGACGCCATGTTCAAGACGGGCCTGACCGACTGGCTGGCCGAAGGCTTCGTGGCACAGATCGGGCGGCCCGGACCCTGGGTGTGTCTGATCCTGGTCGTCCTGATGGTCGATTTTCTGACCGAGATCACGAGCAACACGGCGGTGACGTCGATGATTACGCCCGTCCTGATCGGCGTGGCGCCGCAGCTCGGGCTGGAACCGGTGACCCTGTGCGTCGCCGCGGCCATGGCCTCGTCGCTGGCGTTCATGCTGCCGGTGGCGACGCCGCCAAACGCCCTGGTCTATGGCACGGGGTATTTCCGAATCGGCCAGATGGTCCGGTCCGGATTCGTCATGAACCTGGCCGGTTGCGCCGTCATGGTCGCGTGTTTATACTACATCGCCGGACGGCTGTTCGGAGCGATTCCGATCGGCTGACGCCGCAGCGGCCCAATCAGGCCAACGCCGCCAGTCGGTTGGCCAGATCGCAGACGCGATTCGAGAAGCCCCACTCGTTGTCATACCAGCTCACGAGCTTGAGCATGCGGCCCTTGCCCTTCGGCGTCGTCATGGTGCGCGTCGCGTCGAAGACGCTGCTGTGGGGGTTGCCGATGATGTCGCTGCTGACCAGCGGCTCGGTGTTGTAGAAAAGGATGCCCTTGAAACGGTCGCTCGAGGCGGCCTTGCGGAACACGTCATTGACCTGATCGACCTCGACGTCCTTCTCCAGCATGAGCGACAGATCCACGACGCTGCCGTCCATGACCGGCACCCGAAACGCGAAGCCGTCCAGCCGGATGTCGTCGCTGGGCACGACCAGGCTGATCGCGCGGGCCGCACCGGTGGTGGACGGGATGATGTTCATCGCGGCCGTCCGGGCGCGGAGCAGGTCGTCTCCGTGGACCTGATCGAGGATCCGCTGGTCGTTGGTGTAGGCATGGATCGTGGTCATCATGCCGTCGACCTTTCGGCCAAAGATATCCGGATTGTCCGCGACGACCTTGATGAGCGGCGCCAGGCAGTTCGTCGTGCAGCTCCCGTTGCTGACAAACGTGTGTTCGGACTTCAGCGTTTCATCATTGACGCCCAGAACAACGGTGGCGTCGATCTGATCCTTGGCGGGCGCAGACAGGATGACCTTTTTGGCGCCGGCCTTGATGTGGTCGTCATAACCGGCCTTCTTGCCGTCGTTGCGCTTGGTGAAGACGCCGGTCGATTCTATGACGACCGTCGCCCCGAGGTCGCCCCACGGCAACCGGGCCGGATCACGCTCGGCGAGCACGCGCACGCGGTCGCCATTGATCACCAGGGCGGTCTCGTCGTGCTCGACCGTCCCGTTGAATTGCCGGTGGGCCGTGTCATATTTGAACAGATGCGCGTGGATCCGCGGGGGAGAGCCGACGTCGTTGATCGCCACAATGTCGAATTCACCCCGGCGCTGCACCATCGCCCGCGCCACCATTCGCCCGATCCGACCAAACCCGTTGATTCCGACCTTGACTGCCATTTTGACCGTCTCCCCGGCGCATCCCGGCGTGGCGCCGTCGCCGACTGTAACCGTCCCACGGGCTGGTGCCGGTAGCCCAGACCGCCGCTTGACGAACCCGCAAAATAGAGCCGGGGCCGGGGGGCGTCAAGGGACGTCGGAGAACAAAGACGGCCCCGCCGGGCGTCCGCTTTCCACAGACCACGACGCCTCATAGAATACGCAGGACATCCATGGCCCGTTCCGGGGAACGCCGCTTCCGAAGGCGATCGATTCCGGCTCCCCACAAAGGAGAACCCCTCCCATGACGCAATTCGACGAGGCCCCCATCGGTCCACCACCCGGCGGTGGCCTGCCCGAGATTCCCCGCACGAGCAAGGCGGCCATCGCCTCGCTGGTGCTCTCACTCTGCGCCGTTTTCGTCTGCATCCCGTTTCTGACGCCGCTGGCCGGATTGATCTTCGGAATCGTCGCGCTGGTCGGCATCTCGCACTCCGGCGGGCGACGGAAGGGAAAGGGTCTGGCCGTGGCGGGCGTCGTGATCTCCACCCTCGCCGTGCTCATGCACATCGGTCTGACCGTGGCGGCTGTCGGCGTCCTCAAGGTGGCCCACGTCCCGCCACAGATCGTCACGTCCTTCCTCGAGGAGGTCGAGCGCGGCGACTGGCCAGCGGCCCGGACGCATTTGTCGCCCGACACGGCCGACGCCGTCACGGACGCACAACTCACGGACCTGCGCGATCGACTCTCCGAATCATATGGCACCATCCATGCCGTCACATTGGACTGGTCCGCCCAGGCATTTCAGTCCGGTCGCGTCGAATCCCAACAGGCCTGGTTCGGACCCCAGATGTATGGCGGCAACTGGAAGGCGGGCGGCCAGGCCGCCTCTGCCGGCCCGATCCCCATCCGATTGGACTTCTCCGGCGGCACCGCCTACGGCGTCATGACGATGTACATCGATCCGAACAGCCGGGTCGCACCACCGCTGTTTCTCGAGTCGTTCAAGATCATGGAAGGCGACGGTCTCTGGACGTTTCCGCCACAACCAACCACGACGAAGCCCTAAAAAGGTGTCAGGAAGAATTATTCGCCATCGTCGACATGGGTACCGCCGATTCTGTGCAAAGGCGGCAGACGCAACGAGCGGCCATGCAGTTGCGCAAGAGGCACGACCGCCGTGGAACGCCATCGGTCCTCCATCCCGAGAGCGGGACAGCGCTTGCTTGTCCGTTGGTGGCGTCGCCTGAACGGTCCGGCTCGACTTGCCAGTGGGCCAACGGCAAGCTAACATCCCGCGGTCGGCCGCGTGGCGACCCGAACGAGCCACGGTTGACTCAGGGGATCCGTCATGCCTGCGCGATGCCAAATGACGATCGTGCTGGTGGCCGGGGCGATGGGCGTCTGGGCCAGCGGCGGCCGCGCCGCCGACTGGCCGAACTGGCACGGTCCGAGCCATGACGGACACAGCACCGAGACCGGCTTCAAGAGATCGTGGAACGGCGACCTGCCGATCACGTGGCAACGCACGATCGGCCCCGGCTTCAGCGGCATCACGACCGCGGACGGACGGGCCTATACCTGCGGCACGGCCGACGGCCAACAAACCCTCTTCTGCCTGGACGCCGCGACCGGCAAGGTCCGCTGGCAGACGGCCTTCGAGAAGGCCTACCGCAGCGACATGGGCAACGGCACCCGCGCGACGCCGACGATCGACGCGGGTCGGGTCTATATCTTCGGTGCCCTTGGGACGGTCGCGTGCCTCGACGCCGCGAACGGCTCAAAGGTCTGGTCGCGACGCTTCGACCATGCGCCGCATTGGGGTTACGCCGGGTCGGTGCTGATCCGGGGCAAGCTCGCGATCCTAACCACGGGCGGACAAGACGGCGCCCTGCGGGCACTGGACAAACAAACCGGCCGAACGGTCTGGCACTGCGGCAGCGACACCGACTCAGGCTATTCGACGCCGTATCCGTTCCGGTTTGAGGAAGTCGACTACGTCTGCGGCTTTCTCGGTACAAGCGTCGTGATCGCGGAAGAAAAGACCGGGCGCGAAGTTCTCCACATGCCGTGGAGCACCGACTGGAAGGTCAACGCCACGACGCCGATCTTTCACGACGGCTATCTGTTTATCACGTCCGGCTACCACACCGGCTGCGGCCTGTACCGGTTGCGTCGGGCGGGCCAACGGCTGGAGGCCGACGAGGTTTGGCGAAGCAAGGTTCTCAAGAACAAGTTTCAGACGCCAGTGCTCTACCAAGGCAAGCTCTATTCCTTTGATCAGCGGGCGTTCAGTTGCGTCGATTTCCTGACGGGCAAACGGCAATGGCGCGAATCGGGCCGGCACGGAACGGTCCTGCTCGCCGACGGACACCTGATCGCCCTGACCGAACAGGGCCGCCTGCGGATCGGCCCGGCTTCGCCCGCGGGCTTTCAGCCGACCGGCGAGACCGACCTCCTCGACGACCGCTGCTGGACGGTGCCGACACTGTCGGACGGCCGACTGTTTGCGAGAAACATGGAGCGGATCGTCTGCGTGGACCTGCGGAAGTAGACGCCGGCACAAGCCTGGGGCAGAGTACATGCATGGACCGGCCAATGGACGACCCACAGATCGCCCGACTGCGGGAGCGGATCGCGCAGTTTCCCAAGACGCCCGGCGTCTATCTGATGAAGGACGCCCGGGGCCGCGTCCTCTACGTCGGCAAGGCCAAGGACCTGCGGGCCCGCGTGTCCTCCTATTTCCAGGATTCGGCGGACCTGTTGGCGTCGCGCGGACCGGAGATCGCCGCGATGGCGAGCAAGGTCGCCGACATCGACTTTCTCGATTGCGACACCGAGGTCGACGCCCTGCTTCAGGAAAACCGGCTGATCAAGGACATCCAGCCGCCCTACAACGAGCGGCTCAAGGACGACAAGTCGTTCCCCTATCTCGAAATCACCACGCGCGATGATTTTCCCGGCGTCTTCGTCACGCGCCAGCCGCATAAGACGGGCGTCAAGCTCTATGGGCCGTTCACCTCGGCCGGAGGCCTGCGGGACGCCGTCAACGCCCTCCAAAAGGTATTCAAGTTCCGCACGTGCGAGCTGGAGATCCACGCCGACGACGACCGCCGTCGCTATTTCCGCCCCTGCCTGCTGCACGCGATCCGCCAATGCACAGCGCCCTGTGCCGACCGGATCAGCCGCGAGGACTATCGCCGGGACATCACGCGGCTGAAGCGCTTCATGGAGTCCAAACGCAGCGTCGTGCTCCGTGAGATGGAAAAGGAGATGACAGCCGCTTCAGAAGCGCTGCGATTCGAGGAGGCCGCCCGAATCCGTGACCGCATCAAGGCGATCCGGTCGCTGGCGCTGTCCGGCGACGTCGATGAGGATGTCCAGCCCGAGGTCTTCTACATCGACCCGCGCGAAGGACTGGACCGCCTGGCCGCCGTGCTGGAACTCGAGCAGGCCCCGCGGATCGTCGAGGGCATCGACATCGCCAATCTTCAGGGCCAGGAATCGGTCGGCTCGCTGGTCTGCTTCATCGACGGCCGGCCGCTCAAGAGCGGATACAAGCGGTTTCGCATCAAGACGGTGGAAGGACAGGACGACTATGCCATGATCCGCGAGGTCGTGCGGCGGCGCTATCGCCACGCCGGCGAGGGCGAGGAGTTGTACCCCGACGTGATCCTCATCGACGGCGGACTGGGCCAGTTGCACGCCGCCCTCGAGGCCTGCGGCGAGATGTTCATGCAGCCGCCGATGGTCCTCTCGCTCGCCAAGCGCGAGGAGGAGGTCTACATTCAGGCCCGCAAGCGGCCCATCCGGCTGCCGCGCAACGATCCCGCCCTCCGCCTCCTCCAGCACGTCCGCGACGAGGCCCACCGCTTCGCCCAGCACTATCACCACATCCTCCGCAGCAAGCGCCAATTCGACGAAGACCTCCGACAGGGCCGCCGTCCGCCGAGGCGCAGGCACCGGCGCCGGCCGTCGTAGGGCGGGCGATTTGCGCGGGGGTCACCGACAGGATCGGATCTCGCTCAAAAAGACGTGACGGACTCGCGTACGAACAGCCCACACGGCACTGGCGGACAAGCCGCCAGTGGCACCCGCGCGCGAGTCTGTGCCGCTTGCTGACGGGCGCGGTTCGGATCGGGCGAACGCGTCCTCTCACAAGCTGTAAGGGAAGAATGAAACGCGCTTGAACTCACTGCCCTGTCACGACTGGATCAGCGGGAGGTGTGGGCAAGACCGCCCACGCGTTCCCAGAGGACACACACCGGCGGGACGCCGATGCTCCCCAGACCATGAGGCGGGACAGAGCGCTACGGCAAGGTCGCCATGCTGGCGCCCGGGCCGAGGGCCGTCTCGATCCCGCTCAGGTTGCGGGCCTGGACGGCGAAGGTGTAGGTCGTCGCCGGTTGAAGCCCCTGAAGGGTCTTCACACCCCATTGAGTATCGGTCAGCCAGGTTGCGACAGCGGAGGGGCTGCCCGCGGCGTTGGCAAACTGTCCGTCCCACGCCGGGTCGAAGGGACTGGTCGCCGTGCAGCGGATGGCGAGAACGGTAACCGCCGGGTTGCCATTGGGGTCGACATCGATGTCCAGCGTGGAGACGGTCGGGGCGCTGAGCAGCGGGGCGCCGGGCACGGCCGCCAGGGTGCGCACGAAGGCCGGCGCGGACAGCGGCGTCTCGTTCTGGGCAGCCGAGCTGTCGCGGGCCTTGACCCAATACAGATAGCCGGTATTAGGGCTGAGACCTGCGTCGAGATATATGTTGCTCTGCTGCCAGCCGCTGTCGTCGGAGCCGAGAACGCCCGTCGTCTTGAAGAAGTATTCGACCGGCGGGCTGTCGTCGGACGCGACGGTGGCCGTCAACTGCAGCGAAGTCGCCTGCGCCGTCACCGGCAGGATGATCGTCGGTGCAGGGGCGGGCGGCGTCGAATCCCCATATACGATCGTAATCGTCGCGACGTTCGACGTGGCCTGACCGTCGCTCGCCGTGAAGGTCATCGTGTCCGTCCCCGCCGCCGACGGCGCGGGGCGGAGCAGTCGCACCGGACCGGTCCCGCTGAGCGTCGCCTGGGTCGGATTCGCCGTGATCGTGTAGGTCAGGGCGGCGTCTTCCGGATCGGTGGCCGGCAGTTCGAGGAGAATCGGGTCGCCCGTGACGAAGAACTGGGTGTAACTGTAGGCCGCCGGCGGTGTGTTCGCCGCGACCGCCAGCGCGATGTACTCGGAGACGTCCAGACCGTCGGTGCTGCCGTCGCCGTTCATATCCGAGCGGGCGATGCCGCCCGGCGGAATCGTGTCGGTCCCCAGCAGGGCGTTGACGAAGCACGCCAGATCGGCGAGGACGTCGAACGCGCCGCTTCCGTCACAATCCCCGGGCACG
>JBHHVX010000069.1:0-19360 GCA_046754505.1 Phycisphaerae bacterium | reverse complement strand
GATACCGCACGCGGCGTTGGCGGTCAGTCGGAATCCGATGGGGGATCGGTTCGGCGGGATGCGTCGATTCGGGCGGCGATTGGCATTCCGATTGAGATCGGCTTTGGCTCCGACCGGCTCGGCGCGGTACTCTGTGGCAGGGATCTTGGTGCCTGGAGAGATGGGACATGCGGGCCGGGAAGGGCGGCTGGGTGTTGACGCTGGTGTTCGGCGCGGCGGTGGTCGGGCTGGGCGTCTGGTTCATCGACATCGGTTCCGGCCGCTGGAACGTCATCACGATTGCCGGGGTGTGCCTGTGTCTGCAGGGCGGACTGCTCTTTGCGTACGCCGTCAGCAAGGCGGTGCTTTCCCGGGACCCGCGCTGATCGTCGGCACTCTTGACGTCGCTGCCGTTGCGAGAGCGGCTTGCAGGATTCGATTCACGTCGGATCGCGTCGCACGCGGTAGCCGCCCGACGCACTCTTGACGACCGGTGTACCACACTCCGGGCATGCCTTGCTCACCAGTCCACGCAGTGAGTAGCGGCAGATCGGACAAAGCTGCGCGAGGCGCCGCGCCCGGCGAATGATCTCACGACGCGCCAGCAGTGCAGGCGTCAGGCCAAAATAAGCGCAGAACACCGGAATAAGCCAGACGTCGCTGAGATCAATCATGAACGAATGAGGCGTGGCCGCCTCAATGACCGACAGCACCAGGAGCACAGCCGTTCCATACGGGCAGGCGCGCCACCAGTACCGTGCGAAGCGATACCACCGAGGCCTCGGACGACGATTGATCCAACGATAGCCAAGCCAGCCGAGTAGTCCCTCGCCAGCTACACATATGACGACGAAACGCAACAGGAGGGCAAATGGAACTTGGGAGAGCTCCGGCCATGCATATGGAGGCATCTCCGGAATGTAGTACTGAGAAACACCGAGTTCATACCAAAAGCGTGAAACAGGAACCATCATCGAATAGCGGATACAATTGGCCAGAGGGGCCACGATCAAGAACACGAAGGCATGCCACAGCACGATCATCGCGAGTTGCACGAGGGCCGAGCCTCGAAGGCCGCTGTTCCGGCCCCGGACGGTGCGCCAGAATTGACTACGAGACAAATGCATCGGCGACGAGGCGATTGAACTGATCGATCAGTCTTGGTAATTCCAGGCCGGTTACTTTTCCATCCTGCACGACCGTCCGGCCATAGACGATTACACGATCGGCGCGGCCGACGTGGCAGAGCATGAGTGCGCCGAGGGGGTCGTGCTCGATCGCGCCGGCGAGGGCGATGTCGTCGCGGCGGAAGAGGGCCAGGTCGGCGGCGTGGCCGGGGGCGATGTTGCCGAGTTCCGGCCGGTCTAGCACTGCGGCGCCGCCGCGCGTGGCGAGCGTGAAGGCTTCCGCCACGGTTAGAGCGTCCGCCCCGCCACGGACGCGGGCCAGCAGCAGGGCCTGACGGGCCTCGGCGAGGAGGTGGCCGCCGTCGTTGCTGGAACTGCCGTCGACGCCGAGGCCGACCTTCGCGCTCGCGTCGAGCAGTTTGCGGAGCGGCGGGATGCCGCTGCCCAGCCGCATGTTGGAGCAGGGGCAGTGGGCGACGCCCGTCTTTGTCTCCGCCAGCCGGGCGACGTCGGCGTCGTCCAGGTGCACACAGTGCGCAAGGTACACGTCCGGACCCAGCCAGCCGGTCTCGGCGAGCCACTCGACCGGGCGCATGCCGAAGCGCTCCTGGCAGTATCGCTGCTCGTCGAGCGTTTCGGCGGCGTGCGTGTGGAGCAGGACGCCGCGGGCCCGTGCGAGGGCGGCGGTGTCGCGCAGCAACTCGGGACTGACACTGAAAGGCGAACACGGCGCCAGGTCGATGCGTCGCATTGCGCCGCGTGCCGCGTCATGGAACCGCTCGACGGCTCGCTCGCAGTCCTTGAGGATCGCGTCTTCCGCCTGCACGCACGAGTCCGGCGGCAGCCCGCCTGCGGACCGGCCGACGCTCATGCTGCCGCGACAGGCGTGGATGCGGATGCCCATGGACTCGGCGGCCTCCAGCACGGCCTCGATCGTCACGTCGCTGCCCCGCGGGAAGACGTAGAAGTGGTCGCTCGTCGTCGTGCAGCCGGATAGGAGCAGCTCGGCGATGCTGATCTGGGCGGCGAGCCTGAGGGACGCGCAGTCGAGGCCTTGCCAGCGATCGTAGAGGTGGGTGAGCCAGTCGAAGAGGCCGGCGTTCTGGACGTTCTTCAGCCCGCGCGTGAGCGATTGGTACAGATGGTGGTGGGTATTGATCAGGCCGGGGAGGACGACGTGGTTCGATGCGTTGATGGTTTCGTCCGCGGGGGAATCGGCCAACTCTCCCGTTGGTCCGCAGGCCGTGATGAAGCCGTCTTCGATGAGAATCGTGTGATCAGGCAGCACTACCGGCTGCCCGTCACGGTGGCAGATGACTGTGCCGTGGTCAATTCGGAGTCGCATCGACTTTCCCGCTGCACGGGCCGACCATCCCATAGCCGGCGGCGATCATTCTGTCCGCCGGCGCCGCCGGACACAATCGCTGCCGAAGCCCACCGACCCACGGTGGAAACCTCATGATCGGCGTTTGCGGAACACGGCGGGCACATCCCGCGAACCGTGGATCACCCGCAGCACCTCGATGCCGCCGTCGATGGGGTGGTACAGAACCAGGTAATCCCCGACGGGAAAGCCGCGAACGCCCCGACCCAGGTCGGACCGAGAACGCCCCATATGGGGCTGCGTCGCCAATAGTTGACACTTCCGGTCGATGTTGTCCAGAAAGCGGTCAGCAGCCTCGGAATGGTCCTGCGCCATGTGAAGCCAGATTTGGAGAAGGTCTTCGTGAGCGGCCGGGGTGCGTTGGACTTCCGCCATCACTCCTGCCTGCGACGCTCGGCGAGCCGCATTCTGCCCTCGGCCTTGATCGCGGCGCAGTCAAGCGGGCGGCTTTCTCCACGCTCGCCCTGGGCGATGGCAGTCTCCACATCCCGGCGAAGTCTCTCGTGACGGTTCTTCAGTTCGCGAAGCACTCTGACCGCGTCGGCGATCAACTCCCCCTCGCTCCCATATTCTCCCCTGGCAAGCTCTTGCTGAACGTATTGCTCAAGCTCCGGCGGGATTCGGACGGTCATTGGGATGCCCTCTCTTGCAGCGCCTGTGTACCCAGTGTAACCGCAGGGCCGGGCGCGGTCCAGAGGGTCAGGTACACGGACGGGGCCGGACCAGGACCGTGCGGATGGGACGATGCCCGGAGCGCGAATGCCGCCTGCGGTAGGCGCATTGGGCTCTTTACACCGCGGCGCCGGACGGGCGGCGGTGCCGGACGCGAAGCGCGCCCAGGCCGCACATCATGAGTGGGTACAGCGGGATGAATCCCGTGCCACACACTCCAGTTCCGCACAGACCCGATTCTGCCACGCACGGCGGAACGATGTCGGTGGGTGCCCTCAGAACGGTCAGCAGCACGCGGTTCGCTTCGTAGGCGAGCTCATATTCGCCGCTGCCTTCGATCGTATCGAACGCGCCTGTGATCGAGTCGGCCGTCATTATCTCGAACGTCTCGCCCGGTCCGGGCCGGAAGCCGTTGATCGCGTCGACGCGGAGCGTGCCGGCGAGGGCCGCCAGGCCGGCGACCGCGAGAGCGTCGTGCTGGTCGCCCGGAACAGTGCCGCCCAGTTTGATGCGCAACTGTCCGCCCGGTGTCTGCGCGTAGTCGCCCCACATGGAAAAGACGGCGGTCGAACACTCGTCCAGCCCCGGCGAGATCATGCCGTCGTTTGTCAGGTCGACCCCGAGCGTACCGGTGCCGCTCACTTCGCCGCCGGGACCGAGCGTGACGACTGCCTCGTTGAGGTTGGCGCCCTCCTCGATGATGAGCGCGCGTGTGATGATGCCGGTCGGGGCCTCGTTCACGGCCTGCATCGCGGCGCGGCGCTTCTGCGAGTCCAGCAGGAACCCGGAGCCGACGATGATCCGCCCGCGGATCGTGGCACCCGGCCCCACGCGGATTTCGCCCGCGTCCAGTCCGCCGACTCTGAGGGTACTGGTCGCGTCGACTTCGACGATCCCGCTGCCGACGGGGCCGACCAGCACCGTACCGTTGATCGAGACGTGACCGCCGTTTGTGATCGAGAGTCGGCCCGCGCCGGTGCCGGCACCCAGAACGGCATCGCCTGCGATCAGCGTGGCACCGTCCCGGACGGTCACGCCGCCGTTGCCGCCGATTCCGATCTCGAGGTCCTGTTGCACAATCCACACCGCCGCGTTGCCCTGCACGGTCGCGCTGCCAGAGGCGCCTTCGGCCACGCCCAGCGAAGCGCTGGCGGTCGTGGCCACCCCGGACGGACCGTTCACCGTCATCGAGCCGTCAGCCCCCGTTTGCTCGCCGATGATCAGTTGTTCGCTCGCGAGGACCGAGGCGGGTTCACCCGACAGCGACAGGCTCGCTGTTCCCTGGCGACCCAGAAAAACCGTGTCGGTCGTGCGCACGAGCTGTGAGCCGTTCAGGGCAATCCGTCCGACGCCGTCGGCAAACTCGCCGGCGACGAGGTCCGACGACAGTGAGACCTCTGCCCCCTGTGAGACGGTGAGTTCGCCGGCGCCGCGACGGCCTACGGTGAGGCCGTCGGCCGAGAGCTGCGAATCGCTCAATTCCAGCTTGCCGAAAGAAAGGGGCTCCAGACCGAGCCGGACGGGTCCGAGTTCGGCGCTGGCCCCGGACGTGATCCGCAGCAGTCCGGCGGTTCCCGTCTGTACGCCCACAAGTACGGCCGGCTCGGCCTCGACGATGCTGAAGTCCACCGTCTGGACGATGCTGGCGCCGTCGCCGGTCACCTCCACGAGACTGTCGAAGGCGTCTTGGGTCTCACCGACGACCAAGGTGGCCCGGCCCAGGCCGAGTGTGGCCCCGCCCTCTGCGACGGTTGCTTGGACGCGGAGCTGTCCCAGGCCGCGTAACCCGACGACCAGCCGGCCATCGTCGTCGATCAGCAGACGGCTGCCGCTGTGTACGTCGGCGCGGGCGCGGGCGTTGCGCTGGGTACCGAGGGTGACTTGGCGGCCTCGAAACGTGGAGTTGTTCTCCAATGTCAGGGAAGCGCCCCCCGCGCCGGGCATGCCGATCTCGGTGCGGGTGCGGCCGATGAGTGTGGCTTGATCCAAGAGGGTCTCGCCCGCGCGGAGTTCGATCGATTCTGCATCGACGGTCCCCTTGCGCACTGTGAAGGAGCTTGCCGGCTCGATGCCGATGGCGACGGCGGGCGTGCATGCTGGGGTGCCGGAGAGGGTGTAGGTCTGTTCGAACAGGTTGAAATCGTACGACAGGC
The DNA here is from genome assembly GCA_046754505.1 of Phycisphaerae bacterium. Classification (GTDB taxonomy): domain Bacteria; phylum Planctomycetota; class Phycisphaerae; order UBA1845; family UTPLA1; genus JAPULF01. The sequence goes on along the minus strand of JBHHVX010000069.1, from coordinate 14,045 downwards.
CTGCCACGTCCAGGGCTGTGTTTGTCATGTCGGCGAAGATGTGAATCGTCTGGGAGCCGCGCGTGAATGCGGCTCGTTCGCTCTCGCTCGGGAAGTGCCCGCCGATCCAGTTGTCGTCCAGCACGAACAGGGTTTCCGGCAGGGCGTCAGGCCCGTCTGGTCCGGTCGACGCTGCCCGAGCCGGGTCCCACTGCACCGTCGGGCAACCCGGCGTTCCATCGTCCGGCGGCGGGGCCGAGCGGATCCCGCTGGCCGACGATCTGGCGGTCGATTCGGGTCGCAGTCTGGATCTCATCGCGCTGGATGAGGCCCTGGACCGGCTGGCCCAGCGCGATGAGCGAAAGGCCAAGGTCGTGGAGCAGCGATTCTTTGCCGGAATGGAAATGAGCCAAATCGCCGAGAATCTCGGCGTATCCCTTGCGACGGTGAAACGGGACTGGGAATACGCCCGAACGTGGCTGGCGCGAGAGATCGATGCCGGTGAATGAGCTGACACAACCCCAACAGGAACAGGTGGAACGGCTTCTGGAGCGGGCCCTCGATGTGCCCGCCGAGGCGCGCGCCGCGATGCTGGAATCGGCTTGCGACGACCCGGCGGTCCGCACCGAGGTGGAGTCGCTGCTGGCCGCCCGGCCCGCCGCCGACCGGCTCCTGAACGCGCCCCTCGCCGATGGCGCCGCCTTCGCGGAGGCCCTGCGCGATCTTTCAGAACATGCCGACACGGGAAGCGATGCGTTTGAGGATCCAAAACAAATCGGCCCCTATCGGATCCTGTCCCGGCTGGGCGAGGGCGGGATGGGTACGGTCTATCTGGCGGAGCAGACGGAGCCGCTGCGCCGCCGGGTGGCGATCAAGCTCATCAAGCCGGGCATGGACACGCGCTCGGTGCTCCGCCGTTTCGACGCCGAGCGGCAGGCACTCGCCCTGATGAACCACCCCAACGTGGCTCGGGCGCTCGACGCCGGCGCGACGCCCGAGGGTCGTCCTTACTTCGTCATGGAACTGGTCGACGGCTCGCGCATCACCGAGTTCTGCGACGCGCGGCGGTTGGACACGACGGCGCGGCTCAGCCTGTTCCTGGACGTCTGCCGGGCGATCCAGCACGCCCACCAGAAAGGCGTCATACACCGCGATATCAAGCCGTCAAACGTGCTGGTGTCGCAGGCCAATGGAACGCCGGTGGCGAAGGTGATCGACTTCGGCGTCGCGAAGGCCACGCATCAACGGCTGACCGAACAGACGCTTTTCACCGAAACGGGCGTCATGATCGGTACGCCCGAGTACATGAGCCCGGAGCAGGCCGATCAGCGCGCCGCGGACATCGATACGCGCAGCGACATCTATTCGCTCGGCGTTCTGTTGTATGAACTGCTGGTCGGGGCCCTGCCGTTGGGGGGGGATTCGTTTCGGACGGTCGGATTGAACGAAGTTCAGCGGATCATCCGCGAACAGGAGCCCGTCCGCCCCAGCACGCGCCTGAGCAGCCTCGGCGGCGCCGCCGACACTGCGGCGCGGGACCGGAGCGCCAGCACCTCCTCGCTGCGGCGGCAGTTGCGCGGCGACCTCGACTGGGTGGTGATGAAGTGCCTCGAGAAGGACCGCGACCGGCGCTATGCCACGACCGCGGAACTGGCCGAAGACATCAAACGCTCGATGCGATACGAGCCGGTCACGGCCGGCCCGCCCAGCCGGCGCTACCGGGCGCGCAAGTTCGTCCGCCGCAACCGCGCACTCGTGGTCGGCGTGTCGGCCGTGTTCGTCGTTCTCGTGGCGGGGGTTTTCTCGACGGCGATCTTCGCTGCGGGCGAATCCCGGCAGCGGGTCGCCGCCTAGGCGCAGGCCGACACCGCCCAGGCCGTCAATCACTTCCTGAACGAGATGCTGGCGTCCGTCGACCCGAGAAACGCCGGACCGGACGTCACCGTGCGACAGGTGCTCGACGAGGCCGCCCGCCGCGCGGAAACGGAACTGGCGGGCCATCCGGAAGTGGAACGCAGCATCCGTTCGACGATCGGTCGCTCGTATCTCGCCCTTGGGTTGCTGGACGAGGCGGCGACGCACCTGGCGCGCGCCCTCGATCTCGCCAAGACCCGTTACGGTGAAGAGCATCCTGAGACCACCGCCGCCATGCATGACTACGGCGTGCTGCTTCGGGCCATGGGGCGACCCGCCGACGCGGAAGCCCTGCACCGGCGGGCGCTGGCGATCGACAGCGACCTGTTCGGCGACGTGAGCGCGCAGGCCGCGCGGAGCATGAACGACCTGGCCCAGGTGCTCTACGATCAGGGGCGATATGACGAGGGGCGCCCGCTGTATGAGCAGGCGTTCAGGATTCGCGCGGAACATCTTGGCGAGAAAGACGTTTCGTTCATCGGCAGCCTGAACAATCTGGCTCGGGTCCGCTATACCGACGGCGACTACGCCGAGGCGGAGCGCTTCCAGAAGGAGGCGTTGCAACTGATGACGGACCTGTTCGGCGAGGGGCACCCGGACACGGTGGGCCAGATGAACAACGTGGCGTTTCTGGCCATGGTGCGAGGAAAGTACGCCGAGGCGGAGACGATGTTCCGTGAGGTCGTCGAGCGCTATCGGAATCTGCACGGCGAGTCCCATCCGGATATCGCCCGGGCGCTGAACAACCTGGGCGAGTGCGTTCGGCGGCAGGGACGTCACGAGGATGCCGCCGCGATTCACCGCGAGGCCCTTGCGATGCGGCGGGAAACGCTCGGCGACGATCACCCGATGGTGGCAAAGTCTCTGAACAACCTTGCGCTGGTTCTTACTGCGATGGAACGCTACGAAGAGGCGATCAGGCTGCATCGCGAGTCGCTCGCCATCCGCCGCAAGCGCCTGGGCGACCAGCACCCTGACGTCGCCACGAGCCTGAACAACTGGGCTTTTGTGCTGCACAAGTCAGGCGACGACCGGGAGGCCGTCCGCCGGTTTCGCGAAGCCCTTGAGATTCGCCGGGCGGCGTTCGGCGACACCCATCCGCAGGTGGCGAACACACAGATGAACCTCGCCCGGTGCCTCGTCGCGCTCGGCGAGCTTGACGAAGTCGAGTCGCTCTGCCGGGCGGCGCTGCGAATCCAATTGGAGAAGCTCGGCGAGGACCATCCCGAGACGGCGGCCACACGACAGGTGTTGGGCCGGGTGCTCACGCAGTCCGGGAGCTATGACGATGCGGAGTCCGCACTCCTGAAGGCCCTCGAAACGCTCCGAACGAGATTCGCCGACGACTCGGGCCAGATTCGCGGCGTCGTCGAGGACCTCGTCGCACTCTACGACGCCTGGGGGAGACCGGAGCGCGCAGACCACTACCGAGGGCTGCTTCCCAACACCGGTCTGTAGATCATCACCGCTGCAAACCAGCCCCGATTGGTCGCCGACCCGCTCGGTTGGAATCCTCTTGACAGTGCGAGAAAGTCCAATCGGTCAGGCGCCACGGCGATCTGCTTTCTTACTGCTGCATCGTCGCGTGCGGCGGGGCGGTCGCGAGGCGTGCCTTGTATGGCACTTCCGCCTCGTCTGGATTCAGCAATTCCCAGACGCGCTGGGGGTTGCAGGGCGTCGTGTGGGGCTGTCGGCCGATGGCGTCGCCGATGGCGGCGAGGATGGCGGGCGTGGCGGCGATGAGGGGGGGCTCGCCGATGCCGCGGGCGCCGAAGGGGCCGCCGGGGTCGTCGTTCTCGAGGATGACGGTCTCGATCTCGGGCACGTCGCGAAACGTCGGCAGGATGTAGTCCGTGAAATTGGGGTTCATCATTCGGCCGCCGTCCATGACGACCTCTTCCATCAGGGCCATGCCGATACCCTGGGTGGCGCCGCCGGCCATCTGCCCGGCCACGGACTGCGGGTTGATCGCCTTGCCGACGTCGTGACAGGCGATGTAGCGCTCGATCCGCACCTCGCCGGTCTCGATGTCGACGCGGACCTGGGCGATGTGGGAGGCGAACAGATAGGTGATGAACGACCGGGGTGATTGACCGGTGTCGAAATCTTCGCAGACCGTGCGTGGCTTGAAGATGCCGCGGCCTTCAAGCGGCTCGGAGCGCTCGCGGGCCGCGGCGAGGACGTCGGCGAGCGGAAGGTCGAGACTGGAATCGAAGCGTCCGACGACGCGGCCGCCGGTCATGTCGAGTTCGTGGGGATGGACATGCAGTAGTTTGCCCGCGATGTCGAGAACCTGCTCGCGGAGTTCGCTCGCGGCGATCCGGACGGCGTTGCCGGTGAAGTAGGTCTGTCGCGTGGCGGAGGACGAACCGGACTCGTCGGTGCGGCCGGTGTCGGCCCAGATGACGTCCACGCGGTCGAGCGGCAGTCCGAGCAGCTCGGCGGCGATCTGGCCGGCCATGTTGAGCAGGCCCTGGCCGTACTCGACGCCACCGGTTGAGACTTCGAGACGGCCGTCGGCGGCGAAGCGGACGCGGGCGCGGCTGGCGTCGGGAAAGCCGTCTCCATAGCCGAGACCGAAGCAGATGACGCTCAGCCCCCAGCCGCGGCGCTCGTGGGGTGCCAGGGGCGCGTCCGGCCGTGGGTCCTGCTGATATCGGGCGAGGGCGGCGTCCATACATTTGCCCGCCGTCACGATCGGAATCCGCTGCCCGGTCGTCACTGCGTCGCCGCTGCGGATCAGGTTCTTTCGCCGCAACTCGACGCGGTCCATGCCGAGCCGCTCGGCGAGGCGTTCCATCATGCCTTCGTAGGCGATTGCCATCTGGCAGGCGCCGAAGCCGCGCATCGCGCCGGTCGGGTTGTTGTTGGTGAAGACGCCGTAGACGTCGACCCAGACGTTGGGGATACGGTACGGGCCGGTGGCATGGCTGGCGGCCTTGCGAAGCACCGCCGGGCCGGTCGAGGCGTAGGCCCCCTCGTCGGAATAGACGGTGATCTTCGCGGCGGTGAGCGTGCCGTCGACCCGGGCGCCGAGCGTGTAGTGAATCCGGATGGCGTGCCGCTTGTGCCGGGCGCGCATCGACTCTTCGCGGCTGTAGCGCATGGCGATGGTCTTGCCAGGATGGTTGAGAGCGACCATGCCGAGATATATTTGAATACTGATGTCTTCACGGCCGCCGAAGGCTCCGCCGGTGGCCGGCGTGATGATGCGTACTGATTCCATCGGCAGTCCGAGCGCCAGGGCTGTCAGCCGCCGCTCTTCGTGGGCCCATTGGCCCGAGACGTGGATCGTCAACAGGTTCCCGTCCCAGACCGCGATGCCCGCCTCAAGGTCCAGAAACGCGTGATCCACCGTCTGGGTCTGAAAGGTCTCACTGACGATCACGTCGGACCCGGCGAGGGCGGCGTCGGCGTCGCCCTTGCGAATCCGCTTGCCACCCATCAGATTGCCGTCCGGGTGCAACCGCGGGGCGTCTTCCGCGAGGGCGGCGTCGATGTCGGACACGACGGGCAGCGGTTCGTATTCGACGCTGACGGCGTCGCGTCCCCGCCACGCGGCCCGTTCGGTCTTGGCGACAACGACGGCGACGGCATCGCCGCGAAAGAGGACGAGGTCTTCGGCGAGGACGGGATGGTCGCGGTGGATCAGTCCCTGGCGGTTGGTGCCGGGGGCGTCGGCGGCGGTGTAGATGGCGACGACGCCGGGCACGCGCCGCGCGGCGTCCGAGTCGATTCGGAGGATGCGTGCGTGGGCGTGCTCCGAGCGGACGACCTGGGCGAAATAATCCGCTCGGTTCGGGATCAGGTCGGCTCCGTAGAGGGCGGTCCCGGTGACTTTCTCCGTGCCATCGATGCGTCGCTCGCTCCGCCCGACTGGTCCGCGAGGGCACTCCTTGTACGGCGTCGCGGAAGGCTCGACGGGCCGCTCGGTGGTCGGCGGCGAGATGTTTGTTTCGGGTGACATCGTGCGTCTGGTGCGTTGGGTGGTCTTTCGGTGTTTCAGGAGCCGTCTCGCCATTGGCGTGCTGCCGAGCGGATCGCCTCGCAGATGGACGCGTAACCCGTGCAGCGACAGAGGTTGCCTTCCATTCCTTGGAAGAACTCCTCCTGTGTGGGGTCGGGGTTCTTGTCGAGCAGGGTCTTCGCGGCGACGAGCAGCCCGGGTGTGCAATAGCCGCACTGGGCGGCGCCGGCGGCGAGAAACGCCTCCTGGAGCACATGGAGCTTGTCGCCATCGGCCAGTCCCTCGACGGTCTCGACGGCGCGACCTCGCGCCTGAAGCGCGGGGACGAGACAACTGTTGACGGCTTCACCATCGAGCAGGACCGTGCAGGAACCGCATTCGCCCTCGAGGCAGGAGCCTTTCGTTCCGGTCAGGCCGAGTCGGTCTCGCAGCACATCCAGCACGGTCTCGTAGGGGTCGACCTCGACCTCGACCGCCGCGCCGTTGATCCTGCACTTCAGGCGGCCATCGCCGGGGGCGTCGGCGCTCGTTTGCGCCGGGGTGGCGGCCGAACGTGTCGGGCCTTGATAGTTTGACGCTTGTCTATCGTTGTTGCGGTTGCCGGCGGTCGCGGCTTCGTCGCGAATCGCGCGGAGCAGCCGGCGGGTCAGTACACCGCACATGGCCCGGCGATAGGCTGCCGACGCGCGGTGGTCGTCGATCGGCGAGACCTCGGCCATGGCGGCTTCGGCGGCGGCATCGATCGCGCCGTCGGTGAGACCGTCCCTTTGGATGAGGGTCTCCGCGGACTTCGCGCGGATCACGGTCGGCGCGACGCAACCGAAGGCGATTCGCAACTCGCCTCGGGGCGATCGGGCGACCGCGGCGCAGACGAGGCTGATGTTGATCGAGCCGCGCTTGCCGATCTTGTACCACGCCGTCTGCCAGTCGGCGGAGAATCGGACGCCGGTGATGAGTTCGTTTGCCAACAGGGCCGTCTGTCGGAAACCGGTGAAGTAGTCTTCGATCGGGATCGTACGCGTGCCGCGTGTGGCGTGGGCCATCTCGACTTCCGCGTCCATCGCCAGCAGGGCGACGCATCCGTCGCCGGCCGGAGAAGCGGTGCCGAGATTGCCGGCGATGGTGCCCCGGTTTCGGATGGCCGGGCCGCCGACGGTCATGGCCGCCTCGGCAAGGGCGCGGACGGGCAATCTGCTGAGCGAAGAGAAGGTCGCCCCGCCGCCCAGGCGCCACGTTCCGTTGTCTCGGGAAACCTCGGCGTAGCCATCGATGCGGGTCAAGTCCAGGAAGTGGTCCGGGCCTGCTCCGGAGCGGTTCATCGCGACGACGAGATCGGTTCCGCCGGCAATCGGCGTGACGTCTGCGCCCATCGCGGCCCGGATGGTGAGGGCTTCGTCCATGGTTCGAGGTTGATGGAACATGGCAGTGACCCGAATGATCCGACGCCGAGGCGACCGTCGATTGTCCGCACGGCGTACCATGATAGGTCGGGCGGCGGAGGCTCACAACCGAGTACAGGCCCGATAGACCGGGCTGGACGCGTGCCGGTGACGCGGGGGCCGCGCGGGCTGAAGCCCGCGGCTCGGCGATGTTGAACAAGCGCGCGTGTTCGTTTAAGCTGCTTGGCCTGATGAGTAATGAATTGAACGCCAAACTCGACGCGTCCGGCCTTCGGTTTGCGATCGTGGTCAGCCGGTTTAATGACTTCATCACGTCGCGTCTTCTGGCGGGGGCGCGTGATGCGTTGTTGCGACACAACGCGGCCGACCAGGACATCACCGAGGTCCGCGTACCCGGCGCGTGGGAACTGCCGCTGGCGGCGACGGCATTGGCGGAAAGCGGTCGCTACGACGCCCTGATCTGTCTGGGCTGTGTGCTCCGGGGGCAGACGTCGCATCATGCCTACATCGGTGGGGCGGCGGCGCGGGGTCTGGCGGCGGTGTCGCGCGAGAGGGGCGTTCCGATCGGGTTCGGCGTGTTGACGCCGGACACGCTGGAACAGGCGATCGAGCGTGCGGGCGGCAAAGCCGGGAACAAGGGCGCCGACGCGGCCCTGAGCGCGATCGAGATGGCGAATCTGTTGCGAAACATTTCCGATGCTGCCGGGGGTGGCGGTTCGTAGGACGACTTTCCGAACGACTGCATGGCGTGTACAAGTGCCGCATGGGAACGAGTCACGCCCCGAGCCATCGCCGACAGGCCCGCATTCTCGCGATGCAGGCATTCTGCCAGCACGAGGTGCAGCCGGAGGGATTCCCGCCGCAGCTCGACGAGTTTCTGGCGGACGAGGCCGACTTTTTGGAAGGGCGCGTTCCTGCACGCAAGGCGCAAGACTATGCCCGCGGCCTCGTATGTGATGTGCGAACCCATCTCGATACGATCGATGCGAGTCTTCAGACGGCGTCCAAGCACTGGGATGTCGCCCGCATGGCGCGGGTTGATCGAAACATCCTGCGGGTGGCCGTGTGTGAACTTCTGCATCGCCCGGACGTGCCGGCCACGGTCGTGATGGACGAAGCGATTGAAATCGCCCGGCAGTTTGGGGATGCCGATTCGCCGGCGTTCGTGAACGGCGTGCTCGACGCGGTGCGAAAGCGGATTGTGAGTCAGCAGGGCGGCGATCCGGCACCGGCCTGCGGCCCGGCGAACGACGACCGGCCGTCCGCTTCAGCGGCGGAGAAGGCGATTCATCCGGCGGAGTCTGCGCTGCCGGCGAGCGATCAAGACGGGCGGTGCGATGGGACTCTTTGACCGATTCAAGAAGGCGCTGACCAAGACGCGTGACAAGGTCGTCGGCAGCTTCAAGTCTGTCCTGGCGGTGGGCCGCCGGGTCGACGAAGTCCTGCTCGATGAGGTTCACGACACGATGATCCAGGACGACTTCGGTCCGCGCACGGCCACGCGGCTGATCGAGGAGGTGCGGGTGGCGTGGAAGGGGGGCGATGTTGCCGAGTCGCAGGACATCGTGGCATTTTTGAAAGAGCGGATCATCAGCCGGTGGCCCGACGACGCTCGCGCGCTGGCGCGTGCCGAGTCCGGTCCGACGGTCATCCTTGTCGCGGGGATCAACGGTTCGGGAAAGACGACGAGTGTCGCCAAGCTGGCGAACCTGCTGAAACGGCAGGGGGGGCGCGTGGTTCTGGGTGCGTGCGATACGTTCCGCGCCGCGGCGGTCCAGCAGTTGACGGAATGGTCGCGGCGGTGCGGCGTGGATATCGTCAAGCACGGTCAGGATGCCGACCCCGGTGCGGTGGCGTATGACGCCTGCGAGGCGGCGGTTGCCCGCGGGGCGGATTACCTGATCGTGGACACGGCGGGGCGTCTGCACACGCAGGACAACCTGATGCGGGAGCTGAACAAGATCGAGCGGGTCGTGGCGAAGAAGATTCCCGGTGCTCCGCATGAGGTTCTGCTGGTGCTTGACGCGACCATTGGGCAGAACGCGGTCAATCAGGCGCGGGTGTTCAGCAAGCACGTGAGCGTGACGGGGATCATCCTGGCGAAGCTCGATGGATCGGCCAAGGGCGGGATCGTCGTGGGGATTCGCGACGAACTGGACGTGCCGGTCAAGTTCGTGGGGCTGGGCGAGACCGTCGATGACATCGAGCCGTTCGATCCGAAGACGTTTGTCGAGGCGCTGTTTGCGGAGTGATTGCCCAACGGATGCGACACGCGTTGGGGCGCGCGACGCCGACGCCGGGACGGGCGCGATTCGGATGGGCCGTGTTGGCGGGGATCTTGCTGGCGGGTCCGTTTGTCAGCCATCTCCACAAGTCACACGATCCGGTCCGTCCGCATGGCGACTGGTATTCCATCTATTCGATCGGCCGTCACTCGCTGGAGACGGGGACGCTGGAGGCCGACGAAGACGCGGCAGTCGTCCGGACGCAACGTTACCCGCCGATCGCCCGGCCCCTGCTCATGCTCATGGCCTTGCCGCCCAAGACGGTGTCGGCCGTATTGTCCTTCATCGTATTCGCGGGGTTGTATGGCTGGTGCGCGTGGCATGTCGGACGTGTCTTCCTTCGACCGTCGCGTCACGGTCGGTGGGTGGCGGCTGGGCTGGTGCTGGCGCCGGCCCTGCCTTTCATCTGGGCGGACCTGACGGCCGGAAACCTGACGAGCGTGCTGCTGGCGTCGGTGACGGGCGCGTACGTGCTGGCGGAACGGGGACGGCTGTTTCGTGCGGGGCTGGTGTTGTCGATCGGGATCATGCTCAAGATCATCCCGGTTTTGTGCCTGCTGTATTTTGTCACGCGTCGTAAATGGCGCGTGGCGTGGGGCGTCGCGGCCGGGCTGGTGTTCATCGGCCTGGTGCCGTCGCTGGCGATCTTCGGTTCGCGGAAGCTGTGGGACTATCACGCCTGGTGGTATCGAACGCAGTTCAGCATGTACACGCCGATGAGCGTGATCGATCACCCGATCGAATGTACCTACCAGAACCAGGCGGTCGTGCGGACGATGGTGCGGCTGTTTACGCCCATCAACGCGGGTTCGTCGAAGCGGCCGTTTTCCATCACGGTCGCCGAGCCACCGAGGATCATTCTCAAGATCGGCTACTTTGTCGTGATGGGCGTTTCCGGCCTGGTTCTGTTGGGATGGCTGTGGCGGACCCGCGATGGGCCGTCGACGAACACGGCGGCGGCCGGCTATGCGGTGTGCGTCGGATCGATGCTGTGGTTCAGTCCCTGGATCGGCAGTTATTATTATTCCCTGGCGATGTGGCCGGCGGCCGGGCTGCTGGGATACGATTTGTTTCGAGACGATGAGGCGGCCGGTGCACGGTGGGCCCGTCGCGCGCTGCTTTTGTGGTTTGTCGTGATGCCGGCGTTGGGCAGCTACTGGCTGCGGGCGTGCGGAATCCACACCTTGGCGGCCGGCGTTCTTCTGATCACTCTGGCGTGGGCGGCACGCGGCGCGGCGCGAGAGAGTGGCGTCAGCGGCTTGGCTGACTGATCCCATGTGACGGCCGCGAAGCAGAGCCTCCACCGCACCCTTTCCACTCCGCCCGGTTCCCCTCCAAGTGGACGACGGGGGATGCTTCGCGACCGGTTGACGAAGCCCTCCCCTCCCCTCATGGAGAGGACCGTTGCAATTCGTTGCGGCGCCTGGCGCGCAATCGTGGCGCGGGGGCACACGGCGAACCGGTGCCGCTTGAGGCTTTCTTCCCCACCACGAGTGAAAACGGCCGCGACGGACCCGGTGTGAGCCGCGGGGTGTTCTGGTCGTTTCCGTGGGGTGGCGTCCGGACGTGCGAGGTGAATGCCACCTGACGGATTCGACTTCCCGCGTGCACCTGTGGTCGGGCGGCCGGAATAACCGGAGCACCCGGGGCCGTGTCGCCGGTTTGGCGCAGTTGTCTTTGATGACCGTTCGGCGTCGAGAACCGTTCGACGCCCTCTGAATACCGGCCGAGTGGCCCTTCCAATTGATTGTTCCCCCGACGTGGACAAAGGCAAGGGCGGACGCAGATATTTTTGCGCGCCGCGGTGCTGAGACGAAACTGGCATCGAGGGTGTTCAAGCCGAGCTTGACCGTGGCACGCGGTGTCCTATGATCGGCGTGCGGGCAAGGGGGTGAGATGGACCATGGGGCCTCGTTTGCAAGAACGAATTGCGAAAGCGGCGGAGCGAATGGATGCGCATACGCGCGAGATGGTCGCGTGGCACTTCGATCCGAAGACGGGCTGCCCGTTCTGGCTTGACTACGCGGGGCGGCTCGATTGGGACCCGCGCGAGGCGATTCGGTCGTACGCGGACCTGGACCGGTTCGAGCCATTCCAGGACGAGTGGCTTCGAGGCGGGCCGGTGCGGCAATGGGTGCCGCGGGCGCTCGCCGACCGGCCGACCTATGTCTTTGAAACCGGCGGCAGCACCGGCGTGCCCAAGAGCCGCGTGAATATCGATGATTTCCGCATTGATTACGAGATGTTCAGCGAGACGCTGAGCGACGCGGCGTTTCCGCGGGGAGCGGACTGGTTGATGCTGGGGCCGACCGGGCCGCGCCGGTTGCGACTGGCGGTTGAACACCTGGCGCAGCACCGCGGCGGCATCTGCTTCTGCGTGGACATGGATCCGCGGTGGGTCATCAAGCTGGTGCAATCGGGGCGGATGCGGCTGATGCACGAATACAAGGACCACGTGGTCCATCAGGGGCTGACGCTGCTGCGCAGCCACGAGAACATCCGGTGCATGTTTACGACGCCGAAGCTGCTGGAAGCACTGTGCGAGCGCGTGTCACTGGTGCGCGCGGGGATCACCGGTGTCTTCTGCGGCGGCACGCAGATGACGCCGCAGTTCCACCGCTTCGCGCGAGAGGAGCTGCTGGAGGGCAAGATCGACTTCGTTCCCACCTATGGAAACACGCTCATGGGCCTGGCCTGCCACAAACCATTCGATCCGGCGGACCGCTACGACATCATCTACCACCCGCCGCAGCCGCGGGCGATGGTCGAGGTTGTCGATCCCGACCATCCTGAGCGCGTCGTGGAGTACGGCGAATGGGGGCGGGCGCGGCTCACGACGCTGACGAAGGAGTTTTTCATGCCGCGCTTCCTGGAGCGCGATGAGGCGAAGCGGACGCCGCCGTGCGAGGCCTATCCGTGGGACGGCGTGGCGAACGTGCGGCCGTTTTCGAGATTGGAGACGGCGGTTGTGGAGGGGGTGTATTGAGAAGTGTCAAGGGCGAAACGAAGCGAGGCGCGTGCGGCCATGGTTCACATTCCGATCCTGCGCCAGGGTGAGGCATACGAGAGCGTCGAGACGGCGGACATCGTGCACCATGCCACCGGCGTGGCGGTGGCGGCGGTCAGTCAGGCGAACAGTGGGATGGTGGCTCGCGACGTCCAACGCATGGATCCCGACGCGCTCGAACGGTTCACCGCGGCGGAGTTGTTCGAGGCATCGAAACGGGCCGGCACGGTCTTCATGGAGGGCATGCTGCCGCTGGGCAACGCGACCCAGACTTTCGATGATTACATCCGGCAGCTTTCGGCGACGACGGGGATGCCCATTACATACTGTCGTGACAACGCCCGGAAGATCCATCGGATGCTGACGGGAATTGATCGAGTGATCGCGGGCCTGACCCGGGGACTCTCACCGTCGATCCTCGACCGCGGCTACGGCGCGGACGGCGGGCGCATGGTCAGTTTTCGGCGGACCGCGCGGGTCTTCGGGGCCGTGCTGCCGAGCAATTCGCCGGGCGTTCACGCACTGTGGATTCCGGCCGTGGCGATGAAGACGCCCGTCGTCTTGAAACCGGGCCGGGAGGAGCCGTGGACGCCGTGTCGCGTCATCCAGGCGTTCATCGCCGCGGGGCTGCCGCCTGAGGCGTTTGGATTCTACCCGACGGATCACGGCGGCGCGTCCGAACTACTGCGATGTGCGGATCGCAGCATGCTCTTTGGCGGCGGCGCGACGACACGCCCGTGGGCCGATGATCCGCGGGTCGAGCTGCACGGGCCGGGCTACAGCAAGGTGATCTTGGGCGAGGACGCGGCCGACGATTGGGAGCAGGTGGTTGATCTGATCGTTGAATCGATCACGGCGAATGGTGGTCGGTCGTGCATCAACGCCTCGGGCGTGTGGGTCCCGCGCAACGGCCAAGCCATTGCCGAGGCCGTCGCCGCCCGTCTGGCCGAGGTCGAAGCGCTGCCGGCTGATGATCCCGAGGCCACAATCGCGGCATTCGCCCATCCCGAGGCGGCCGAGGCGATGTCGCAGTCGATCGACCGACAACTGGGCGTTCGCGGCGCGGTGGACCTGTGCGAGCGGCGTCGCGGCTCGAGCCGGCTTGTGCGTCGCGGCCGATGCGCGTGGCTGCTTCCGTCGATCATCTGGTGTGAGGATCGGGAGCACGCGCTGGCCCATCGGGAATATCTGTTCCCGTTTGCGTCGATCGTCGAGTGTCCCGTGGACGAACTGCCGACCGCGATCGGGCCGACCTTGGTGGTGTCCGCCCTGACCTCCGATGAGGCGCTGATCTCGGCGCTGATGCGGGCACCGAACGTAGACCGCCTGAACATCGGACCGATTCCGACGCATCGACTGAGCTGGGACCAGCCCCACGAGGGGAATCTGTTCGAGCATCTGTACCGGCGCCGGGCGTTTCAGCGCGAGCGTGCGAGAAGTCAAAAAGTCAAGAGCCGAAAGCCGAAAGCCGAAAGCCGAAAACTGAGAACTGA
>JBHHVX010000068.1:0-19645 GCA_046754505.1 Phycisphaerae bacterium | reverse complement strand
GGCGTTCGCTCCACGAAGAATACGACACGCTCGAATACGGCCGCGGCGTCGAGCGTTTCGGCCAGATATGGCGGCTCGACCTTCAGACCTGGCATCGCAACAAGCTGATCGACGAGCCCCGCGCCATCCGTGACTTCGTGGTGGCTCCCGATCAACAGCGGATCGCCATGATCACTACGCCGACCGACAAGCGGATCACCTTCGAGGGCTGGTCGCGGGTCGACGTCTGGGAGGCCGATACGGGAAAGATCGCGTCGCTACCGGACCCGATGTGGCGCGGCGACGCCCCCTCACCCTATGGATGGATCGAGTCGCCCTGCTGGGATCACGCCGGACGGAAACTTGCCTTCCGAGTCGACTGGGACGGCTATCCCAGTGAGATATTCGTCGCCCGCTTCAAGCACGGCGCGGTGGTGATGCAGCGGCTGACCCGGCCTGACGGCGTCTCGCTCTCGCCGAAACACATGCAGTGGCGCGGCAAGTCCGACGACCTCTGCTTCATCGCCGAACAGCGCGCTCGCGCTCGCGTCTATTGCACCGCGAACATTCGAAACGGCAAGCAGGGGCCGTCGCGTTCACTGACCGAGGGCGACATCGTTTGCGAGGCCTTCAGCTTCGGGCGGGGTGGGCGGATGCTGGCGGCGGCCATGAGCGATGTCACGCACGGTCCCGACGTATTCCTCTGGACCTTCGGGGGCGACCCCGGCCGAAATGAACGCCTGACGCTGGTCAACCCGCAGGTGGAAACCTGGAAGCTGCCGAAGATTCAGACCTTCGCGTGGAAGTCCGCCGACGGGGTGACCGTCGAGGGTATCCTCGAGCTCCCGCCCGATTATGACGGCCACGAGCGCCTGCCGCTCATCGTCGTCATCCATGGAGGCCCGACGGCCGCCAGTCTCTTACGCATGCGGTTTTGGATCTATGGCCGTGTGTGCTATGCCTCCCGGGGGTTCGCCGTCCTCAGCCCCAACTATCGCGGCTCGACCGGCTATGGCGATACCTTTATGACTGACCTCATCGGTCACAAGAACGACCGCGACGTGGCCGACATCCTGTCGGGCGTCGATGCCCTGATCGAGAAGGGCATGGCCGATCCGACGCAGATGGGCGTGATGGGGTGGAGCAACGGGGGTTATTTGACCAATTGCGTGATCACCCGGACCGATCGGTTCAAGGCGGCCAGCAGCGGCGCGGGCATCTCGGATGTTGCCATGCAGTGGAGCATTGAGGATACGCCCGGACACGTCATCAATTTCCAGCAGGGCTTTCCATGGACGCGGGCGTCGGAGATGCGGGCCGCGTCACCCCTCTTCGCCGTCGATCACGTGAAGACGCCGACCCTGTTTCACGTCGGCGGTGCCGACGCACGCTGCCCCCCCGCGCACCAGCGCGCCATGTTCCGGGCGATGAACCAATACCTGGGCGTACCGGCGCAACTGGTCGTCTATCCCGGAGAGGGACACGGGCTGGCGAAATATACCAACCGGAAGGCCAAGATGGAATGGGACGCCGCCTGGTTCGACCGCTACATCCTCGGCAAGGACGCACCGGACGCGGGCGTTTCG
The DNA here is from genome assembly GCA_046754505.1 of Phycisphaerae bacterium. Taxonomy (GTDB): domain Bacteria; phylum Planctomycetota; class Phycisphaerae; order UBA1845; family UTPLA1; genus JAPULF01. The sequence continues at coordinate 18,080 of JBHHVX010000068.1, read as the reverse complement.
GATGCCTCGACGGGGGCAAAAAACTGAGCACCGCCGCGCCGACCGCCATTCAGAATCGACACGAAACGCGCGATCAGGTCCCCCCGGGTTCGCTGATGTCCCAGCCCTTCCCCTTTTCCCGCTGCTGAATTTCCTCGAGCGTCAGGGCACCCTCGAGGGGATCCTTCTTCTCGGTGATGTTCGTGCCCCCCGAGTAGAGTTCGGCGTTCTTGGCCGTCCACTCCTCGTAGGGTTCGGGAAGCTCGTCTTCCGTATAGATCGCGTGAACCGGACATTCCGGGATGCACAGCCCGCAGTCGATGCAGGTGTCCGGGTCGATGACCAGCATCGCTGGATCCTCGATCTCCCAGAAACACTCAACGGGGCAGACGGTGGCGCAGTCGGTGTAGCGACATTTCACGCAACGCTCAGTGACAATGTGGGTCATGGGTTCGGTTCCTCTGCTGGAGACCTCGCGGAATCACCCGTCTCCTCGCGGGCTTCCACGGCGGATATCTGACCGTCGGACCGGCCGCGCGTCAACCAACCGCGCGGCCGTTTTTCTCGGCGGTTGCCGAATCGGCGGTGTGCCGGGATGATACCCCCGCGCGGCGACCCACGCACGCGGCGCACGAGCCGACCACGAATAGCGTCCCGAATTATCGGAACTCCCGACCGACCGATTGCCGACTCATGGCCACCACACCCGACAACTTCCTCGCTCTGGATTCGCCCGCTGCCGACTACCGCACCGCGCGCTACGCGATCCTTCCCATCCCTTACGACGCCACCGTCACCTTTCAATCGGGGACCCGACACGGGCCGCGGGCCGTCATCACCGCCAGCCGGCAGGTCGAGGACTTCGACGACGAATACGGCCGGGAGTTTTATCCCTGCGGCATCGCCACCCTCGACCCGCTCGCAATCGACGCCGCCGGGCCGAGCCAGATGCACGACCGCGTCTACCGGGCGGCGCGGCGGGTCGTGCGCGACGGGAAGTTTCTGATCGGCCTCGGCGGAGAGCATTCGATCACGAGCGGGCTGGTTCGCGCCGTGCGATCGAAACACAAGCGGCTCAGCGTCCTCCAGATCGACGCCCACGCCGACCTCCGCGACCGCTACGAAGGCTCGCGCTTCAGTCATGCGTGTGTCATGCGGCGCGTGCTCGACCTCGGCGTGCCGATCGTGCCGGTGGGGATTCGCAACTACAGCCTCGCCGAACACCGATTCATGAAGCGGAGCGGTTTTCGCCCGATCACCGCCCGCGAAACACGCGAGAACCCCGACTGGATCATGCAGGCCGTCGAGTCACTCACGCCAAACGTCTACGTGACGATCGATATCGACGGATTCGACCCGGCCCATGCGCCCGGAACCGGAACCCCCGAGCCGGGCGGGCTGGACTGGTATCAGGTGACCGACCTGTTGAAGGCCACGGCGATGGAACGGACGATCGTCGGCGCGGACGTCGTCGAGGTGATGCCGCTCCCCGGCAGCGTCCAAACCGAGTTTCTGGCGGCCAAGCTGATCTACAAGCTCATCGCCCACATCGAAGCCAATTGCTGACAGTCGGGTCCGTTGTGCGGACCGGATTGGGGAACGAACTCCATCGGCATGGCGGTCTGCGGGGCACCCTCACCCTATCGAAGACGAGGACGGTCGGTGGTTCGACCGTCCTCGCCGTGTTCGATCCGCCGTGGAGCGTGGCACGTCAGATCAGCAGGCAGGCCACGAAGTTGGCGACGTCGGCCAGGTCGATCGTCCCGTCCGGCGTTGTCTCGACATCGCCCGAGCACACGTCTCGCCAGTCCGGCGGGCTGCTCAGCAGGAGGAAATCCGTGAAGAGCTGAATGTCCAGACCGTCGACCAGACCGTCATGGTTCATATCGCAGACGGTCGGCGTCGTCGCTGCGTCCACCGAGACGAAGCGCGTGGCGTCGTCCAGGTTGATCCAGCCGACGTTTTCGCCCCAGATGAAGCCGGACATGAACGTCGGTCCGACCAGGACGCCGTCCGCACCCGCGCCGGCGTCAAGCCAGTTCGCCCAGCCGATGTTTTCGCCCCAGGCGAACTTGTTGGTCGAATCGACATTCGATTGGGCCGTCGCCCGAGCGGCGAATCCCAGGGAGGCCAGCCCCGCAACAAACATCGCCGTAGTTCCGATTCTTCGTTCAAACTTGCTCATCGGTGTCCTCCGTTTCAGTACGCGATGTTGTCGTTGTACGCACCGGCCACCGGACCGGGACCAAACACGATCGGGCCGTACGTGTCGCCGGGATCAAAGGCATACTCTCCCAATGGGTTTCCGGTCCCACGGTTGGCGAAGATGGCATTGGGTCCAAGGACGGCCGGCGTCGTATCGATCCCGAGCATGCCGTTCGCGACGCAGTGGTTGTTCTCGACCGTGTTGGACGCGCCGGTGATCAGGATGCCGTTGACCCCGTTGGCATTGGAGTTGTTGCCTGAAATGAAGTTGCCGTCGGTGCCTTCGATCCCATCGCTCGTGTTGTCCGTCGCGTTGCTGTCACGGATGCGGCTTTGCAAGGCGAGAATCCCGTTATCAAGGTTGAACCGCCCCTCTTAGTCCGACAGGTGTGAAAAGGCGACATCGAATCCGTTGAGGCCGTTGCCGTTTGCGACGCAGTTGATGGCCACGCCGTTGGTGAGAAAGACGCCGTCCGAGCCGTTCACATTCGCCAGGCAGTCGGTCAGCCGCGCGACGCCAAAGAAACCCGAGCCACCATTGGTTTCGGCCGTGCAGTCGTGGGCCGTGTTGGTTGCGAAAGCCGACCCGACGCCGTCGTCGAAGTTGCTCGCCAGGACGCATCCTTCGAGTGTGTTGTTGATCCCGCCGAGGAAGATGCCGTCCCCAAGGCCGAGTCCCGGACCGCCCGGGACGCCGTTTAGCGTCGCGACCGTGTTCACGATGCGGTTATTGTCCACGGCCGCAATCCCATCGCCCGCGTTGAGCCGGATGATGCAGTCGCTGAGCCGGCTGTTCGAACCGAGAAGGACGCCGTTTTCGCCGCAGCTTTCGACCGTGACGTCGTAGACGCGATGTCCCATGCCGCCCGCCAGGTCCAACCCGTCGCCGCCCCAGTCGTGTATCGAGCCGTTGAAGACCGTGACGTTGTCGAACCCCGGAAAGAGGACAATGGCGTCCTCGCCGGGACCGGCCGGCAAGCCAGTCATCTCGAACCCGTTGAGATCGATGGTGACGTCGCTGGCCACGATGGTGATCCCCGGTGTGCCGACGCTCACCAGATCCATGGTCACGACGTACGAGCCGGGCGCCAAGATCGTGAATGGAAGCGCGGTGATGGGTGTTCGCGTATCGCCGCCGCCACCGCCGCCGCCGATCGCCGTGACGGCGACCATGAGGTCGTCGAGCGTCACCATGGTGCCGGCGACCGGGCCGGGCGGTGGGGTCAGGCTGCCCGCCCGCACAAACCACGCGCCCGCCGCGATGATCGACAAACAGACCGGTACAGTGACATACATCAGACTCTTGCGCATGAGAAACCTCCTATCTGGGGTGATGCGGCCCCACCGGGGACCACGGAACAAAAAACGATCGGCTCGACCGTGCGGATGTCGCGCGGCAGCGCCGCGAGTTTGACGGACGAGCCAAACACTGACTCACAGTCCATCCGTGTTGTGCAGCCGGTCTTGGACAGTTTGCTCACAAAAAGAACGCATGAGGCGGTCCGCCGCATGAACTTGGACGCGGGTTTCCCCTCCTCAGTTGGCGTGAGGAGCCGCGGACCCTACGCGGCGGCCTTCGTTCTGCCGTCGTCCATCGACAGCGCGAACGCTACCTGTCAGAATCGTCGCATGTTTGCACTGCTGTCGGTGTGGATGGCCCTGGGGGCGCTGGTCACCACGGTCGTCACCGTTGCGACCGACTGGCCCGGCAAGGAGCCGGTGGTGACGTTGCTGCCGTACACCTACGCCCTTGCGGCCACGCTGGCGGCTGGCGTGTTGTGGGCCTTTCGACAACGGGCGGCGGACGACCCCGGCGTGGCCGGCCAGCGATTGCAGGCCATGGCCGCGATTGTCCTTATCGCGATCGCCCTGGCGATCCTGCTGATCTGGGCCAACGGCTGGTTCTACGGACTGGCGGGATGGGTGATCGAGGTCGTCTTCCTGGCGATCTGCCACCGCGGCTACCTTCGGATCGTGCGGCCGGACTGAGGCTCGTGGGCGTCGACGGCTATAATTGGCGCGTCGCGGCGAGGCCGGTCCTTGGTGCCACTGGCGGGCAAGCCGCCAGTGGCACCCGGCACCCGGCACCCGACCAGCGGCCCGCGGCGTCAGGACTTTTCAGGCGGACGGCCCATGAGCATGCAGATCGATGTCAACGGAGAACCCCAGACGGTCGACGCACCGGCGACTGTTGCGTCGTTGATCGCGCAGCGATCCCCGCGCCCGCCCTTCGCGGTCGAGGTCAACCGCCGGCTCGTTCGTCGTCCGGAGTACCCGACGACCGAGCTTCGGGCGGGCGATCGGGTGGAGATTGTGACGTTGGTGGGAGGCGGATAGCGTTCGCCGGGTCGGCAGTCGCCGCGGTGCGTGTCGTGAATGGCGGCACAGCGGAGCCGCGCGCCGGCCCCGCAGTCCTCGCACCCGACTCAGGCCAGGTTCATGGTCATGAGGAATTCCGCGTTTGAGTTGACCTTCTTGAGTTTCGTGATCATCAGGCCCATCGCTTCGACCGGGTTCATGTCGACCAGCACCCGGCGGAGCTTGTAGATCAGTTCCAGTTCCTTCGGATCGCAGAGCAATTCTTCCTTGCGTGTGCCCGAGGCGGCGATGTCGATCGCCGGCCAGATACGCTTGTCAACAAGACGGCGGTCGAGATGAAGCTCGCTGTTGCCGGTGCCCTTGAACTCCTCAAAGATGACCTCGTCCATCTTCGAGCCCGTGTCGACCAACGCCGTGCCGATGATGGTCAGGCTGCCGCCCTCCTCCATGTTTCGGGCCGCCCCGAAGAATCGTTTCGGCTTCTGCAACGCGTTGGCGTCCACACCGCCGGTCAGAATCTTGCCGGAGTGGGGGACCTCCGTGTTGTAGGCCCGTGCCAGGCGCGTGATCGAATCGAGCAGGATCACGACGTCGCGGCCGAACTCGACCAGACGTTTTGCCTTCTCGATCACCATTTCAGCGATCTGGACGTGCCGGCTGGCCGGCTCATCAAACGTCGACGAAATGACCTCGGCCTGGGTGTGACGCTGCATCTCGGTCACTTCCTCCGGTCGCTCGTCGATCAGCAGGATGATGACATAGGCGTCGGGGTGATTCGCCGAGACCGCGTTGGCCATCTTCTTGAGCAGAACCGTCTTGCCTGTCCGCGGCGGAGCGACGATGAGCATGCGCTGGCCGAACCCGATTGGCGTGCACAGGTCGATGACGCGCATGTTCACTTCTTCGGGGACCGTTTCGAGGATGATTCGGCGCGTGGGATGGTGGGGCGTGAGGTCCTCGAATGCCGACTTCTCCGTTACGACATCCGGCGCCTCGAAGCAGATACCCTCGACACGCAGCAGGGCGAAATACTTCTCCGACTCCTTCGGTGGACGGATCTGGCCATGGATGATGTGGCCGGAACGCAGTCCGAAACGCCGGATCTGCGACGGGCTGATATAGATGTCGTCCGGACAGGGGATGTAGTTGTAGTCGGGGCTTCGCAGAAAACCGAATCCGTCCGGGAGTATCTCGAGGACGCCTTCGCCGTACATCAGCCCGTCCTTGTTGATCCGCTCCTTCAATATCTTGAAGATCAGGTCCTGCTTCTTTAGCAGGGCGTAGTCGGTCACGCGTTCCCGCTTGGCGATGGCATGCAGTTCGTCCATGCTCATCTTTTGCAGAACGGTGATGTGTAGTTCGCCACGCTTGATCTTCTCGTACTTCTCGTGTGTCGCCCGGTCGAGCGTGCCGACGACGGCCTCATCCGATTTTTGGACGGCCTCCTCTTTGGCCGGCGCCGCGACGACGGCGGTGTGCTGCGTCGGCTCGTCGCCATCGACGGCAACGGCCGTCGTGTCCGCCTTGGCGGCGGGGTGGGACGCGGTCTTGGATCCGGACGAACCCTGTGACTTGGCGGTTTTGCGTGTACGTGTTCGGGTAGAGCCTTGAGACTTACCCATGGCAGATTCCTCCATCATGTGATTGCAGGTGCAGTTGCGTTGATTCGTTGATCAGATGTCCATTTTCAGAACGAGGGAGCGGCGTGGGATAACAAAACGGTACGACCGCCGGCGTCTTGCGCGCGTGCGGTCCACCGAATACCGAAGTAGGATTTCAGAAGGCAACCGTCGTCGAGACGATCTGTGCGAATATAGCTGTCACGCTTTCACGGAGTTCGGCCAGGGTTGAATGGTTGCCACATACATAATCGGCTCTGGCCCGCTTCATGTCTAGTGATTGCTGTGATTTTTCCCTGCGCGTGAATTGCTCCTTCGACCAGTGACGGGACTTCTCGGACCTTTGCAGGCGGGTCGCTCGGTCGGCGTCCACGAAGATGACGGCGTCACACTCGAGATCAAGGTCCGTTTCGTACAACAGGGGCGAATCCAGCACGATCATTCTAACGTCGCTTTGGTCATTCATGCGGGAAAGCAACTCGGCCCGCCGAGCCGCGATCCGCGGATGCAGCAGCGCCTCCAGCCGCCGTCGTTGCACCGAGTCGCCGAAGACGATCGTTGCGACCTTCGCCCGGTCCACGCCGCCATCGGTGTCGAGGATTGCCGGCGTCCACCAGCGGCACAACGCCGCTTTGACCTCCGGCGCATTGATCTCCTCCCGGCCAAGGGCGTCTGAGTCCACTACACCGGCGCCCAAGTCCACCAAGATGGCGGCCACCGCGCTCTTGCCGGCACCCACGCCGCCCGCCAAGCCGACAATCGGCTTGCTTCTGCGTCTTGTCTCTTCTTGCTGCTCCGTCAGCGCGTCTCCTGATTCGCGAATCCGACCCCTCCCCCTACGTTCGGCCGAACGCACTCAGCAGACCCGGGAACCCCTCCCGGCGTCGCGATGTCAGCCGGATTTCTGCGGAGATGACATCCTAGGGATTTCGGCGGTTCCAAGAGGCGGATCGGGTCAACCGGCTTGTCAGAAACCGCCGGTCCGCCTGCCGCAGCACGGGATTATAATCGCGTCCACCGCCGTTGTCATGCCCCTTTTCTTGCAGGCGGCCCTGCGGGAATTCACGGCCTTTCCAAGGTCTCATCGCGTCTCACGCGTATCCAATGTCAGGTTGATCGGGCCGTCGTTGGTCGATCGCACCAGCATGCTCTCCCCGAACCGGCCCGTTTGAACCCCCACACCGCCATCTCGGAGCCGCTCGCAGACCCTTGCGACCAGCGTCTCGGCCACCCGTGGCTCGGCCGCACCGGTGAACGCTGGCCGACGCCCCCGCCGCGTGTCGGCGCAGAGCGTGAAATTGCTCACGACCAGAACCGAACCCTTTACCTGCTTGATATCCAGGTTCATCCGCCCTGTGTCGTCCGGAAATATTCGGAGACACCGTATTTTTCCCGCGAGGGCATCCGCATCCTCGGGGCCATCCTCGGCGGCCACGCCGAGATACACCAGCAGTCCACGATCGATTCGACCGACCTCCACGTTGCCGACCGTCACCGACGCTTCGCCCACGCGCTGAACAACAGCACGCATTTCAGTCCGGCTCCTCATTCCCCGCGGCGTCACAACGGGCGGAAATCCACCCTCGGCATCGAGCGACGATCATGATCGGTCTTCAAGACGCTAGTCTTATAAGTGTCGAGGCTCATGCGGCGGCGCCCGGCCGAGGCACGGCACGACCTCCGGTCTCGCGCAGGGACAGGCCCCTCGCGGAGCGGGAGACCCCAGGTACGATCAGGTTATCCGAGAATGCCTCCGGTGTCATCCGCCCCAGTACGCACGATAGAAGCTGGCGAGCGCTCCGAGCAACAGCACCCCTGCCAGCACCAGAAATGACCGGCGGTGCTCCCGGTTCGCTGCCAGCCCGTACACCGCCCCGAGGATCGCAAGCGTCATCGGGCGGACCCATTCCGCCGGTATCCGCCCCGCCGGCAGCCACGGACCCAGTGCGGACGGCAGCCGGTCCGAAGGCAGGACGTGCCAGAGTGCGCAGGCGGGCAGAATCGTCAATGCGAGAAACCACATGGGTGGCGCGAAGCTCCGCCACCGCCCGCCGGGGATCCACTCCGCGACTGCCAGGATCGGAAGACAGCCGAGGGCCAGGACGACCCCTGAATATTGCAGGAGCCAGCCGCGTTCGGCCGACGCTCGCATTCGAACGAAGGCGAACAGCACGCCGGCGACCATCAGCGCCACGCTGAGCGCAGCCGAGGAGATGGAGTCGGTCGTCCGCGCGATCCGCGCCGTCACGATCACCAGCAGAACAATGGCGGCGAGCCCGGCGGCGATGCGCCCGGGGGCGTTGTCTGCGTATCCCGAGGGGACGCGCTCGGGCCACAGCGCCATTTGAAAGGCGATCAGCGCAGCCATCGCGGTGATCAGAAACGCGCCCCGTCGAACCGGCGGAATCATCCGGCCCGCAGTGGTCCAGGCGGCGCCGTCGGTGCCGAGCTGTTGTTTCCAGAAGCCGGCGAGCCAGTGCCACAGGGCGATCATGGCGGCGAGGCCGAAGAGCGCTCCGTTGCACAACAGGGGCAGCCGCCCGACGTATTCCCCGCCCGCGTCGTCGAGTGCGAGCAGGGCCGTGAGGGTCGTCGAGAACACGACAACCGACAACGTAAGCAGGGCGATGCCCAGTTCGGCCGTATTCGGGCTCCATCTTCGATAGCTCAAGAACAGGCAGGTCACGCCGGCGACCCCGGAAGCGACGATGCCTGCTGCTTTCGGCTGCCAGTCCCACGGCCCCGGACGAACGATCTGGTATACGCCGAGGACGAGAATGACCGCGGCCAGGACCGATTCGGTCTGAACGTAGGCGCCCCAGCACGAGTATGGCGCGACGAAGTCCTCGATGTGGTCGGGCCACGCCCGGCCGATGCGAATCCGGTAGGGCACATCCTGGAGCAGGGCGGCGACCAGGATCAACCCTGCAAGCCCGCACTGAAGTTGCAGCGTCCACGTCCACCACACCGGAATGAACCGCGGACCGCTCGCCAGTGGTGGAACGTGCTCTCCAAACCCGAATCCGGCCGGGATCATGAGGGCGGTCCAGCCGACCATGAGCGCCGACAGAACGAGGAGCATGACGGGCTGCTGCGGGCGCCTGGCGGTCACGACCCACACGCCGGTCGCCGCAAGCAGAGCGGCGATGTCCCACAGTCCGTTGGGGGTCATCCGCTCAGTGAGGGCCAGGGGATTGACCACACGTTGCCAGAAGCCGAGGGCGAGCGGAAACATCACGAGCACGACGGCGAGAATGCCGCTGACGAGCGACCACGCGAAGAACGTGGCGGACGGGGTCGGTGCCAAGGCCGCGGTCTCGCCCGCCGGCCGCGCGTCACGGCGCTCAGAGGCTGCCCAACCGAACAGCGCCCACATCAAGGAAAGGGCGGCGGCGATGTGAGACGCCACGAAAGCCCACTCGGCGGAGGTCTGCGCGTCGGTCCAGTTGTGATGAAATGCCGTGCCGGCCATGCCGATGGTCGTCGCCGCTGCGAACAGCGACGTGCCGAGGCCCGCCGGCAGCCGACGGTGGAGCAGTTGCGCAATCACACCACCGGCCAGGATCGCCATCGCAAGACCGTCCGTGCGGGCGAGGTTTGGCATTGGAAGGTCGGCGATAAGGAAGTGCGGATCGGCAATCGCGGATTGCAGGACGTCAGGGACCATCAATCACCAGTCGTCAATCCCTGCGTCTCCAATTCGCGGCTGTCACGGCCGTTCCGTGAGCACGACATTGTTGTATTCCAGCAGCGTCCCCTTGGCCCGTTCGACGTCGACGATGCCTTGGTTGTAGGCGACGACCGCCTGGAGCAGGGCGCGGCGCGATTGGGCAAGGCTGGTCTGAGAATTCAGCACGCTGTCGAGATCAGCCGGACTTTTCCGTTCCTGCCGCTCCTGCTGGGCGCGCAGATTGTCAAACGACGAAGCGACCGCGTCACGACTCGGTCGGATCTGTTCGAGAGACGTGTCCAGGTTTCGCAGCGCCACGCGACAGTCGGTGATGACGTCGTCCAAGGCTCGCTTGTAGGCGGCCACCGCCTGCGACTGCTGGAGCGTTGCGATGCGGATGCCCGCCCGCTCGGCTCGCTCGCCGAAGTTCCACGCGATTTGCACGCCGACGAACTGATCAACGAAATTGGCGCCGGTCTGCTGGTCGAAACTTCGGTCGGCGTTGGCGCCCAAGCCGTTGAAGGTTGCCCGGTACGTCACGTCAACCTGTGGCAGCGCCTGGTTCTTCGCAATGCCGAGTTGCAAGCGGGCGATGTCCACACCGCGCCGCGCCTGAACCAGCTCCGGCCGGCGCTCCAGCGCGATCTGAACCTCGTGGAACCGATCGCGGACCAGCGGTGTCGTGATCGGATTGTCCACGGGGATGACCTCGATGTCCGCCGACAACGGCAGCTCCGGATCGTTCAGAAGATTAAGAAGTTGGTCTTCGGCATTGCGAACGCGGTTCTTGACGCTGAGGTAGTTGAACTGCTGCTGCGAGACGTTGGCCGCGCTGCGCGACAGGAGGGTGATATACGCGTCGAAGTCGATTCGGGCTTCGATCTGGTCATACGTCTGCTCCGCGTGTGCCAGCAGCTCGGCGCTGATGGTCACGTCGCGCCGGGCGGCCACCAGGTCCCAGTACGCCCGTTCGGTGTTGTTGAGCGTGTCGATGACCGTCGCCCGAAAGGCCTCCCGGTTGCTCTGTTGTTCGAGGACGCGCAGGGTGATCTGTGAACGATTGAAATCGATGCCGAAGTTCCGGAGGATCGGCTGGCGGATTTCGGCGACAAACGTATGAACCCACGACGGGTTCAGCGTGTTGAACTGGAACCCCGGGTTGTCGATCCGCGTCATCGCCTGGGTCAGCGTCACGGCCGCGCCGGTCGCCAGCAGTTTTCGAATGCCGCCGCTGACGGTCGTCGTATCCGTATTCGAGGCGAGCAACTGCGACGGCGTCGGCCGATTCGTGTTGTTGCGGTTCACGTTCGCAAAAAAGGCCGTGTCGAAGGCCGCCTCCGCCTGAACCGCCTGCGCCGTGCTGATCGCCGGTGTGAAGCTGTCGATGTGAATCTGATAGTTGTTGGCCAGCGCCCGCCGCAGGGCGTCCGACAGGGTCAGGCGGAACGTCTTGTCTCGATGGATCTGTTTGATGTACCGCTCGGCCTTCGGAAAGATTTTTTTCTCGTACTCGCGCCGGACGCTGTCGCTGAACCGCGTCACTTCCAAGCGCTTCGCGAAGGCCTCCGTGGCCATCGATGGGTCGGGAACGTGCAGCCACAGGACCGCGTCCACGGCCGGCTGAGTCGTGGCCACCTTGCCCTGAAGCTCCACCGGCGCCGGCGCGTCGATCCGGGTCGGTTCCGGCACGGCCTCAAACCGTTCCGCCGCCATCCGCTCTTCATAGCGCTGGACCTTCGCCTCCTCGAGCGACACCGTCCGCCCGTGGCAGCCCCAGAAGAAGCTCATGCCGGCGAAACCTACCAGGCCGCGACGCAGCCATCGTCTCGTGTCGAATCTCATAGAGTATATCCGCATTTCGGGCTGTACCGAGGTCCACCTCTGCTCGCATCACCCGAGCGCGTTCGAGAAATCACTCGCCCCCCCGGTTGGTACGAAGCAGGGATTCTAAGTGGACCATCCGGTCTGTCAAACGGCCCGCCAATACTGTTATTACGGCAAACGGAGGGCGACGCCTATACGTTCGGACGAGATCGGGACGACATCGCCGAGACTTGCGCCCGAGCCGGGTGACGACGATCCATCATCTCCGGTAGAAACGATTCGCCAACATCGGCTCGCACAGCAAGACGGCCAGCAGCGCCAACAGCACATAGCCGTCCAATTCCTGATCACCGGCGACCGTCAGCGTCGGCGCGAGCAGTTCGCTCCGCTCACGAACGACGACAGCGGCGTCCGGCGCAAAGAATGCGCCCACGCCCTCCGGCGAAAGACGGTGGCCCACCGTCTCCGCCGGGCGGAGGTTCACCGCGAATATCGCCTGGAGCGCTCCGGATTCGTCGTCAACCTCGTACATGCCCGCCATATCCGCCCCGGCGCGGAAATGCGCCTCGGGGCCGGCATGTCGCCGCGTTCGTGTCCCCTCGCCGGAGCGGTCACTCGACCGTCTTTGGACCGTCAGGGCGTCCAGCGCCGCCGCCGGGTCCACCGACAGCATGGACCCCTCTTCGCACAGAAGATTGGCTGCTCGTCGCGTCTGGTCACTCACGGCCGACGCCAGTGACTGGATGAGAACCAGCGCCGGTGCGGCCCGAGTGCCCAGATCGCCCCACGCCTGGTTCAGTGAGAACGACCACTGCACCACCCGACTCGAGCCGATGCTCCGCCCCCACATCGCTACGTCGCCGGTCCCGAACTGGGCCAGCGCGACCGCACCGGGGCGTCCGCGCGTCCGGACATAGCGGTACACTCGCCGCGCCGAAATCGGGTCGCCCGGTACATCCCGCGGCAACAAGTCAGAAAACGCGGCGGCGCCACCGAGTTCGATCCGTGTGGGTTTCTCGAGCCGGACGCGGTCGAGATACTCCGCCGGCAATAGCGTCCCCGACGCGCCCTGGCCTCGCCCCGTCCGATCGCCGGGAACCACCAGCACCAGCCCGCCGCGCTCCGCCAGCGCCGCGAGACGGTTCGCCATGTCTTCGGGAATCGTCTTCAGATTCACAACGATCGCGCAGTCCGTCTCCGCCAACGCCGCGTCCCCGCCGGCCGTGATCGCGGTGGCGCTGCGGACGTTCACGTCGAACGGCCGTCGATCTGCTGGGAGCGTCGGCGGACTGACGAGCGCGGCGATCCGCTGTGCCTCGGTGGCGGCGGCGGCCGTGACCGACGGATCGTGAAAAACGGCCACCCGCCTTGGCCGGCGGACCTCGATCGCCCAATACAGACGGTCGTCCGCCTCAAGGCGATCGGCCGTCGCGAGGCGCAGCACGCCGCCGTGCGGTCCCGGCTCCAGTGGCGGGACCAACAGCGCCGCCTCGCCCGAACCACCCGCCGGGACCTCCAGCGGTTCGCTTCGCGCGACCACGACGCCGTCCACGTCGGCCTCCACGCGGCCGCGAAAGGCCGCGTCTCCGGTTGACACTGTGGCCTGAAGCCGGATCGGCGTCCGCGCCGGCGCCCGTCCGTCGAAATCGTGGAGCGGCCCCAACCGCGTGTTCACGTCCTCGTCGTCGCCGACGTCGAGCACGAAGACCGCGACACCGGGGGCGTCGGACCAGCGCCCGTCCGCCAGGCCGGACCAGGTATGATCCGTCATGTCGGTGAGAATGTAGACTTCCGTGCGCGGGAGTCGGGCCTGCGCCAGCCGTTCGAGAGCACGCGTGATGCCGTCCGCCAGCGTGCGGTCGTGCAGCAGCACCTCGACGCTGCGCAGGTCGCGGAGGGCGTCCTCCCGCTCGGACTCCCATCGCACGTCACGCGGGGGCGTGTGACACCCGAAGACCATGAACGTCGAGCCGCCGGGAAACCGGTTGCGATCGAGGATGAGCTGCCGCGCCCACGCGCGGGCACGCTCCAGCCGGCTCCGGCCCTCGAAGCGATAGGTCATGCTGGCCGAATCATCGATCAAAAAGACGGCCGCAGTCTTTCCGCGGCTCCGGGCGCTGATCCACGACCCCCGCGACACCGGCCGCGTCAGCGCCGCAACGAGAAGCAGAATCGCCAGCATCCGGAGCAAGAGCAGCAGCAGGTGACGGAGCCGGTGCCGCCGAACGCTCACGCGCCGCGAGGCCATCAGGAACTGCAACGCCGGAAAGGGCTGTCGGCGCGGCCGCGATCGGAGGATCAGGTGAATGATCACCGGCGCCGCGCAGGCCGTCGCGCCCCACAACAAGGCCGGGTTCGCCAGCGTGATGATCGCGAGATGTCCGGCCGCTTCCGGCATGGCACTCATTGTACGCCCCGCGTCCCGCGTCTGTCGTCTTCCGCCGAACGACGTCCCCGATCCGAACCGTGACCGCCAGCGAGCGGCCCTGCCATGCGCCCCTGACGGCCCGCCGCCTTTGACGCCGCCGCCGCGTCCGTCGACAATGAGGACGAGAAAGGAAACTCCACCATGGCCGAGAAAACGCTGTCCCTGCCGGTCTGTTCGCACCAACCTCGGGCCTATGACGGCCCCACGCCGCGCGAGGTCCTCGCCCTGCGGCAGGAGTATCTCACGCCGGCGCTGCTGACCTACTACAAAGAGCCGCTCATGATCGTCGAGGGCCACATGCAGTACCTCTGGGACCACACCGGCCGCCGCTACCTCGACGGCATCGCCGGAATCGTGACGGTCTCCGTCGGCCACTGCCATCCGAAGGTCGTCGAGCGCGTTCGCGAGCAGGTCGGCCGCCTCCAGCATACCACAACAATCTATATTCATCCGACCGTCGGGCAATATGCGAAGAAACTCGCGGACCACCTGCCCGGCGACCTCAAGGTCACCTACTTCACCAACAGTGGAAGCGAGGCCAACGACCTCGCCATCCTCACCGCCCGCGAATACACCCGTGTCTTCGACGTCATCGCCCTCCGAAACGCCTACCACGGCGGCGGGCAGCAGGGCATGTCGCTCACCGCGCACTCCACCTGGAAATACACCACGCCCCACGGCTTCGGCGTCCACCACGGCATGCCGGGCTATTGCTACCGCTGTCCGCTGGGGCTGACCTATCCGGCGTGCGACGTGCAATGCGCCCGCGACATCGGCGAGTTGATCCGGTTCGCCACGCCCGGCAAGGTCGCGGCCTTCATCGCCGAGCCGATCATGGGCGTCGGCGGCGTCGTCACGCCCCCGAAGGAATACTTCGCGATCGCCTATGACGAGGTTCGCAAGGCCGGCGGACTGTGCATCGCCGACGAGGTTCAAACCGGCTTCGGCCGCACGGGGACGAAGTTCTGGGGATTCGAAAACTGGGACGTCGTGCCCGACATGGTCACCATGGCCAAGGGCATCGGCAACGGCACGGCCCTCGCCGCCGTGACGACAACGCCCGAGGTCGCCAAGGCCCTCAGCGGCAAACTGCACTTCAACACCTTCGGCGGCAACCCAGTCCAGGCAACCTATGGCCTCGCGACGCTGGACGTCATCGACGAGGAGGGTATCCAGGAAAACGCCCGCGCAGTCGGCGCCCGGCTCAAGGCCGGCCTCGAGGCCCTGGCCGACAAACACCCCCTGATCGGCGAGGTCCGCGGCATGGGCCTGATGCTCGGCGTCGAACTCGTCCGCGACCACCGGACGAAGGAACCCGCCGGCCCCGAAACTGCCCGCATCCTCGAGGAAGCCAAGACCCGCGGCCTCCTCCTCGGCAAGGGCGGCTTCCACGGCAACGTCCTCCGCATCAAACCGCCCATGTGCCTCATCGCCGAAGATGCGGATTTTATCGTCGCGTGTCTTGACGAGTCGCTGACCCAAGTCCTGTAGCGCCGCCCCTTGTGGGCGACGTGGCCGTAGCTGCATAGGGTTCGTTGTGCGGACGACGTTGTGCGGCGTGCCACGGCCACGCTTGCGTGGCCGTGCGGGACGAAACTCACACGCCGTTCGATCTTCCGGCGTCGTCCACCCCGATCTGCGGTCTTGACCACGCCGGGTGTCGCCGGCGCGGCCCATGATAAAATGACGGCCGGATTAGAATGGGCAGCGGTCGGGCGCCATGCTACAGTGTGAACGTGTGGGCGGGACGGTCGTCGGGCCGTCCCGGTGGCACACGTCTTGGCGGAGGACGAGTCATGAGCGATGGATTCGTGATCGCGGCGACCCCCCCGGCCGCGCTGGCGGCGTGGCCGCTGCTGACCGGCGTCTATGCCGTCTGCCTCATCGTCGGCGGAGGGCTGGTCGCGATCTCGGCGCTGTTCGGGGGCGACGCCGACGCCGATGTCGGTGGCGGGCTTGATGCCGGCGTCGACGTCGATGTTGGGGCCGACATCGAGACGGACATGGACATGGACATGGACGTGGACGCCGATGTCGATGGCGCCGGCGGTCATCCGGCGGACGGGGCCATGGCGCTGTCCAACTGGTTCTCGGTCCGCTTCCTGATCTATTTCTCGGCGATGTTCGGGCTGGTCGGGACCGTGCTGACCTATGCCTCCGACACCCGCCCGCTGCTCGTGCTGGTCGTGTCGGTCCTGGGCGGCGTCGTGGTCGGACAGGTCGTGCATCATACGTTCCGCTTTCTGGTGCGCTCGAGCAGCGACAGCGCCGCACGGATCCAGGACTATGTCAACAAGTTGGCCCGCGTGACGGTGGCGATCCGACCGTCGGCGCGGGGTGAGGTCGCGATCCGGATCGGCGACACCGAGCGTTTTGTTCCGGCCCAAGGCCGGCGCGACGAGGACGCCTTCGAGGTCGGGCAGACCGTGGGCGTCGTCGCCTATCGCGGGGGCACGGCGCGGGTGGTGTCTCAGAAGGAATTCGAGTTTCTCCAATCAACGAACGAGGGAGGCGCGGCATGAATCTGTTGATGGCTGCACAGATGGAAGGGCTGAAGTCGGCGATGCTGATCGGCTTCGGCGTCTTGGTGCTGATGGTCGGCTTCTTGTGGATCGTGACCAAGTGGGTCGTGGTCGGCAACCCGAGCGAGTTGCTGGTCATCAGCGGCAGAAAGACCGCCGGCCAGGGCTACCGCACGCTGATCGGCGGCCGCACCATCGTCGTTCCCATCTTCGAGAAGGTCGCCCGCCTGAGCCTTCAGAACATGCAGGTCGCCCTCGAGGTCAAGGCCCAGGCCGGCGGTGGGACGATGATCCCCGTCATCGTCACGGGCGTGGCCAACGTGAAGGTCTCGTCGGACCCGAGCGTCCGCGGGAGCGCGATCGAGCGGTTTCTCGAGCAGCCTCTGGCGGAGATGCAGCGTGTCGCACGAGAAACGCTGGAGGGCGGCCTGCGGGCGGTGATCGGAAAGATGACCCCAGAGGAGATCGTCGAGGACCGCGACAAGTTCGTCACCACCGTGATGAACGAGGTCACCGATGATTTCAGCAAGCTGGGGCTGGTCATCGACAGCGTCAACATTCAGAACGTCCACGATGAGGAAGAGTATCTCGAGTCGATCGCCCGGAAGGCGTCGGCACAGGTTCGGGCGGATGCCCGCCAGTTCGAGGCTCAGCGCAAGGCCGACGCCGACGTCAAGGAGGCGGAGGCGGACACCCAGGCCCGCCGCGCCCAGGCCGAACGGGACGCCGAGGCCCGAACCGCCGAGGCGATCGGTCGCCAGAAGGCCGAACAGGCCCGGCTCGGGGCCGACAAGGCCATTGCCGAAGCGGATAACGCCCTGCGTATTCGAAAGGCGGAGCTGGCCCGCGAGGCGTCGCTCAAGGAGGCCGAGCGCAATCAGGCCGCGGCCCAGTCGGAGGAGGCCCGGCTGCTGGCGACCGACGTGGCCAAGGCCAACGCGGCCCGCGACGTGGCCAAGGCCCGTGCCGAGGGCGACGCGGCCTCGATCCTGCAGGAGGGCAAGGCCCGGGCGACCGCCATCGAGCAGATCGGCCGGTCGATCCAGAACCACCCCGACGCCCTCAAGGTCATGCTGATCGAGATGATGCCCAACGTGGTGCAGGAACTGACCAAGACCATCGCCAACGTCAACCTCGGCGACGTCACGGTTATCGACGGCGGTCAGGGTTCGGCGATGACCGGGGCCGCCATGGGCCGTGCCCGGATGTTGGCCGAATCGCTCGCGACGCTCGAGAGCGTCCTCGGCGTCGACCTCCGCGAACTCACCCGGTCCATTGCCGGCACGATCGCCGGCAACGGAACCGCGCCGCCCGACGCAAAACGCTCCGGCGGCGATGCCTCACCAAAACCCGCCCAGCGCCCGCCGGTCCTCAAGCAGCCCTAGCGGCGCGCGCCGATACCTGGTCGTGCGGGATCGCAGACAACGCGCCATCGGCGAGGGCGTGTGACGACGCGCTTCGGCGCGCAGCGACCCCCGCCGTTGGTCGTCCGGCGGGGGTCCTGTGCCCGCGCG
>JBHHVX010000067.1:0-19752 GCA_046754505.1 Phycisphaerae bacterium | reverse complement strand
TCCGGGTTCTGACAAACGCGCCGGACACGCCCAGCACATGCAAACCGGCTATTATGTCACTATGACGACTCAGGACCCGCCTCCCTTCCGACCGGACTCGGCCGTCGCCTTCGTCGTCCTGCGCCACTCTGAGCGGTCCGGGACGCACTTCGACCTGATGATCGACGCCGGGGAGAGGCTGGCCACCTGGCGCTATCTGACCGAACCCTTCGGGGCCGCTGCCGATGGCATGTCCTGCGAGGAGATCGGCCGGCACCGGCGGGTGTATCTCGACTACGAGGGGCCGATTTCCGGCGATCGCGGGCACGTCACGCGGTCGGACGGGGGGCTGTGCGAGGTCCATTCCAGACGCGACGACCGCTGGGACGTGACGTTTGGCGGCCAGCGGCTGCGGGGGCGTTTTCTGATCGAGCGAATCGAGCAGGAGGGCCGTCGGTGGAGGCTGCGGGCGGCTCGATGAGGCCGAGGCGTAGAGTCCGCTGTATGGACCGCGAGGCCCGGCCACGTCGGCCACGGGGGGCCGACGCTAGAGTTGAGTGGTCCGGACAGCGGACCGTACGGTTCATGCGTTGGAATCGACGACGGCGACCTGCCCGGCTTCGGAGGCGCGGCCCATCCGGTCCGCCACTTCACGAATGAGCACGTCGCGATCGATCGGTTTGGAGAGATAGTGGTCGCAGCCGGCCGTCAGGCACCTGTCCAGATCACCCTTCATGGCGTGCGCGGTCAGGGCGACGACCTGGCCGTCGTAGCCTTGTCGGCGCAGTGCCCGCGTCGCCGCGTAGCCGTCCATGACGGGCATCTGCATGTCCATCAGGATGACGCCGAACGCCTCGCCGGCGTCCCGCGCTTGCAGGGCCTGTTCCATGCCGAGCTTGCCGTTTTCGGCAAGGGTGACGTCAGCGCCGGCCTTCTTCAGAAGATGGGCAATCAATCGCTGGTTGTCCGGGCCGTCCTCAACCAGCAGCACGCGGCCGTCGATGCCAGGCAAGTCTTTTGTTTTTGTCTGTTTTGTCGTGGTGGTCGGTGTATCGTCCGGAGCCTCGACCATCTGGATGCCTTCCAGCGGACCGGTGCAGACCGAGATAGTGAAGGTGCTGCCCTTGCCCGCCTCGCTCTTGACGGTGACGTCTCCGCCGAGGAGTTGTGCGATGCGCCGGGTGATCGTCAGACCGAGGCCGGTTCCCCCGAACTTTCTTGTCGTGGAGACATCCGCCTGGGTGAAAGGCTTGAAGAGCCTCGCCATCTGTTCGGGCGTCATGCCGATGCCGTCGTCGATGACGTGAAAGAGCAGCTTTTCATTGCGACGGTCACACTCGAGCACGACTTGGATCGTACCGTTTTCCGTGAACTTCGTGGCGTTGCCGACCAGATTCACGAGCGACTGCTTCAGCCGGACGGGGTCGCTCTCGATATGGTCAGGGATAGGACCCTCAAACCTGACCTTGATGGCGTTGCCGTTCTCGCGAGCCTTGTCACACAACAGGTCGACGAGGTCGCGAAGCAGGCGGCGCGTGCAGACCGTCGTCCGCTCCATCTCCATCTTGCCGGCCTCGACCTTCGACAAATCCAGAACGTCGTTGATCAACGTCAGCAAGTGCCGCCCGTTACGACGGATGGTCTGGACGGCGTTGTGTCGGTCGGAGGCGCTCGTGTCCGGGTCGAGCAGCAGGTCGCTGAATCCGAGGATCGCGGTCATCGGCGTGCGGATTTCGTGGCTCATGTTGGCCAGGAACGCACTCTTGGCATGGTCCGCGGCCTCGGCTCGGGCTCGGGCCTCTTCCAGCGCCTTCTCCTGTTCGATCTCAGCGGTGATGTCGCGCTGAATGCCGACATAGCCGCACACGCCACCGTTCTCATCTTTGATGGGGGAGATGGTCAGTGCGGCATGGTAGACGTCCCCGTTCTTTCGCCGATTGATCATTCGCCCGGTCCACTTCCTGCCCGACATGATCGCCGCCCACATCTTCTTATAAAGTTCCGGTCCGTGCTCGCCGCTCTTGAGCACACGCGGCGTCTGTCCGACCGCCTCCTCGAAGCTGTAACCGGTAATCTGCGTGAAGGCCGGGTTTGCCCGTATGATCCGACCACCGTGATCCGTCACGACGATGCCGTCTCCGGCGGCCTCGACCAGTCCTCGCAGGTTCGATTCGGAGGCTGCCAGTTCGGTAGTCCGTTCGTCGACACGCCGCTCCAGATCCTGATTCACGTCCTGCAGCACGTGGCGGTTGCGCCGAACCAGAAACGCGACCAGGCACAAGCCCAAGGTCAGGGCCACGCCCCCCACATAGCCGATGAAGGCAGCGTGCCGGGCGGAACGCACGTCGGTCCGCGCCCAGAAAGCCGACTCGGGGTGTCCCGCCCAGAGTACCCAGCTTCCTCCGCCGTCCTGGACATGCAGCGGCAGAGTCTCGGAATAGTGCAGGCCGGGGTCGGGCTCGGCCCGCAGGGCAAATCCCCGCGACGCCTGCCATTGTCCGTCCTGATGAGGATCGACGACGTAATCATGGCCGATATTGCGGAGCAGGTAGTCGCCCGACGGCAGCAGATCACGAATGGCGTGTGTGAGGAGGATGGCCGAGACACACCCCTTGAGATTCCCGTCCGGCCCATAGAACGGTACGGAGTAGACCAGGCCCGAGCGGTCGCGATCGTCCGGAGCGCTCGGCGAGAACCGCGTATTGTCGCAGGTCACGACCTCCGGTCCGCCGATCGCGGGAAACGCCAGGCCCGTGATGGCGTCGAGCCTCGGAACCGTCTGTTTCATCCACGCCAACTGCTTCTTCATCAACCGGTATTCGAAGATCTCGATCTCCGGCACTTCGTCCTCGGAGCTGTCGTCATCGCGGCCATCGGCATTCAGGTCCGCGTGTTGCCCGACGATCAGCTCGTCAAATGTTGTGATGGGTTCCTGCAAGCGGTCGGTATGCGGATCGATCTCGTCCGGCTCCAGGTCCAGCGGCACGATATAGACCTCAGAGATCGCGACGTCGCCGGCCAGGTTGTTGTAGATCTCCTGCACGGCCTGCCGCGCGTCGCTGTCGAATCCGTGGCCGCCGCCCCGAAACTCCATGCCGTCGCCATAACGCTCGATTGCCCGAACGCCCGGCAGCCGTGCGATCGTCCGTAGACCTTGATAGATGCGGGCATAGTTCTCTTCGATGTTACGGGCTACGAACGCGGACGCGTCGTGCGATTCCGTCCGGTAGTGACCGAGGGCGGTCCTGAGATCACTGCGATGATTCCAAAACACCGCCGCGCAGACACTGCCACCGACAAGGGCGATCACGACATAGATCAATCGTCCGATAGCTCCGACCTTCTCGGTCATGATGTGGAGTCCCTTGTTGTCGGTCCGCCGTCTCGGCTCCTTGCCGGCGAACAGCGTCTTTGGTTGTTTGGAACAGGCTGGCCCGGTCGCGGCGCTATGCTCTGCGGTGATAGCCCCAAGGTGGATTCATCGGTCGTCCGCGTCCACGCCATCAATTACTGTCCGGGTCGGGCGCCGAGGATCCCTGACACAATCGGCGGTGAGGTGCCACGGGCAGCTTGCCTGCCCGTGTCCGTGCAAGGCACAGTCCCTCGATGCACTGGCGGACAACAAGCCGCCAGTGGCACCCATGGGAGCGGCCGGGCGTTGCCGCCAAGACTTGGATGGACTCTCTGCCGTCCGCTCAGGGTATGACCGATTGGCGCGCCCCGAGCGATGCGTTAGATTCTTATCGGGGCTTACAACAAGTCCGAGCCTCCCCCGGGAAGTCCCGCCTCGGGGTTGGAATGTGAACCGCGAATGCGACCGGAGAAACGATGTCGGCGGCGAAAATCGCAATCCTTCGGACCACGCCCGCAACCGTGTTGGCGGACACCCACCGGCTTATGAACCTCGCCGGGTATCAGGACGTGGTCGCGAAAGACGCCGACACCGCCCTCAAGATCAACATCAGTTGGCACTTTTTCTTTCCCGCCTGTTCGACGACCCCGTGGCAGCTTGACGGCGTCATACGGGCGATGAAGGCCGACGGTTATGATCCGCACTTGATACACGGATGCCACAATCGGACGGTCGTGATCGATGCCCACTTGGGCGAGCGAGAAAACAAACAGATCAACGTAATGGAGGCTCACGGTCTGCGCAACGTGCACCTCTACGAGGGGGAGGAGTGGGTTCACGTTCGCGACGCGGTGGGCGATCTGGCCGACCGATTTCTGTGTCTCAACGATGTCTATCCCAACGGCTTCCATATCCCCAAACGCTTCATCGGCGAAAACATCATTCACTTGCCGACAATCAAGACCCACGTATTCACGACGACCACCGGCGCCATGAAGAACGCCTTCGGCGGTCTGTTGAATGAGCGCCGCCACTGGACGCACCCCGTGATTCACGAGACACTGGTCGATCTTCTCATGATCCAGAAGAAGATCCACCGCAGCGTCTTCGCCGTGATGGACGGCACCTTCGCCGGCGACGGCCCCGGTCCGCGGTGCATGATTCCGCACGTCAAGAACGTCCTGCTGGCCGGTGCGGATCAGGTGGCCATCGACGCCGTGGCGGCGAAGCTCATGGGGTTTGACCCGCTGTCGATCAAGTTCATCCGCATCGCCCACGAGCAGGGCCTGGGCTGCGGCGACCCACGGAAGATCGAAATCGTCGGCGATTGCGACGCCGCGGAGGAAAAGTGGGACTTCGTCGGTCCGTTCAAGAAGATGACGTTTGCCTCCAGGATGCAGCACTCCATCTACTGGGGGCCGCTGAAGAAGCCGATCGAATGGTCGCTCAAGACGATTCTGGCTCCTTGGGCCTACACCGCCAGCGTGCTCTATCACGACAGTTTCTGGTATCCGCTGCGAGGCCGAAACAGAATGCGCGCCGCCTTGGACAGCGACTGGGGACGGTTGTTCCGAAACTGGGAGACACTGACCCCCGACGAACGGGGCTTCCCCACGGTGGGTGGCGAACCGGCCCAGTTGAAGCGGACCGGTTTCCGGGCCTTTCTGAAATCGCTCGGCATCCTCGGAACATGTATCCGCGAAGCCCCGGAGTTTTCCCTCCGCCACCGCAAGGTCGTCCCGACGCGCGAGTGACCGGGCGGGCGCCACGGTCCTTGACCCATGAGAAGGTATGGATGTTTCAGTCATGGTGAGTCGCCCGGTCGCGATGGACCTGCTCGAGATTGCCGACACGCTGACGACACGGCTGCGGCGCCTTCGGTTCGGACCGCCGGTCACGCATATCTACAACCCGCTCCGATACGCCCGAGCGATGTACGCGCGCTATCTTCAACGATTCGGAGGCGGGCCGCGGAAGGTGCTCCTGCTCGGGATGAATCCGGGACCGTGGGGCATGGCACAGACGGGTATACCGTTCGGCGAGGTGGAATCGGTCCGTGACTGGATGAAGCTGGAGGCCCCGATCAGCGGTCCGCGGCGTGAGCATCCGAAGCGGCCGGTGCTCGGGCTGGCGTGCCGGCGGCGCGAAGTCAGCGGGGCACGGCTGTGGGGCTGGGCCGGCGAGCACTTTGGAACTCCGAAGCGATTCTTCGCGCGGTTCTTTGTCGCTAACTACTGCCCGCTGCTCTTTCTGCGGGACAGCGGCGCCAATCTGACGCCGGACAAGCTGTCTGCACCTCTGCGCGAACACCTGTTCCGGGCCTGTGATCGGGCGCTGCGTGATAGGGTGACCGTCCTGCGACCGACGCACGTCGTCGGGATCGGTCGGTTTGCCGAGGACCGCGCGCGTCTTGCGTTGGATGGCGAGCCGGTACGGATCGGGCGCATCCTCCATCCCAGCCCCGCCAGTCCGATGGCCAATCGCGGATGGGCGGGTCAGGCGACGGCGGCACTCGAGGACCAGGGGATTCGGATTCCGGCGGCGCGAAGCGCGGACCCGGCAGGACGGACGCCGCCATGATCGAACTTCGCGGTTTGTCAAAATCCTATGAGGGCACGCAGGCCCTGTGTCCGACGGACCTGCACATCGACGCCGGTCGGACGACCGTGCTCATCGGACCCAGCGGCTGCGGCAAGTCCACGCTCCTGCGGCTCATCGTCGGGCTGATCCTGCCGGACGCGGGGTCGATCCTCTTCGAGGGCGAGACGCTGGCGCCGGCCAATCTGCTGGAGCTTCGCCACCGCATGGGCTACGTCATCCAGGACGGCGGGCTGTTTCCCCACCTGACGGCCCGAGGCAACGTCACCCTGCTGGTGCGATACCTCCACTGGAGCGCCGATCGGATCACGGATCGCGTCGCCGAATTGTCCGAGCTAACCCGCTTTCCGCGCGACGGGCTGGACCGCTATCCGACCCAGCTTTCCGGCGGCCAGCGGCAGCGGGTCAGCCTGATGCGGGCCTTGATGGCGGACCCGGATGTGTTGCTGCTCGACGAGCCGCTGGCAGCCCTCGATCCCATGATTCGCCGTGACCTGCAGACCGACCTGCGTCGGATATTTCAGGCACTGGGCAAGACGGTCGTGATGGTGACGCACGACATGGGAGAGGCCGGGTTCTTTGGTGATGGCATCGCCATCATGCGCGATGGACGGATCGTACAGCATGGAACACTCAACGACCTGCTGGCCTTGCCGGCAGACCCGTTCGTGACGCGTTTCATCAATGCCCAGCGAAGTCCGCTCGACGATCTCGCAAGGCCTCCGGCATGACCATTCCCACACGCATCCTGCTTTGCTTGGCGCTGGTGGCCGCGATGTCGACTCCGGCCTCTGCGGAAACCGGCTCCGTGCGGGTCGGCTCCAAGTCCTTTACGGAGTCGGTCATCCTTGGTGAGATCGCCGCGCACCTGGCCCGGCACGCGGGTCTGAGGGTGGAATACGTCAAGGGGCTTGGTGGAACACGACTCCTGTGGGAGGCCTTGCTTGCCGGACAGATCGATGTCTACGCCGAATACACCGGGACGCTCACGGAAGAGATCTTCGCCGGCCGAAACGTCCATGGCGAAGCGGCGATCCGGGCGGCACTCGAGTCGGCAGGACTGCTCATGACCCGACCGCTGGGTTTCAACAACACGTACGCGATCGGGATGAAGGAGGCACGCGCCGCGCCACTGGGCATTCGCACGATCAGCGACCTCCGCGACCACCCCGATCTGGTCCTCCGCTTCAGCAACGAGTTTATGCAGCGCGGCGACGGCTGGCCGAGCCTGGCCCAGCGTTATCGATTGCCCCAACAGGACGTTCGAGGGCTGGAGCACGCTCTGGCTTACGAAGCGATTGACAAGGGGGTGATCGACGTGACGGACCTGTATGCCACCGACGCGAAGATTCGCGTGCTGGCCCTCCGCGTGCTCGAAGACGATCTGTCGCACTTTCCGAGGTACGACGCCGCCTTTATCTATCGCGCGGACCTGGCCGATCGTGCTCCGGATTTCGTGGCCGCGTTGCGCGGACTCGAAGGGCGGATCGACGAGCGGACGATGATCGACATGAACGCCCGCGTGGAGATCGAGGGCGTCAGCGAGTCTCGCGCAGCCGCCGGTTTTTTGGCAGATACCTTGTCGATCAACGTCACGGCGCGCGACGAAAGCGTGGCGCGTGCCCTGATTCAACACACACGCGAACACCTGTGGATGGTCTTCGTGTCGTTGAGCGCGGCCATCCTGGTGGCGATCCCATTGGGTGTGTTCGCGGCCAACAGCGCCCGCTTCGCGCAACCCGTCCTGGCCGCCGTGGGTGTCATCCAGACCATTCCGGCGATCGCACTGCTCGTGATGCTGATTCGACCGGTCAGCTACTTCTCGGACGCAATCGGCTTTCCGCAGGCTGTGGTCGCGTTGTTTCTGTATAGCCTCCTGCCCATCGTGCGGAATACCTGCGTCGGCCTCAACAGCATTCCCACGGAGATGAAGGAATCGGCCATCGCGCTGGGGTTGCCCCGCGTGGTGCGATTGTGGCAGATCGAGATGCCGCTGGCGTCGCGGACGATCCTGGCGGGGGTAAAGACGGCCGCAGTCTTCAATGTCGGATTTGCCACACTGGGAGGCTTTATCGGTGCGGGTGGCTATGGCGAACCGATCTTCACGGGGATCCGACTCAATAACTATGCCACGATTCTGCAAGGGGCGCTGCCGGCCGCCGGCCTGGCCCTGCTCGCGCAAGGGATGTTTGAGTTGGCGGAGCGTCATCTCGTGCCCAAGGGGCTTCGCCTGAAGGCTGGCCGATGAACGCCGCTCGGGCCGAACCAGCGGAATGGACCTCCTTGCGTCCCGATCGGATCCGGCCTATCATGGTGTCATGAGTCAGTCCGCAGCGGAGGCGTGATGTCGCGGCTTCGGTGCGATCGTCCGTATCTGTTCGAGGCCCGCCGCCGGCGGCGGGCGTGATTCCCTTCAACTTGCGGCGGCGCGAAGCCATGTCCCCTTCTCAATATCGTGATGAACGCGCTTCGAATGGGAGAACGTCGGCGACCCTTGATGCGACCCGACCGGCCGAGGCGTCGACGATCCTGCGCGTTCGGTACGAGGTGGTCCGACGTGCGACCGAGGCCTTGTGCGAGCCGTTGACCGTCGAGGACCACGTGGTCCAGACCTTGTACGAGGTGAGTCCGACCAAGTGGCACCTGGCGCACACGAGCTGGTTTTTTGAGACGTTTGTCTTATGCGAGCACACACCGGACTATCGTCCGTTGAATTCCCGCTACCGAGACCTGTTTAATTCGTATTACAAGGCCGTCGGGCCGGCGCACAGCCGCGGCCGGCGCGGGGTTCTGTCCCGACCGACTCTCGAGGAGGTCTATCGGTACCGTCGCCACGTCGACGCGCACATGATGCAGTTTCTGGAACGCCAAGGAGGCCCGCTTTCCGAGGATCTCGCGGCGCTGATCACACTCGGTCTGCACCACGAGCAGCAGCACCAGGAACTGATCCTGACCGACATCAAGCACGTCTTTGCGTGCAATCCGCTTCGTCCGGCCTATCGAGCGATTGCGGCGTCCCGGGCGGACGCGCCTCCGCCGCTGGCATGGCAGGCGTTTCCCGCCGGGGTGCAGGAGATCGGCCACGACGGCGACGGCTTCGCGTTTGACTGCGAAGCACCCAGACACAGCGTGTATTTGGGCGCGTTTCGCCTCGCAACGCGTCCGGTCACCAACGGTGAGTTTGTCGCCTTCATCGAGGACGGTGGCTACGGACGCCCTGCGCTGTGGTTGTCCGACGGCTGGGATGCGGTGCAATCCGAAGCATGGAGCGCGCCGCTCTATTGGGAGCGACGCGACGGCCGGTGGTGGACGATGACCTTGGGCGGCATGCAACGCCTGAACGAAGCCGAGCCGGTCTGTCACGTCAGCTATTTTGAGGCCGATGCCTATGCCCGTTGGTCGGGCGCGCGGCTGCCAAGCGAAGCCGAATGGGAAATCGTTGCTCGAACCGTGCCGATGGAGGGCAATTTCCTCGAAACCGACCATCTGCACCCGGTGCCCGGCCGTCTGGACAAGGGTGGGTCCGGATCGGCGAAGCTATTCGGCGATGTTTGGGAATGGACGGCGAGTCCGTTCGCGGCCTATCCCGGCTACCGTCTGCCGGCGGGTGCCCTGGGGGAATATAACGGCAAGTTCATGTGCAACCAGATGGTGTTGCGCGGCGGCTCCTGTCTGACCCCGAGGTCCCACACGCGGCCAACCTATCGCAACTTTTTCCCACCGCAGGCACGCTGGCAGGTGACAGGGCTGCGGCTGGCGCAGGAGATTTGATGCAGAAAGCGACAAGAAACCTCACGGTGCGCGATTGTCGACCCGCGGCGGACCGGCTCCGCGACGAGGTCCTGCGCGGCCTTCGGAGCGATCCCAAACATATCTCGCCGAAGTTTTTCTATGACGAGCGGGGTTCACGCCTCTTCGACCGGATTTGCGAACTGGAGGAATATTATCCGACCCGAACGGAACTCGGCATCATGCGCGGCCGGATCGACGACATCGCGCCGATGTTGGGTTCTGCGTGTCTGCTGATCGAGTTCGGTAGCGGCAGCAGCGTCAAGACCCGGATCCTGCTGGACCATCTCGACAGTCCGGCGGCCTACGTGCCGCTCGACATCTCGAAGGAGCATCTGCAAACCACCGCGAAATCGCTCAGCGCGGCCTATCCGGACCTGGACATCCTGCCCGTCTGCGCCGATTTCACGCAGGCGTTCGACGTGCCCGACTGCGAAGCGCCGGTGTCGAGACGAGTCGTCTATTTTCCCGGCTCGACCCTCGGGAACCTCGAACCCGATCAGGCTGTCGCGCTTCTGAAAAAGATCCGTGAGGTCGTCAGCCCCGGCGGCGGGTTGTTGATCGGCGTCGATATGAAGAAGGATCGCGCGATCCTGGAGCGGGCCTACGACGACGCCGAGGGCGTCACCGCCCGGTTCAACAAGAATGTGCTCATGCGTCTGAACCGCGAACTCGGAGCGGATTTCGAGTTGGATCAGTTTCGGCACCGGGCGGTCTACAACGAGGCGGCGGGCCGGATCGAAATGCACCTGGTCAGCAAGCGGCTCCAGATCGTCCATTTCAAGGGCGATGAGATCCGGTTCGAAGCGGGTGAGACGATCCACACGGAAAGCTCGCACAAGTTCACGCCGGCGGAGTTCGCGGCCCTGGCCGCGACGGCGGGGTTCACGGTGAAGCAGGTCTGGACAGACGAAAAACGACTCTTCAGCGTCCAGTATCTGACCGTGACGGCTCAGTAGGCGCGGAACGGAACTCAGAGGGTTTTTGAGAGCCTCTTCAGAGCCGCGACCGTGAGGGAGCGGGCCGCGTTTGATCATGAACCCCACTTCCTGACGGTCGCGGCTCTGATCATTTCGCTTCTTTTCAAACACCCTCTCAGATCGAGCCGATCACTCGGAGGCCGCAGCCCATCGCTGTCTTGTCTCGGAGGGGACAAGTTTTTCTGACAGATCACTTGACTTAACCATGTGTTCGGTATATGTTAGGTATACCCGAACGGGATCTCCACGCGGTCGGGAAAGGTAATTGAGCGATGGCGGCGGTTGGAATGCCGGCGTGGGCGATCGGTCCGCGCCCGGAAACGAAATGGCACGGTATCGTAAGACCGCTGGCGGCCTCGGCGGGAACGGCTGCTGCGCGGTGTGCGGTGGCGCGGCGGTTGCTGGCCGAACGGGAAGCGAGGGCGGGAGATGTTCGGAAATACCACTGCATACCAACGGGCCTGACCGCGTTGGACGAGGCGCTGGGTGGAGGGCTGCCACAGGGGACGCTGTGTGAGATTGCGGCGGCGGAAGGCGTCGGGGCGCTGTCGCTGGCTCTGACGGCGGCCTGGACAACGGCGGCCGGCGGTCGGCACGTTTTTCTGATCGATCTGCGACGCGAGTTTTATCCGCCGGCAGCGGTGCGGATGGGGGTGGAGTTGTCGCAACTGGTGATCGTGCGGCCGAAGCGATGGAGCGAGGCGGTCTGGGCAATGACGCAGGCCCTGCGGTGCGGCTCGGTCGGCGCCGTGGTGGGTCTGCTGGATTCGGTCAATCCACGGGCGGCCCGACAGTTGCAATTGGCCGTCGAGGCCGGTGGGGGCGTCGGGTTTCTGGTCGAACGCGGCATCCGCAAAACCACAACAAAGTTCGCGGCAATCCGGATGGTGGTGGAGGTGGAGGAAAACGAAGTCGTGAAACCGCGGGCGCCATCGAGGGGTCAAAGCCGACGCCGGGTTCGCGTTCGGTTGGTCAAGGCACGGTTGGGAATGTCGATCAAACCGTTTGTGATGGAGCTGGGCGATGCCGCGAGTGATGTGTGTGTGCCTGTCGTTTCCGGCAACGAACCCGCAAGACCGCAAGACCGCGAGATCTCACCCCATCGACGGGCGGTCGGCTGAAGCAGGGGCGGTGCCCGGGGAATCAAGGACTGAGCTGCTCGACTCGGAGGCCGTCCCTCCGCACGAACGCACCGCATGCAGAGCACAAGGCGCCGCCACCCTGGAGCATCTGGCCGTGTGGGCACAGCGGTTTAGCCCGGTGGTCGAGTGTGCCGCGCCGGACGCGCTGTTGCTGGACGTGACCGGGTGCGCCCGATTGTTTCGTGGAGAGCGGAACATCGTCCGGCAGGCGGTGGCCGAACTGGCGGAGCGGCGGATTTCGGCACGGGCGGCGATTGCCGACACGGTCGGAGCGGCCTGGGCGCTGGCACATGGCGCGGTGGAGCCGACCGTGATTGCCCCGCCGGGCCGGACCGTGCCGCATCTGGTCGGACTGCCGCCGTCGATGTTGCGGCTGGATGAACGGACCGCGACCCGGCTCGACGCGATCGGAATCCGCACGATCGGCGACTTGCTGATGCTGCCTCGGGCGACGCTGCCGTCACGGTTTGGCCAGGCACTGATCCTCCGATTGCGGCAGGCCCTGGGTGAGGTTCCGGAGTGGCTCAGCGCCCCGCGTCCGCAGCGCGTCTATTCAGTCCGGATGGCCTTTGGACCAACGGATCGGCACGACGCGGTCATGGCGGCCCTGGAATGGGTAACGACCACCTTGTGCGATCAACTGGTCGCCGGCGGTGTGGCGGCGCGGAGCATGTTTCTGATAGTCTATTTTGAAACCCGCACACCGGCGTCGTCCCGGATTGGCCTGTCGCGCCCGAATCGCAATGCAAGACACCTGTTCGGGCTGTTGGCGGCCCATGTCGAGCGCGTCGACCTCTCGGCGGGCACGACCGGTCTGAGGGTGACGGCCGCCGAGGTTGAGTTGTGGCGGCCGGCCCAGGGCGATTTGTTCGAGGCCCCCGACCGGCCGGACGACGAAACCGTCGGAACCCTCATCGATCGGCTCGCAAACCGGCTCGGCAATGCGGCCGTCGTCCGAGCCGAGACGGTGGACGACCACCAGCCGGAGCGGGCGGTGCGCTATGTTTCATGGGTTAAGGAGAGCGTGCCGGCAAAAACATCGAAACGATCACGGCCTCGGGCGGAAACCCGGGGCCTGTGGGATCGCACCCACGACCTCCTCGTCGCTCCGCCGGGCTGGCGGCCCCTCATGCTGTTTGCCCGCCCCCAGCCGATTCGCGTGATGGCGCTCGTCCCCGATGGCCCGCCGATATGGATGCGATGTCGCGGGCGGGAATACACCGTGTCCGACGCGGCGGGGCCGGAGCGGCTGGAAACCGGCTGGTGGCGCAACGACGACATCCGTCGCGACTACTTTCGCCTCCACACCGACCTCGGCCAGCGGTTCTGGGTCTTTCGCGACCTGAAGACGGACGGCTGGTTTCTGCACGGCACCTACGACTAGTGTGCCGTCAACGTTGATTCTGCGGGTTGGGCGAGGTTTGCGGGAGGGCGAGCCTCCTGGCGAGCCGTCCGTTCGGATCACCATCATGCCGCGTGTCAGGCTAGGCAGGAGCCTCGCCCTCCCATTGGGAACCCGCAAATTCAAGGTTGACGGTACACTAGACCATGCCCGATCGACCGAACGCCAAACTGCACACCCATCCCTTCAAGACTACCGGCGGCGGCCAGAAAGGCGCCCCACCGGTCCGCCGAGCCGGCACACGTCCCGCCCGAGGCCCGGCCTACGCGGAACTGCATTGCAAGACCCACTTTTCCTTTCTGCGGGGGGCATCGCACCCGGAGGAACTCGTCGAGACGGCCGCCGCGCTGGGCCATCACGCCCTGGCCGTGACGGATCGGAATTCGCTGGCCGGCGTGGTGCGGATGCACCTGGCTGCAAAGGGCTGCGGGCTGAAACTGATCGTCGGCGCCGAGATCGTACCGATCGACGCCCCGCCGGTCCTGTTGCTCGCACCCGACCGGATCGCCTATGGACGGTTGTCGCGATTGATCACGGCGGGCCGACGGCGTTCCGCAAAGGGAGATTGTCGGATCACGTTCGAGGACGTGACGGCCCACGCCCATGGACTGATCGCCGTATGCCTGCCGTGGATCGAAGCCGCACAGGTAACAAACAACAAAGAAACGAAGAGCCGCGGGCTTCAGCCCGCGCGGCCGTCTCAAGAGAACAGCGCCGACTCGCCCCCCAATGCCTGCCGCCAGGATATCACGGCCTCGTCCCGCCTGACGGGATGGCTCCATCGCTATCGCGAGGTCTTCGAGGATCGGACATACCTGGCGGCGGAGTTGTGTTACGGCAACGACGACGCGGCGCGGCTGGAGTGGTTGCACACCCTGTCACGTGAGACCCGCCTGCCACTCGTGGCGGCAAACGACGTTCGCTACCACGCCGCCGACCGGCGTTCCCTGCACGATATCCTCACCTGCATCCGGCACCAATGCACGATCCATGAGGCGGGGCGGCGGCTGCTGCCCAATGCCCGACGACATCTGCTGAAGCCGGAGGAGATGCACCGGCGATTCGCGGTCTGTCCGGAGGCCGTCGAGCGAACGGCGTCCATTGCCGACCAATGTCATTTTACGC
Source organism: Phycisphaerae bacterium (assembly GCA_046754505.1). Lineage (GTDB taxonomy): Bacteria > Planctomycetota > Phycisphaerae > UBA1845 > UTPLA1 > JAPULF01. The sequence continues at coordinate 5,385 of JBHHVX010000067.1, read as the reverse complement.
CGGATGAGCTGCGTTACGAGTATCCGAAGGAATTATGCCCGCCCGGAAAATCCTCAGCCGTCTATCTTTCAGAATTGACCTGGGCGGGAGCCGACAAACGGTATGACGGGCGGATCCCCGAGAACGTCCGTCGCCTGTTGGAACACGAACTGGCGCTGATCTGCGAACTGCGTTACGAACCCTATTTTCTGACGGTTCACGACATCGTGCGTTTCGCCCGGCAACGCGGCATTCTCTGTCAGGGGCGAGGCTCGGCGGCGAACTCGGCCGTCTGCTACTGCCTGGGAATCACCGCGGTCGATCCGGTCCGGATTGACTTGCTCTTCGAGCGTTTCGTCAGCCGGGAACGGAATGAACCTCCGGATATCGACGTCGATTTCGAGCACGAGCGCCGCGAAGAGGTATTCCAGTATATCTACGAAAAATACGGCCGGGACCGGGCGGCGATCGCGGCGGAGGTGATCACCTACCGCCCGAGATCGGCCGTCCGCGACGTCGGCAAAGCCCTCGGGATGTCGCCGGACGCCGTCGATCGCCTCGCCAAGCGGCTGGACTGGTGGAACCGATCGCCGTTGGAGCCGGCGCTGGTGCGTGAGACCGGCATGGATCCGCAGCACCCCGTGACGCAAACCCTGTTGCGGCTGGTGCATGAGCTGATCAGTTTCCCGAGGCATTTGTCTCAGCATGTTGGCGGGTTTGTCATCACGCGGGGCCCCCTGTGTGAGACCGTCCCGATCCTCAACGCCGCCATGCCGGACCGCACGTTCATCGAGTGGGACAAGGACGACCTGGATGCGATGGGCATGTTGAAGGTGGATTGTCTGGCACTGGGCATGTTGACATGTGTAAGGAAATGTTTCGATCTGATCGGCAGACGCGGTTCGAGCCTTCCGGCCTCGGTGCCTCCGCGTCTCGCCCTGCACACGATCCCCCCGGAAGACCCCGCCGTTTACGACATGATCGGCTCCGCCGACACCGTCGGCGTCTTCCAGATCGAGAGCCGCGCCCAGATGAGCATGCTCCCGCGTCTCCGCCCGCGAAACTTCTACGACCTCGTCATCGAGGTGGCCATCGTCCGGCCGGGGCCGATCCAGGGAGGCATGGTCCATCCCTATCTGCGGCGGCGAAACGGCGAAGAACCGGTGAGCTATCCGGGCGAGGCGGTCCGCGAGGTGCTCGGCAAGACGCTCGGGGTGCCGATCTTCCAGGAGCAGGCCATGCGGCTGGCCATCGTGGCGGCCGGGTTCTCACCGGACGAAGCGGACCGGTTGCGGCGGGCGATGGCCGCATGGCGGCGACAGGGAAGCATCGAACGGTTCCACGACCGGTTCATCACCGGAATGAAGACAAACGGCTATTGCGTGACCTTTGCCGAGCAATGTTTCAGGCAGATACGCGGGTTTGGAGAGTATGGATTTCCCGAGAGCCACGCGGCGTCGTTCGCCCTGTTGGTCTATGTGTCGGCATGGCTCAAACGCTATCACCCGGCGGCCTTCGCCGCGGCCCTGCTCAATTCGCAACCCATGGGGTTTTATGCCCCGGCGCAGATCGTTCGGGATGCAAGCAACCACGGCGTGTGCGTGCGCGGACCGGACATCAATTCGAGCAAGTATGATTGCGTGCTCGAAGAAAGGCGCGAAGCGGCGAAGCCGCCAAGAGCCGCGGGCTTCAGCCCGCGCGGCCGTTCAGAAACAACCATGCCACGGTACGTCGAATCGCTGAGATGCCAGAACGCCGGGCCGCCAAGACAACCCTGTGCAGCCGCGACCCAAGGGGGAGCGCGCCCGTCGAAACACTCGGACAACGGTGCGAACGGACCGGCCATTCGCCTGGGATTCCGGCTCATCCGCGGGATTTCACCGGCAAAGGTCGAAGGCATCGCAACGGCACGACGCGACGGTCCCTATCGCAGTGTCGCGGAGGTGGCCCGTCGCTCCGGCGCGTCGCGCGACACGCTGGCTCGGCTTGCCGCGGCCGATGCCTTCCGATCCATCGGATGGGGTCGGCGCGAGGCCCTGTGGCAGGTGCTGGCGTTGAGCGATACTCCGGACCTGTTTGCCGGGCTGGAACCTGAAGAACCGCCGGTCAGGCTGCCTCCGATCGAACTGGAGGAGCAGGTCATGCAGGACTACGACACGATCGGCCTGTCCTTGACCGCCCACCCCGTGTCGCTGGTGCGTTCCGAACTGGAGGGGTTGGGTGTCAGCCAGAATAGAAAACTGAAGCAATGTCGACAGGGACAACGGATCATTGTGGCCGGACTGGTCCTGGTGCGCCAGCGGCCGAGCACGGCCGGAGGCGTCGTGTTCATGACCCTGGAAGATGAGACAGATGTGGCGAATCTGATCGTTCGCCCCAGGGTGTGGGAGCGATGCCGCACCGCCGCTCGGGCGAGCGTCGCCCTGATGGCACACGGCACCGTCGAGCGTCAGGGGGCCGTGGTGCACGTTCTGGTCCATCGAGTCGAGGACTTGTCTCAGGCCCTGGTCACCTTGCAAAGTCAGTCACGAGATTTTCACTGACGTCGCAAGCGAATCATGGTCCCCCTTTGCGGGCGCGGACGACTTGCAGTTCAAGAGCCGACTACCACATGCGTCAGAAACCGTCGCAATATCTGATCGGCCTCCGGCGTAGGCGTCGGTGAATCTCGAAAGGCCTCGAATGCTTTGTCATCCGGCATGTAGAGATGTCTGTATATGTCCAGTCGCTTGACCAGCCGCTGAGAGTTCAGCTCACAATGAAACTGCGTTCCGTAGATGGGCTTGCCGGCGATGCGAAAGGCCTGATGGGGACATCGCGTTGACCGCGCCAAGAGGATCGCACCCGGCGGCATGGTTGCGACGCAGTCATGGTGGCCCATGTGGGCCGCGAAGCGATCCGGCCTATCTGTGAACAGGGGATCGGCACGCCCTTGTGATGTCAACGTCACCTCGTGCGTCCCGGCTTCCGCGCTGTCCACATCCGTTACGACGTTGCCACCCAATGTCTGGGCGATGAACTGGTGTCCCCAACACACGCCGAAGGTCGGCTTTCCGGTGTCGCACAACCGAAGGACCACGTCTCTCAGTGCCGTGGTGAAGGTGTGTTCCTGTGTGACGGAATAGACTCCCGAACCGCCGATCATCACGGCATTCGCTGCCCCGACGCGCGACGGCGACGGAATTGGCTCTCGGTCTATATTTACGGCATCCAGTTGATCGGGGCGGATTCCCAGTCGTTCGATGAAGCAACGTTGCTCCTGTTCCTCGACGTCAGGACGTTCCCGGACCTGAATCAAGAGCACTCGAACGCTGAAGGGAGGGACGGACATGTGACCTACGGGTATCGGCAGCGGCCACACGCCAGGTGTGACGGGGTGCAGGGGTTCTTCAACGTGTCACTCCGCCGCGTGTCGGCCGGCGCGACCGCGCAGCGTCTGTTGGAGCCGTGCGGCGACGTTGCGACAGGGTCCGCGCCTTGGCGGCATGCTCGTCAGACGGTCGCGTTGCGGTTACCTGGACGACCGCTCTGCCGCGGAAAGTCTGGTTGTTTCTCGTGATGACGAGGACGGAGATGCGGTGAAGCCCGGGGATGTCAAGAATCTTCACGCCGCGCGGCTCATCGCCGATCCACACCCCGTTGTCCATCCACAGGATGTCTGCATCCCGCGTGACGGAGCGCGGGAGGTCCACCGCGTATTCCAAATAAAACGGCACCGGGCCCATCGCCGCACCGGGGATCAGGATTTGCACGGGTTTCTCGGGAGACCGCGTCGGTCCCGAGGCAATCGGCCTTGCCGGCACCTTCGCGTGAGCGAGATCTTTCGCATGGGATGCCCGCCGAGACGAGCCCATGGTTTGTCTGGACGCGAGCGAGCCGCGTCGTTTCGGCGTATCGCCTGTCCTGCCCGGCGCGCGTCCGGCGCGATCGCGCAGTCGACCGCCTGGCGGTGCCGCCGTGACTGCGCTGCGATCGGTCGGATGTCGCCGGGAGTGGCGGACATCCGGCCGGGCCCTGGTGGAGTCCCGTCGAGGAGAATCACGGGGAGTGCGGGCGGAGTGAGAAGGATCTCGTGTCGGTCCGAGCCAGTTTGCCGGCTGGCGGCGGCCGGCGATTCGGGCGGACCCTGCGCCGGAGGCGGGCGGCGTCGCTGCGGGGTTGTCCGATTTGGAACCCCGACGGGAAGACCGGGCGTCACTCCCAGGGTTCGCGGCGAAGGGGTAGTTTCGGCCAGCATCGACGACGCGGAAGCTGGCAGGGTGTCGCTTCGTGGAAGATGTCGCGGAGGAGGATCGACCGCGACGGGCGACACCGCGCGGAGTGCGGGAGGGCAGCGGCGGAGGCACACCGACCACGCGCACCGGCGGAGCGAAGCTCGCGATCAGTTTCGCCGGAGGTTCATAGTCTGTCATTGCGACCTTCGCGACGGAGTCCGCGGCCTCGGCCGGCCGCAAGGGACGGATATCGAGTTGCTTGGCAAAAAAGGCGGCTGCGGTCTGCGGAATCCGCTTGTGGCCCATGTCATCGATCATCTTGGCGTGCACGTGCGTGAAGCGATGGGCCTTGTACCACGCGACGGCTTTTTCCGACTCGCTCTTACACGCGGGAAAATCTCCATCGCCGATGAAGATGGCGACGGGCATGTCGCGGTATTCCCGCACCTTGGACTCGTCCATCAACTCCGGCGAAAAATTCGACAAGCGCGTCGCCAGACACGAGAAACGCTCGGGGTACCGATTCACGAAGTAGTGCGCCAGGTATCCCCCGCAGGACCAGCTCGTGGCCAGCACGGCATGAGAGTCGGCCCGGGTCGTGGCCATGATGTGATCCATGATGGCGATCACGTTCCTTCTGTCCTGAAGAACGTAATCGTGTTCCCGGGTCAGCGGGTACTCCATGAAAGAGTCAGACGTTTTCAGTTCCGGCGCGCAGACGATGTAGCCGTAGATGTCGGCCTCTTTCTCCCATTCTCGCTCCTGCGGGCGGGCGTTGTCGTACGGTTTCATCCCGTGAAGCGTCAGGACCAGCGGCCACCGATGCGACGGACTCCCGTTCCTGACGCCACTGCTCTGAACGTAATCCGCCGGCAGATAGAGGTGATACCACGCCTTCGTGGTCGGCTCCTGCACGCGCCGGTACAAGCCCTCGCCGCGCGGCTGCGGGACCACGCAACCCGCCGTCAGGGCGACCCCTGCGGCGGCGAGCGTCAGTCCGGAAAAGGTTCGGTTTCGTCGCATCAATGTCCCGATCACAGACCGCCGAGGCAGCGGCCGGCCATTGCTGATGCCCGTCGATCCGCAGCAGCCCGTGGAAAAAGTCATCCGGGCCATCGGCGGCCATTTCACGCCAGTTCTTCGTACACGAAACTCAGCGAATCTTTTGGATTCGCCTCCGTTTCGCTTCCTC
>JBHHVX010000066.1:0-19891 GCA_046754505.1 Phycisphaerae bacterium | reverse complement strand
CTTGACCGATGCGCGAGCGAGCGGTACAAGACGCACATGGCAAACAGCGGTCCCATTCAATGTTCGGTCATCACGCCGGAAGAGCAGGTCCTCGAAACGCAGGCCAGCTCGATTGTCATTCCCGCCCACGACGGCCAGATCGGCATCCTGAAAGATCGGGCGCCGCTCCTCTGCGAGTTGGGCATCGGCATCCTGCATGTCGACGCCGACGCATTCTTTGTCGATGGCGGTTTCGCCCAGGTGCTGGACAACCGCGTTACGCTCCTTACCGAGCGATCCGCCGCCGCCGACCAGATCGACCGGGCCGATGCCGAAAAGGCCCTCGCCGAGGCCGAGGGCATGGCGGCGGCCGACGAGCGCTCGGCCGAGGCCCGCCGCAAGGCCATCCAACGCGCCAAGGTCAAGCTCGAACTCGCGCGTCCATAGCCCGACCCGCCAAACGGCAAAGCCAGTGGGGCAACCAAGCCGCGCAATCGATCGGATTGTATCGACGCGATGCCTGAGCTGTGATCGGCGGCCTCTGCGCGAGCCTCACGCGACCTGCGTCTCGACCGCACTGGTCCGCCGTCGCTTCCGTCGCTCCCACACCGCCTCTGCGATCCATGCCGCGATGAATGGAATCCAGATAAGACAGACGGTCCCGAGATCGAGCTGCCACCGGCCCCCGCCCAGCCAGGAGGCCTCGGCCTGCCAGTAGAATACGAACGTCAGCGCAAGGACGAGCCACGCCCGATAGCCGCGCGGATCGAGGGCGATCAGCGCCAGCGGCCACGTCAGATACCAGAAATGAATGATCGGAAGCGCCAGGACGACGACCGCGATCAGCCAGCGCGTGTCCGTCACGATGTCCCGCGGGCGGATCGTCCGCAGGATCGCCGCTCCCGCCAGGATGCCCAACACGATCGTGAAGCGCCCCCGCGCCAGCAGAATATTTCCAAACGTCTTGTTTGCCAGATGGCGGAGCTCGTCGGGCAGATTGTTGAAATGGCTCTCGCTCGGGAACGCCCGGAGCGTGTCGACCAGCATCCACCCCGCATCGGCGTAAAACAGATAGCCCGCCACAACCGTCAGAAGCGCCAAGACGCACGCCACGCGCGACCGCCGCAACAACAGGCCGAGCAGAATGGCCGGCACCGTCTTCGCCAAAATCGCCAGGCCCAGCAGCGGTCCGGCCAGCCGCCACCGCTGCGACCGCGCCGCCGCCACGAAACCGATCAGCGCCAGGAGCATGAGCGTGTCGTTGTGGCCCGCGTGGGCAAACGCGGCCAGCGTCAGCGGCGAGAGTGCATAGATCGCCAGATACCACGCCGGCCGACCGAGCGCGGCGAGCAAGCGGGCCAGCGCCAGCAGGACCGCGACGTCCAGCAGCGTGTGGAGGATCTGCGGCGTCCGGACGTGGTACGCCACCGCCGAGCAGAGCCGGAACTCCATCTCCGCCAGCGGAGGATAGATCGTCGTGTAATGCTTCTTGTTGACCGACGCCCACACATCGTCGCGATAGGGTTCCAGCCGCGGATCGTTCGGCCCGGCGACGTACGGATTGAACCCCAGATTCTGGACGCGGCCCTCCCAGATGTAGCGGCTGCAATCGTTGTTCGGCTGGCAGAACAGCAGCGGAATCCGCAGGACCACGGCGGCGAGCAGCACGGCGCGCCCCGTCACCGGCCGCGTCCGGAACGACGCCAGCAGCAGCAGATAGCCGATACCCCCCGCGAAAAAGGCCGCCTGCCACACACGGATGTTGAGCAGCGTGCGTCCGGCGATCCGCACACCGCCCTCATCAAGACTCAGATAGATATTTCCGACCGCCGCGGCCGCAAGCACAAAACCGGCCAGCAGCGCCCAGCCGACGCGACCCATCCAGGCGGACGTCTGTTCTCGAATCGGAGTGATCTCACTCCTCCCCGAACGCCGGCGCCAACGGCGGCAGCGTCGGGGCCGAACCCGCCCGCTCGGCCGGGCGCCGGCGGCGTGACACCGGCCGCGAGCCCAGCCCGACGACGGCAAACCCGGCGGCGTAGATCAACAGGAACGCTCCGGCCGTTGCGTTCTCCGACCGGACGAACGCCCAGAATCCCGCCGCGCAATAGGCCGATGCGGCCAGCTCCAACAGCCAGATCGACGACGCCCGACCGCGATATCGGCGCCGCGCCGGACCGTCCGACAGCCGCCCGGTCTTCGGCGTGCGAACAAACTCGCCGCCCTGCTGTACAAGTCCGGCCAGCGCCGCGATGCTGTTGCTCAGGCACAGGCCGGCGCCCAGCACCATCAGGTGCGGCACCGCCCAAACCCCCGTCCACCCGCCGCCAAGAACACGCCGCGAGTAGCAGTACGCCACCGGCGGAGCGGTCAGGCTGATCGACATCATGGCCCACAGCGCGAGGATCCAGTCACCGACGATCCGATACGGATCGATCCATGCGAGCGGCAGGGCCAGCATTCCCAGAAGCCACATCCAGACCGCGATGCTATACGCCGTCAGGTGAATCGTGGCCTCCAGGCGCTGCCCAAGCGAAAACCGGCTCCGCCACACCACCGGCAACAGCTTCCGCGCCGTCTGGATCGACCCCTTCGCCCAGCGGTACTGCTGAGCCTTCAGGCCGGCAATACTCTCCGGCACCTCGGCCGGACAGGGCAGGTCCATGCAGTATTCCACCGTCCATCCGGCCATCTGCGCCCGATAGGACAGGTCGAGGTCCTCGGTCAGCGTATCGGCCGTCCAGCCGCCCACGGCCGGATCCTCAATCGCCGCTCGCCGCCACAACCCCGCGGTGCCATTGAAATTGAGCGCCAAGCCATTCCACGATCGCCCCCCCTGCTCGATCACGAAATGCCCGTCAATGGCAAGCGACTGAGCCTTGGTCAACCACGACGCCCCCGCGTTCAGATGCGTCCAACGCCCTTGAAGACACGCGTTTTCCGGCCGATCCATGAGCAGCGGAACGCCCCGTCGCAGGAAATCCGCGAGCGGGACGAAGTCCGCGTCGAAGACCGCCACCACCTCACCGCGAGCCAGCGCCAGCGCATGCGCCAGCGCCCCGGCCTTGTAGCCGGCACGCGTTGGGCGCCGGATGACCGTCACGTCCACGCCCTCTCGCCGAAGCCGCGCGGCGACCCCGTCCACGATATCCCGCGTCTCGTCCGTGCTGTCGTCGAGAACCTGGATCTCATGCCGTCCGTGGGGATAGTCCATCGCCGCCACGGCCTCAATCACGCGCCGTGCGACCGACGCCTCGTTGTACAGCGGTATCTGCGTGGTGACGATCGGCCATTCGCCCTCCGGCGTTCGTGCTCGATAGACCTTGATCCGCTCCCGCTGAGCCTCGCGGCGACCGGTTCGCCGCCGGTGAAACAGCCAGATCAGCAGATAGGTATGCAATCCGTAGAAAATGACATACAGGCTGGCAAGGCCGTACATCGCAAGCACGGCCAGCGCGGCCATTGGCGTCCCGTTTGTGTTCATTGTCCCCCGCAATGCTCCATCGTCAGGTATGCCCCCTTCATGCGCCGACCTCGGCCGACGAAGACCCCGTCCCCTCGAACCCCATCCATCATCACGATTCCCGTCTCCTTCGCAGCCGCGCCCATCCGCCTCGGCGCATCACGGTGCAAGGTTGAGTTTCCAATCATAGTCGAAGTAGTCTATCTCCCACTCCCCGTGGCTCAATGCCCGCGACAGCTTCGCAGCCTCCCCGACGTATCGCGCGAGAAACGCCGGGACCGACGGCGCGTGTGGAGAGAAACTCGAATCGACGAAATCGCCCCCGTACCAGTCGAAAATCTTGCTGAGCTTGATCGTCTTGCCGGCTACGTCGATCCGGCACTGGCGTCGGTCCGTGAGGTAGCGATGCACCGCGTCCGCCAGTTGCTCGTCAATCTGCGCGGGTTCGTACGCCCGGTTCCACAGACGTGGACAGCCCCGGGCGGCACAGACGATCGCCACGTGAATGCGCGGATCACGCAAGCCGTCCTGCTTTCGCAGAATCCCGTGCTCGATTCCGTCGAGCGTCCAGCGGGCCCCACCCACCTCAAAGACCATCCCCTTCCAGAGACTGCGGCCATCGATTTTCTGATCCTTGATGCTGTAGCTGGGCCATGCGGCGCGGTCTGCCGGAAGCGTCAGCAGAACGCCCTTGATCGTCAGCGCGTTGTATGCGTTGACCCAAAACGCCAGCCGCTCGTGGTCATCCGCCAGCCCGCCGGCATCGGTGTGTGCCAGCCGGTACAGATACTCGCGGTACCGCGCGTCCGATCCGATGTCGGCGTAGTCCACCAACCCGTGGTCGTCGACAAACCGCCGCACCACCGCATCCCACAGCCCATGGTCGAAGCGGTGCCGGTCCCACGTCTTCTCAAAGCTCGGGTCGGACGGCTCGGACACCACGTCTTTCGATAGCTGCGTCGTTGCGGACGGACCGCACCCTGCCGCCGCCAGCCACCCCATCATCGCGATCACGTTGCGTACCATAAAACCTCGTTTCACGACCATCGCGTCATTCTGTGGCGTCACCGCCGCGCTGCCAAGGGCCTGTCCAAGGCCGGCGCAGGCGTCCGATACCTCAACATTCGGCCGAACGGCTCCGGACGGCCCCGGAAAAAACTTGGCGACACGCCTGATGCCCGCTATACTAGAGGTACGGGATGTTTCCGACGCTGACGCCGATCCCCAAAAATGGGCGGAGGTCGGTGGGTGCCGGGTCGCTCGCCATGGATCGGCGACGCCGTTCCGTGTGGGTCCGCTGGTGACGGCCGGCGGACAGGGTCAAGCCCGAGGGTCCCTCTGGGGCTGATCGGGAGGTTGCCCGTTGTAAAAGGAGGTGATTTGTGGAATCTGGTATATGTAGCAGGTGGCTGCCGTAGCGCAGCGAACGTGGCTGCGTTCGCAGCAGTCATCCACAGTACAGCCCGTCGGCGACACTCAGAGCGCCGGCGGGTTTTTTCTTGCGCCGCGTGTGGGATCAATTCACGCTCCGGGGAACGCTGGGCAAGGCGGGCAGCCGGTCCTCACAGGCCAGCGCCGCCGGCTCCCCGCCATCGACCTTCTTACTCTCGAAGCTCAACACGTCCATCGGACACACGGTAATGCAGATGCCGCAGTGGATGCAGCTTGTGTTTTTGTTCGAGAACTCCTGTTCATTCTTGGCGAAGCTCATCACGTCGATACCGACTTGGCAGTAACGCGAACATTCGCCGCAGGTGATGCACTTGTCGTTGCTGTCGATCCGCAGCCGCCCGAACCACTTGCTCCAGAGTTGCATCCAGCGGGCGAGCGGGCACCAGTAGCGGCACCAGATCTTGCCGCCGAAGAACGGATACAACGTTACCGGAATGACCGCCGCGAGCCAGAAATCGCTGATCCACCCATAGCTCTTGATCATGGCGGTCGACCAGGCATCGGGGTCGAACCGTTCCGATCCGGCATAGAGACCGAAGCCGGTCCGGGCGAGCACAAACACGACCGCGACAAAGGCCCAGATCAGCACCGCCCGGTTCATCCATTCCCATCGAGCGCTGCGGCGGCCCTTGGGCGCCAAGTGCCGCCAGCGGTCGCCGACGGTCTCGGCCAGCCCGCCACATCCGCAAAACCACGTGCAATAGCGCTTGCCGTGGAAGATGCTCAGGATGGGGATCAGGACGAATGTGGCGATCAACCCGTAGATCAGATAGAACAGCCCCACGTCATAGAAGAACATCGAGAAATACAATGGAAACGCCAGTTCGATGCCGAAGGCGTGCCAGTAGTTGCCCGCTCGACCCAGCCACAGGTTATCGCCCACGCGGTGGTGGACCCAGTACATGATGACGGCTGGAACGATGAAACCCAGTGTCCACTGCGTGGCGATCAGGCAGATATAGCGTTTCTTCTGGTAGCTGTCGTTGTATTGCACGCCCCACCGGCGGTACGCCTTCAGCCCGAACCAGGTCATCGCGATCGAATAAAGACAGGCATACCAGAACACCGGATCGAGTCGGACGCCCTGGCCCAGCACCGCCGGTGACTGAAGGGTGATCACCCCCGGCAGCCCGTCCAGCAGGTTCCCGGGTGAGCAGGGCCAGGCGGGTTTCTTGATCGCATACAGGCCGTAGATACCGAGAAACACGCACGCCAGCGTCACCCACCGCCGCAGGTCCCATGTGCCTTCCAGCTTGACGCCGACGCGTTCGAAAAACTTCAGTGGCAGGTCCGAGCCGATGCAGCGAAAGATGTGGTCGTATCGAACCGTCGTCTTTTCCCGCGTGTCGGTGTGGGCGATGTCCATCTCGCCCGCGCGGATATCAACGGCCGTATGCGAAAGATGCAATTGGATCGCGCCACTCCGCGCCCGCTCGGCCACAGCGTCGATGTTGCGTTTCTTCGGAAAAGTGAACTCCTTGTCGGGAGCCACCAGCGTCACCCGGTTGCCCCGGTCCGCCAGCACCACCGCTGCCTCGCACGCCACGTCTCCCGCACCGAAGACCACCAGGTCGCGGTCGCTCCATTCGTCCGGATCGGCCACGTTCTGGCTGATCCGGTCGGCAGAGTCGGTCTCGCCGGGAACCCGCAGTTTGCGCGGGTTGCCGGCCCTGCCGATCGCCAGCACCACCCGCCGCGCGGCATACGTCGCCTTGTCGGTCACGACCTCGAAACTGTCCGTGTCCGGATGGCGGCGAATGTCCGTAACCTGCTCGAACTCGTTGATCCGCAGTCCGAGTTGCGGAATTTGCTCGTCCCACTTCGCCAGCAGTACCTCCTTGCTGCACTCCTCGAACCACATCCTCGATTTCAACGCGATGGTGTCCGGTTCGGCGAACAGCGGCTTGCCCTTGGTGAAGTTCCGGATGAGCTGGGCGGTTCGTTGCTGCTCGACCACTCGGTATTTCAGCCCCAGTTGGTCGCAGCGGTCCGCGGCGCCCAGTCCGCTGCTGCCCGCCCCCACGATCAGCACGTCCAGCAGAGCGCCGCTCGATGTCGCCGCGGCGTCCTCCACCGACGGATCACGCCTGGCCTCGCCCAATTCCGCCGCCACGCGATCGATCAGATCGACGCCGGCATTCAGGCCGAGCTTGATCAGCGGCGTCCCGGCGATCTCGCCCACCATGTAGAGACCGCGGATGTTGCTCTGCGACCGCCCATCGAGCTGCGGCAGGCGCCTGGCCCGCGCGGGATCAAACGAACGATCAAACAATCCACCGACAAAGCCTGATAAGCTCATAAAGCGTCCATTCCGTGCAAACCACAGCCGCCCCTTGATCGTCTCCACCAACGCCGTCGGACCGTCATCGCGCGGTGAAATCTCGAAGAACCGCGGCCGGTCATCTAAACATAAGCGTCGAGACTGCCAAATTATTCCCGACGGACGCGTCGCCGGGGCATCCCCATCGTGTTATCGGTTCTCTCCGCGCCGGACCGGCCCGCAGACACCGACGGGTGTGGGACAGAATCGGCAGCGGGGTGCCACGGGCAGCTTGCCTGCCCGTGTCCGCGCAGGGCACTGTCCGTCGATGCACTGGCGGACAAGCCGCCAGTGGCACCCGTCGGGGCAGTCGGGCGTTGCCGCCAAGACTGTCACGGACCCGACGCCGACAACCCCGCGGATTCCAGGCCGACCCACCAGGCGCACTCGCGTATAATGGCGTTTTACCCCGCCTACCGGCTCGGCACGCACGCGCTGAACCGGGGAGGCGCCTCCACGGCACAAGCTTCGCTTGCGACGGAAAGAATCGGCAGAAAGTGTCCTCCATGAACACGCGTCCACGGCGAATCGCGATGCTCGCACCGGTGCTGTTGCTCTTCGCAGCCGCCTGCGACACCGGTGCCCAGACACTCATCGTCACCTTTCGCGGCATGGCCCCACTCGCTGCGACCGCCACCGATCAGAACGGACAGTCCTTTACGGTCACCGGCCTTAGCGGCCTCACGTGGCTGCAAGACACGCGTTTCGCCGCCGTGATGGACAACTCCGACAAGGTCGTGTTTCTCGACGTCACGCTGAATCCCGACGGCAGCATCGTTTCCGCGACGATCGCCGGAGGCCTGACGCTGTCCGAATCCCGCGACTTCGAGGGCATCGCCTTCACGACGATCCAACGCGACAGCTTCTTTCTCTCGGAAGAGGGCACGCCCTCCGTCCGTGAGTTCAGCCGCTCCACCGGCGCCCTTCTGCAAACGCTCGCCACACCCGCCGTGTTTCTCAATCGGCGCTCCAATCTCGGCTTCGAATCGCTCGCCAGGCATCCCGCGGGAGCCGAACTGTGGACGGCCAACGAGGAAGCCCTCACCCTTGACAGCGCCCCGTCGACCCCTAAAAAGGGAACCCTCGTCCGCCTGCTCCGGTACAGCCTCGTCGACGATTCCGCCACGCCCGCGCAGCAGTTCGCCTACCGGACCGAACCCATGCACGGCGGAGCGATCGCCGGCGGACGCAGCGGCCTCGTCGACCTCGCCGTCCTGCCCGACGGCAAGGTCCTCGCGCTGGAACGCTCCCTCGCTCTCAGCCTTCCAAACCTCTTTCAGACGCGTCTGTACGAGTTGGACTTCGCGAGCGCCACCGATGTCAGCGGTTTCGCCAACGGCCTCACCGGCCAAACCTTCACGCCCGTCGCGAAGCGCCTCCTCTGGACAGGAAGCCTCGGCAACCTGGAAGGCCTGGCGATCGGCCCCCTGCTGGCGAACGGAGACCGATCTCTGCTCGCCATCGTCGACGACGGCGACGCCCTGAGCACCAGTCACCTCGTCGCCTTCGAGTTGGTCGATCCGGTCCGCCTGCCGTGCGCTGCGAACCTCAGCCGAAGCGCCGGATCGGACCTCGCACACGCCCCCGCTTCCGTCGTCGACTGCGTGCGGGATGCCCTTCGTCCATAGCAAGGTGCCCCCCAAGATTGTGGTGCAGGCTTCCAGGGGTCCGTGACAGAATCGGCGGGGACTGTCGTGGCGTCCCGTAGGGACGAAGTGAGCCAAGCCCAGCACGCAGTGCTGGGGTTCGCGCGAAACCGAGAAGACCGAGTCCCGTAGGGACGATTGGTGCCTCAGTCGTCCCTACCGGACTCGGCTGTGCTCTTGACGACCGATCCCGGCACTTCGTGCCGGGCTACCATCAAGCGCCCCTACGGGGCCTGCTCAGCGAGAAACGGCAAGAGGTATCCCCGCCAATTCCGTCACGGACCAAGCTTCCAGCCTGCGCGGGTGCCACTTTCCCTGCGGCTACGAGCCATTGAACCCTGCGTCGAACCGATTGAGTGCCAGCAATGAGCTGCGGGCTTCAGCTCGCCCGGCCGTCGTCATGCCGGCCATTTCACAACCGCTCCGAATACCCCAGCCTCTCCCGCGCCCGCCTTCCTCGGCTTGATTCCTATGTATGTGCATCGTTATCATACATTGAGGTCCGGGTCGCCGCGGCGACCGGCGCACACCCGGTGTCCGAAGAGCTTCAGGGTATGTGGCGGGCCTGGTTTCTACTTGGGAGGTCGTAAGATGCAATTGCGCCGTGCTCGATGGAGTCTTGTCAGTCTGGCGATGATCACACTGGTCGGCGTGTTTCCGATCCGCGAAACCGCCGGACAGGTCTTCGAACGCGTCAGCGTCGGAAACGGCGGCGTCGAGGGAGACGCCGCCAGCGAGTTTGCAGACGCCACGGGTGACGGGCGGTTTGTGACGTTCTTCACCTTCGCCGCAAACTTCTTTCCGGGAGACGCCCCCGTCACCTTCGGTCAGGGCACGGGATATACAGATGTATTCGTTCGCGACCGCGTGGCCGGCACGCTGACGCTCGTCAGCGTGGCGACCGATGGTGTATCTCTCGCCAACAGTTTCAGTTTCAACCCGGTGATCTCGGACAACGGCCGATTCGTCGCCTTTGAGAGCTTCGCGACGAATATCACCGCCGCCCCCGTCGTCGGTTTCGGAGACATGTACCTGCGCGATCTGAATACCGGCACGACCCAGTTGATCAGCGTCGCCCTCGGCGGCGGACCGGGCGACGGACCGAGTGGTCCCCAGGTTCGCCCGTCGGCCATCTCCGCGGACGGCGGCCTGCTTGCATTCGAAAGCCAGGCGACCAACCTCACCGCCGACGCCGACACCAACAGCGTCTTCGACCTGTTCCTGCGAGACACGGTCGCCGGAACGACGACGCTCGTCAGCCGCGCCGTCGGCGGCGGGGCCGGCAACGGCCAGAGCTTCGCGCCCGCCATCTCGCCCGACGGCCGATACCTCGCCTTTGTCAGCGACGCCACCGACCTCGTCCCGAATGACACCAACGGCGTGTCCGACGTGTTCGTCTACGACACCCTCAACGCGACGATTGCACTCGCCAGTCGCCACACCAACGGCACCCTCGCCGACGCGGGCAGTTTTCGGCCGGTCGTCTCAAACACGGGCGTCGTCACCTTCGGCAGCCCCGCCACCAATCTGGTCAATGTCGACGCCAACGGTCCCATCGCCGACATGTTCCTCCACGACGTCAACACCGGCGTCACCACGCTCGTCGCCCCGGGCGGCCTCCAGGGCGACAGCGACAGCGGAGACCGCGGTAAGCCGGCCATCACGCCCGACGGTCGGTTCATCGCCTTTGAAACACTGGCGGCGAACTGGTCCACGGCCGATACGAACGCCGCACGAGACGTCTATGTATACGATTCGCTCAACGATACGATGACGCTGGCAAGCATGAACAGATCATGCATCGTCGGAGACCTGGAAAGCCGCATCCCATCGCTGCGAAACGACGGCCGCATGGTCTTCTTCCACGGGGCCTCGACGAATTTCGTGCCCGATGCCAATACCGCCAACGATGTCTTCGCGTCCGCTGTGGTTGTTCGAGGCGACATCGACGGCGACGGCACCGTGAATCCATCCGACACCGCAGGTTTCGTCGCGGTCCTGCTGGGACAGGACGCCGACCCCGTTCGTTCGGCCGCCGCCGACCTGAACTGCGACGGCGCCGCCGACGGCAGTGATATGGCATCGTTTGTGGCCGCGATATTGGCACCGTAACGCCGGTCCTATTTCGACGTTTCGTTCACAATCCGTCGCCGCGTCGAGACGTCATGAAGCCGGATCGACAAAACCCTGATACGCTGCCGCCCCGCGCGTTCACTCTGATCGAGCTGCTCGTCGTGATCGGACTGATCGCCGCGCTGGTCGGGCTCCTCCTCCCCGCCCTCGGCAGGGCGCGACAGGCCGGCCGGATGGCCGTCTGCGCCAGCAACCTCCAGCAGATCGCCCGGGGCTTCCAGTTGTACTCCATGGAGTTCAACGGCGCCGCGCTTCCCGGGCGATTCAGCCAGCGCCAATCCTCGCCCACACCGGCCGACGACTACCCCACCCCGCGCGGCCCGAAGTTCCGGCCGCGATGGATCGCCGCCATGGGCACGCAGATCGGAATCCCCCCATTCGACGCCCCTTCTGACCACACCGTCTCCAAGCCCATGCTCGACCAGCAGGACTACGACAGCGACGTCTACATCTGCCCGACCGTCGGCTGGCGCGATGAGCGAAACGCCTCCTACGGATACAACTTCACCTTTCTCGGAAACGCGCGGACCGGGGCGCTCGGATCCGCGGGCGTCGTATTCGAAAACTTTCCGACCAGCGTCACGCGCATCGTCAATCCCTCCGACTGCGTCATGGCCGCCGATTGCATGGGCACCGCCGCCGGCGTGGCCGCCGGCCGGCGACGGTCTTATCCCGCCGACAACAACCGCAAGGACCTCCGTAACCTCGGCAACCACGGCTGGGCACTGACGCCCCCACGTTTCGACGCCTTTCACTTCGCTTTCGGCCAGGCATCCCTCTGCCCCGACAAGGAGCGCCCCGGGAGCGCCAGCGCTGTCCACGAACGCCACCTCGGACGAAAGGCCAACGTCGTCTGGGTCGACGGACACGTCGCTCCCGACACCGCCGCCGCCCTCGGATATCGCTTCCATCCGGACGGCCGCGTCAACGTCAGCCTCTCCGGCCCCGGTCGCGACGAGCGGTGGTCGCTCTCAAGCAAAAACGTGCCCCCACCGCATCAGTAGTGCCGCTTTCGCTCGGTGCGATCCGCCCATCCCGCGCGGCCATGGTCCGGCCGATCCATGCACGACCGCTCCAAATGCCCTCTCCCATCCCTCGTCCGGCTTGCCCGGCTCGATCCCGATTCCGAGGATGTCCGCATGACCTATGGGGACGTCCGGGCTGTGATTTGTTCGCCCCCCGGTCGCGCCGCACAAGCGCACCGCTTCGACACCCGCCGTACGCGACGGCGACGCGCCGACTCCTCCCCAAGAGTATTGTCACGCAATCCCCGCAAACTCTTGTTGACGGCCGCGAATGAATCTGCTAGACCACCCCGTCAGGAAACAGAACCTTATGATACCGAACGTTTCAATCTTAGGGAGATACAGAATGATGACACGGACGAATTGCCGATTCATCGTGGGGCTGCCATTCGCACTCTGCCTGATGGCACTGGTCGCGACCGGATGCGGCCCCAATGCACAGGAACAGAAAATCTCCGAACTCACTGCCGAGGTCGACGACATGCAGCGCGACCTCGATGAGCGCGACCGTCAACTCAACGAAGCGCTCGTCCGCGAAGAGGACGCCCGAACATCCATCGACGACCTGAACCAACAGCTCGCCGGCCTGCGCGCCGAAGGCAAGAAGATCAAGGAATCCGGCGGCTGGATCAGCATGCCCGGCTTCGACATGATCTCCGTCCCCGGCTCCGTGCTGTTCGCTTCCGGAAAGTCGACCCTCACCAGCAAGGGACGAGGGGCACTCTCGAAGATCGCCGCGGACATCCGGGAACGTTTCGCCGACCGCGAAATCTACGTCTTCGGCCATACCGACGACCGGCCGATCCGCAAGAGCAAGTGGAAAGACAATTGGGAGCTCGGTGCCCACCGCGCACTGACCGTCGTGCGGAATCTTCGGGACAACGGCATCTCTGAGCAGCGGCTCGTCCAGGCAAGCTGTAGTCAGTATCGACCCAAGACCTCGAACGACTCCGAGGCGAAGCGGCGACAAAACCGCCGTGTCGAGTTCTACGCAGTCAAGCGAACCGGCGGCGCCACCCGCGCCACCGCGGCGCGGTTCAGGGATGACTAAGGGCTTGGGTATCCCACGGTGCGTGACAGTCTTGGTGGCGGGGTTCCACGGGCAGCTTGCCTGCCCGTGTCCGTGAAAGGTGCTGTCTGTCGATGCACTGGCGGACAAGCCGCCAGTGGCACCCATCGGGGAGCCGGGCATCGCCGCCAAAACTGTCATGGACCCGGTATCCCATCCCCTCCGCGGGTGGAGCACCCGATTGCCCATACCGCATTAGGCCTTGCTTGCGCACCACGACCCTGTGGTAGCCGGTCCATAACCGTTGGATGAATCCGAGGCACGCCGTCACTTCGGCGGCTCGGCGTCCGGCGAAGCGGGTTCCTCGGGCGTCGATGGGGTCGGAACCGGATCGAGTGAGAACCGGCCACCCGTCTCGCGCGCCGCAGGAGGCAAGCGGTCTGGCGTTGCCGGAACGCGCAGGTGCAGCGGCTGCCGAAACTGTTCGGCTCGCCGTTCGAAGTAGGCGTTCAGATAGTAAAGCCCCCACCCCACGCCGGCGAGTACGGCGAACACCGTCATCGCCACCGTCAGCCCAGCGCCCGCCCGATGCGCCATGACGGGTTCGGCAGAGGGACGAGCGCACGCATCCAGCGCCTCTGCCAACGCACCGGCTGACTCGAACCGCTCTTCCGGCGAAACCGCAAGGCACCGGCGTAACAGGTCGGCGCCCGCCGGTGTCAGTGTCTCGATGTCCGACAGATCGACCGCCGGCGGGTTCTGATGGAGGGCCAGCAGTCTTGTCCGGGAATCGGCCCGAAGCCACGGGCGGCCGCGCAGGGCATAGAGCATCACGAGTCCCATGCAGTACACGTCGCTCACCGGCCGGATCGGCTCGCCCCGCGCAGCCTCCGGCGCGACCCAGCCGAGCGACCCAACCGCCCGGCCGCGAAGCCGGTCGCTCACGTCCTCGTCCGCCACGTCAGCCAGACCAAAATCCCCGAGCTTGAGGTGCCCATGATCATCAAACATGAAGTTGCTGGGTTTGATGTCCCGGTGAATGACCCCCCGTTTATGGGCTGCCTCCAGGGCCTTGGCCGAACCGACCATCATGGCAAACAAATCACGAGGGGCCACCGGGCCGTCCCGCTCCACCAGCTCCTTCAGCGTCCCGCCCTCCATCAATTCCAGAACAAGAAATCGCTCGCCCTGATCCTCGACAACCTCAAAAATGGAGACCACCGACGGATGCTGAAGCTTTGCGACTGCTCGGGCCTCCTGCATGAACAGGTCCACGTTCAGGCCCGGCCGATCGTGTCGGCGCCGCCGGCTCTTTCGCGAGGCGAGAATCTTGATGGCGACATCGCGGCACAGCACGTCGTCATGGCCGCGCCACACGACACCCATCCCGCCCTTTCCAAGGAGTGAGAGAATCCGATAGCGCCCGAGCTTGCGGCCGGCCAGACTCAGGTCAAGGATCGCGCTCGACCCGGCCATCGGAGGCGCGTCGTCCGGCAAGACCGTGCGCACCGATGAGTCCGAGTCAAGATCAGACGTCCGCGAACCGTCGTCAGAACCAGACGCACTCGATGGATCGCGAACGATATCCTCCGGTTGTGTTCGCCACTCTTGCCGGCAGTTCCGGCAGAGCAGTCGGCGTCCCACGAGCCGAGCCGCGATACGATAGGCGCGTCCACACCTCGGGCACGCCACGCGCACGCGCTCTGATGGATCGATCTTGGTGTCCTTCCGCCGGCCGGCTGACATTGCAGCCCCCTGCCACCACCCGGAAACTCCGTCCCTACTGAATCATACCGCAGTAAAGGGCAAATCCAAGTCCACACCGCCCCCGCCGCCCCGCCATATCCGACTTTCTCGGTTCAGGAACCCACCCCCACCCATCCGGGCGTCACAGTCCGGATCGCAACTGCTTCAGGAAGCCCAGCAGAACCGGCCGCGGAAGAGCGGGCATTTCGGATCCGGCAAGCTGATCGGACGCCACAGATTCTATGAAACGGCTCACCGCTTCCCGTTCCGCTTTCAGCCGGTCGACAACCCGGTTGGCCTCTTCCAGACGCCCTTCGCTCATCGCCTCCACATAGGCGATCACGTGGCGCCGAATCTCCACGGCCGACATGGATCCCGCTGCGGCATCCCGGCCCGCCCCCACCACGCCACTCGAACGCCTCCCCCCACGCTGTCGGTCTTCCGGCAAGGCCCGGTCCCGCAGCAGTTCTCGCTGCAATGCCGCGGTCTCGTGCAGCGCCCTGCGACGCTGCGCCTCGTCGCCCTCGTCCAGCGGCGCCAACGGCAATTCCTCGGCCTCGTCAGGGGACAATGGTACATAGCACGTCCCCTGACAGTACGGACACTTCGCTCGCCGGCCACCCGCCGACGCCGGAGCCTTGACCAGCTTGTCGCAGTGTTCGCAGTGAAACTCGATGGACATGGCCGGAATGTCTCCGTGCCGGCTACGACCGATGCCGCTCAGGACCGCCGGCTCGATGCCGGGCGGGACTTGCGGGCACGCCAGAAGAATCGTACCGGGATTTCCGGGAAAGGCAAAGCCTCTCGGATTCGGTTCGCCATGAAACGCCTGTATTGCTCGCGCATCAGCGCAGGATTGTTCACGAAGAACACGACCGTCGGCGGACAGGTCGAAATCTGTGTGGCGTAATAGATCTTCGGCCGACCGCCGCCGCGACCGGCGGGCGGCTGCCAATCCGCCAGCGCCGATTCCACCGCACGATTGAGCATCCCTGTCGTAACGCGGGTCCGAGCCTGTTTGAACAGGCTCGTCGCCAGATCGATCGTGGACTGTGTATTGCGACCGTCCGTCGCGGTCGTAAACGCGAGAGGGGCATAGGACAGGGCCATGAGCGTCTTGTTCAGGTATTCTCCGTAGGCTTCCGCGCCGGCTCGACCCTTGGCCAGGTCCCACTTGTTGATCACGAGGACGACGGGCTTGAACGCGTCCACGACAAACCGCGCCAACTTCTTGTCGATTTCGCCGATCGGCAGCGTCGCGTCCATCATGAACAACACGATGTCCGCCCGCCGAATCGAACACAGCACGCGATCGTATCCATAGAACTCGATCGCGGTCTTTTGCTTCCGCTTTTTCCGAACCCCCGCCGTGTCGATCGCAACGAAGGGCTGCCCATTCAACACGAACCGCACATCGATGGCGTCTCGCGTCGTCCCGGGCACCTCGCTCACGATGACGCGTTCCTGCCCCGCGAGTGCGTTGATGAACGTGCTCTTGCCGACGTTTCGGCGGCCCACCAGCGCCACCTTCATCACCGCTTCCGGCGCGGTCCCGGCCTGGTCGCCGATCCGCTCAACGATCCGTTCCAGCAGCTCGCGGCGCCCGCGGGCGTGAAGGGCCGATACGCAGATCGCCTCGCCGAAGCCCAGCCCCGCCAGATTCCCGGCGAGGTGGTCGTGCTGCGGCGCATCCGCCTTGTTGGCAAGGAGCTGCACCGGGGCCTGCACACCACGAAGCAGGCGGGCCACCTCCCCGTCCAGCGGCGTGATTTCCTCACGGAGGTCTACGACGAACAGAATCAGTGCCGCCCCGCCGATCGCCTGCCGGATCTGACCTTCGACGTGGTCGGTCAGGTCATCGTGATCCTCGATCCCATAGCCACCGGTGTCGATCAGCTCGAAGTACCGATCCTCCACGGCGCACACGGCGCTCACGCGATCCCGCGTCACGCCCGGCGTCGCGTCCACAATGCTGATCCGCTCCCGCGCCAGCATATTGAGCAGCGAGCTCTTTCCGACGTTCGGGCGACCCACAATGGCAACAACCGGCAAAGACATCGACCCACCAATCCTCGATCAAAACCGCGACCGTCGGAGAGCGGCACCCAACACCACCCCCCAACCGGCCCTCCTCAGCCCGCATCGACGCGGGACACACCATTCGTAATGTCATAAGACTCAAGCCGACGCTGGCGCAAACGCCAATCAGTGTAGAGCACACCCCGGGACCCCACAATCCGCCGATCAGTCCAGGGGTTTGTCGACGTCCAGAAGAAAACCGTCCGGCCCGTGAGCCTTCGAGGTCAGCCCACGACCGGCGTCGCGGGTCTTTCGCCGGCGCTGACGGGCTGCGTCCTTCCGGAACGCCCGCAAAGCGGCACGGCTCGGAGTGTCGTGAGAATCGGCCGGCGCGTGGAGCAGGCGTATCTTCTCCCAGTACGTCGCCCGGCTGCGCTTTGGACGCTTTTTCCGGATCATGGACAGTCGCGTCAGGATCGGCGTCCGCTCGGCCGCCGACCGGACTTGCTCCGCGTCCTTCGGAGCGCGCCGGCCGCGCCGTCGGACAAACGTCTTCGCCAAAAACGCCCCCAGTTCGTTATGGGGATTCGCTTCGAGGCCCTCCCCCGGCAGGTTTGTCGCCCGGTGGCACAGCTTGCAACTGATCACGCGCTCGATCCGCCGGGCCGTCTCGGCGTTCGGCGTATCCTTCGCATCCGCCGGGTTCGAATTCGCAAGAATCTCGATCCAGTTGGCCACGCCATCCCGGTCCACGTCCCGATCCTCGCGGGCCTGACGCCGTGCGTCCGCATCGGCCTTCACCGAAGGTTCCGCCTCCAGCGCGGCCATCCGGTCCGCCAGTGGATCGTCGTGCGATAGCGCGGTCAGTCGCTCGCCGTAGGCATTCAGCGATGCCCCTTTTGAATCGGCATGACAGGAAGTGCAACGCGCCGCCTTGCTCATCAGCAGCACGCGGACTCGAGCGAAGTGCAGCTCCTTGGCCTCGCCGTACGCTGTCGAGGCCAGAAGAACAACGAGGATGATGAATGCAGACCGCCGCCTCATACGCCGATCATATCGGTGTTCAGCTCCCACCGCCAGCCCCGGCCCGACCGTGCTCCGCACCCTCCACCGGTGAACCGATGGACCGCGCGTTGCGCCAATCGCATGCGAACGAAGAGCCACGGGCTTCAGCCCGCGCGGCCGTTGTCATGGAGAGAATCACACGACCGCGCAGGGTGCCCCATCCCCGGGGATGGGGAACGCACGCGATCAACGCCGCCGGCGTCGAACCGCCAGCACCACGCCGGCCAGCATCATCAGCGACAGCGCGCACGGTTCCGGAATGAACGCCAGCCCCATCAGATTCGGAGAGCCTGCTGCGTATTGACGGATCACCGTCGTGACCCCCGTCAGCAGGCTGACGGCAAACAGCGTCCGGCTGCCGCCGGCATACCCGAACGCCTGACCGCTCACCGGATCGACCGTCATCCCGCCGAAGCTGCCGATCTGGAGGCCCGGTCCGAAGCTTGACCCGACCTGCATCGTGCCCGCTCCCCAAGGATTCGTCTTGTCGATCTTCCACAGCGAGTTGGTCACTCGATCGAGGCCGAACAAGTCGCCATTTGTATCGAACCCAAACCCGTTGAAGTCGTGCGGTCCGCCCGAGATGATGCCCAACGGCGTCGCCTGCCCCGTCAGCGGATCGATCGTATACAGCGTCGGAACGTTCGCGTTCCGCCCGTTGGCGCCGAACATCGCGCCCGTGTTCGGATCGAACGCCACGGCCCCTTCAAAGCTGAACTCATTCATCAACCCGATCGCGTTCGCCGCCGCGTTCACCGGATCGATGGAATACAGCCGCGCACGCGGCCCCACCGAGACACCGAAGAGCGTTCCGTTCGGACCGAACTCCAGCCCGCCCAGGAACAACTCCGACCCGGGCTCCGTCAGCGAGTACCCACCGACGGCCGCCAGGTCGCCGGTCGTCACATCCACCGAGTACAGCACGTTCGGATTCGCACCGACCGCAAAGAGACTCTGTGCCTCGGCTGCGGACGCCAGCGCAAGAACGCTGCACACCATCAAACTCAGATTCGTTCGACTTGTCTTCATAATATCCTTCCACCATCCGCAACCTGTCGGACGTGACGCTCATCCGCAGGCTGCGCCTTGACACTCACTCGATTCGACTATTCGACCAATGACTAAGAGAGTCCTAGGCCGCGCCGAACTCGACAGGTTCGAGCTTCCGTCCCGACGCTTCAGACCCTCGCCCCCAATAACGCCACTTATACCGCCGAGCGCCGACGCCTGTCAAGTCCCGTCCCGGATTTCACGCCCACCCCTCGGCCGCCGGCCGCACCGACCCCGCTTCCCCGTCCGATTCGACCGGCGGTGCACGTCCCCTTTCGGAGTCCGCAGAACCAGCGAACATTAAGCGACAGCAGGAGTTATCGCGCTCGAGAGACGTAGACAGAGACCAAAACGGTCGGCCCGAGTCAGGCGTCCGGGAAACCCGTCACCCGCTGCCAGCCCGCACAGGCAGCCCACCGCTGCGTTATCGGTTTTCCAACCAAGGCCCATATTAAGACTGGTACCGATATACACGACGACCATATCGGGCGCGCTACCTCGCCGCTCATCGCCGACCGTTGACTCCAGTCTCCTCCGTCGGTAGAATGCTACAGGCGTGGACGCGAACCGTGTCGCGCACGGCGCCAAACCTAGACAAAATGAGTTTTTGGACTCGGGGGAACCGCACCGACCGCGGAGGGAAAGAAATATGAAACGGATGACATCAAAGACCATCACATCGTGCGTCATCGCTGCAGCGATGATCCTCGCGCCGGGCTGCGGCGGCGGTTTCCTCGGATTGCAGGATTATCAACGCGACCTGCTCGGCTTCGGCCTGAATGGACTCATCTCCGGGCTGACCGGCGGCGGTTCCCTCGCAACGTCGCTCCTCTTCGGCGCGTCCGGTGGTCTCGCCGGACCGCCCGGCCCACAGGGCGCCCCCGGACCACAAGGTGCCCCCGGAACCGCAGGACCCGCCGGCGACAGTGCCCCCGGAACGCCCGGCCCGCAGGGCGACCAAGGTCCGCAAGGCGATCCGGGTGC
>JBHHVX010000065.1:0-20125 GCA_046754505.1 Phycisphaerae bacterium | reverse complement strand
TCGCACCGGCGAGACGCCGATGCTCCCCAACGGTAGGAACGAGTCGCACCGGCGAGACGCCGATGCTCCCCAACGGTAGGAACGAGCGGAACGGACCACCGGCTTGTCGGGCTGTCGCCGGTCATGGATCATTCCGGCATGTCTTCCGCAGGTCCATTGCTCGGCGTTCGCAGTCTCTCTGTGGGGTTCTCGACGGAGAGCGGGTTTGTGCGGGTGGTTGATGGCGTGAGTTTTTCGCTGGCGGCGGGCGAGACGCTGGCGCTGGTCGGCGAATCCGGCTCGGGCAAGACCGTGACCTCGCTTGCCGTGATGGGCCTTCTGCCGAGGCGGACGGCCCTGGCCGGCGGGGAAGTGTGGATGGACGGCCGGGACCTGCTGCAGGCCACACCCGGGCAGATGCGGCGTGTCCGTGGCCGCAGGATCGCCATGATCTTTCAGGAGCCTATGACGAGCCTGAACCCCATCATGCCCGTCGGGCGACAGATCATCGAGGCGGTCGAGCTGCATACGCCGCTGCGCCGCCGTCAGGCACGACGGCGGGCGATCGAATTGCTGGACCGCGTGGGCATCGCCGCGCCCGAGCGCAGGATCGATGCCTACCCGCATGAGCTGTCTGGCGGGATGCGGCAGCGTGTGATGATAGCGATGGCCTTGGCGTGCGATCCCGCGGTCCTGATCGCCGACGAGCCGACCACCGCTCTGGACGTGACGATTCAGGCCCAGATTCTGCGGCTGCTGGCCGATCTCCAGCGGCAGAGCGGGATGGCGATCCTGCTGATCACGCACGATTTGGCCGTCGTGGCGGAGCAGGCCGACCGCGTGGCGGTTATGTACGCGGGAAGGATCGTGGAATCGGCGCCGGTCGAGTCGCTCTTCGCCCGGGCGGCTCACCCCTACACCGAGGGGCTGATGCGTTGTACGCCGACCATGGGCCGGGCCGTTGATCGATGGCCGGTGATCGAGGGCACTGTGCCTCCGCCGGGAGCGATGCCACCGGGCTGCCGGTTCGAACCGAGGTGTGGGTTGGGCAGAGGCAAGGGGCGCTGTGTCCGGGAGCAGCCGCCGACGATCGCGGTCGGATCGGACCACGACGCGGCCTGCTGGGAGATCGAGCCACAGGCTGTCCCGATCCAAGGACCGTGAAGGGGTCTGACGCGACGCAATGACGGACGATCGGATCAACGAAGGCGGAACCGCGACCGCTCCCGGCTGCCGGGCCGAGGGCCGGGCCGCGTGTCTGGCGGTTCACGATCTGGTCGTCCGGTTTCCGGCGAGGCGTGATTGGTTCGGCCGCACGACGGCGTGGGTGGAGGCCGTCCGGGGCGTGTCTTTCACGATCGAGCGGGGCCGGGCGATGGGGCTGGTCGGAGAATCGGGATCTGGCAAGACGACGGTGGCGCGAGCGGTCCTGCGACTGATCGCCCCCGCCGCGGGACGGGTCGTGTTCGACGGGGTGGATATTCTATCGCTCGAGCCGTCGGCGATGCGGAAGCTGCGCCGACGGCTACAGGTGGTGCTGCAAGACCCGGTCGGGAGCCTCAATCCGCGTCTGACCATCGGCCGCGCGATCGCCGAGCCGATGGTGGTGCATGGCATCGCCCGTGGGGCCGTCTGCCGCGAGGGCGTGGCCGCACTCCTCGAGCGTGTGGGGCTGCGGGCGGAGCACGCCGGGCGCTATCCGCACGAGTTTTCCGGTGGCCAGCGCCAGAGGATCGGCATCGCCCGGGCCTTGGCCGTCGAGCCGGAGCTGATCATCTGCGACGAGCCGGTCTCGGCGCTCGATGTCTCCGTGCAGGCCCAGATCCTGAATCTGCTGCGTGATCTCCAGAAGGACCTTGGGCTGACCTATCTCTTCATCGCCCACGATCTGGCGGTGGTGCGGCATTTCTGCGACGAGGTTGCGGTAATGTATCTGGGCCGTATTGTCGAGCAGGCGCCGGCGGCGACGCTGTTCGAACGTCCGAGCCATCCGTATACCCAAGCGTTAATCGCCGCCGTTCCACGTCCGGAAACAGCATGCGAGGGGCGTTCTGCTCTCGTGTCGGGCGAGATCCCCAGTCCGCTGGATCCGCCGTCCGGCTGCGCGTTTCATCCTCGGTGTCCCATCGCGCAAAGACAGTGCTCACAAGAAGTTCCATTGATGCGTCCGCTCGGCGAGCCGGGGCAAGGCCGTCGAGTTGCCTGCCACCTTGCGGAGTGAGGCCGCCCGGGCTCGCGGGTCGGGCGCATGGCGACCGTGCGTGAGACCGGCACTGGCGGATCGTTCTGCTGGGCGAGGGTTGGGGCATGCAGTTTCCGCCGATTTGCGGACGTAGCCGATCGCTTTCGTATTGGATTCCTGGGGCACCGGATCATGCAATGTAACAACTCCGTTTTGCTGATGGCCGGCGGTCTTCGAGGAACGGGCATGGTTCGCGACCGGTATCCACTGCCCTGTCACGCCCGGATTGGCGGGAGGTGCGGGCACGCTGCACGGGCGCCTTCAGAGGTAATACACCGGCGGGACGCCGATGCTCCCCAACCCATGAAGCGTGACAGAACAGTGGGGCACTGGCGGACAAGCCGCCAGTGGCACCCTGCGGCTCTGTCATGCGCCACGGCGTGGGTTGTGATATTCACCATCGGCGTCGCCGCGGGCCGGCTCCTGGCGGCCGACCCCCTCACCTTGATTCCGGGCGATGTCGCCGGCGTGGTCGTGTTTCGCGACCTCGATCTCACGGTCGGCCGGCTCACCGCCTTTATGAAGCGGGCAATGCCAGCGGAGTTCGCCGGGGTTGATGTCGCGGGAATCCGGGACGAATTCGGCGAACTGGAACGGACTCTCGGGCTGGAAGCCGGCACGTGCGATTTCTCGTCACCGCTGGTCCTGATACTCACCAGGCCGACGTTCGATTGGCGCTCGATGGTGGTCGGGTTTACGCCCCGAGACCCTCAACGTTTCGCACGCGGGTTGTCCGGTCCGGCCGGGGCGTTCGGACGCCTCCGCGTTCGAGGTCGTCGGCGATCCGTTCTTCTGCGTGACGGTTGGGCCTTCACGGCGCGTCGGAGCCGGGACCTGCGACGCATGCTTCACGCCTCCGAAGCGCGGTGCGTGGCGGTGGCACTGAACGATCGGCAGAAGGCGATCTATCACGACAGTGACGTGTTTGTCTACCTGCCGTTTGCGCGTTGGCGGGCCATGATCACTCCCGCATTGAAGTTCGGCCTGAGTGCCGCGGGCCGCATGGCGACGCACGTGACGAAACAGGGCGATCGCGACGCCGCGGCCGACGCGACGCGTGCGGCGTTTGACTGGTTCGTTGAGATGGTCGTCGGGACGCTCAATCAGATGGAGAGCGTGACGCTGGGCGGCTCGTTTGACGGCAAGGTGTTTCGCGTCACTCATGAGCATGCCTTTACGCCCGACGGATCGGTCGCGGCTTTTTTGGCATCGTCGGAACACACCGGGCGGAATCCGTGGGTGGGCCTGCCTGATCGCCCTTTTCTGATGGCGATGGCGGCAGATTGGCACTCTCCCGCCTTCGGTCGGACCGCCGCCGATCTGGCGCGGAGCATCTTCAACACCGAATCGGTTTCCAGCGGCATCGCGCCGGAGGAACGCCACCGCCTGGTCGAGGCCATCGCGGCCTTTTACGATCAGATGCGCGGCATGAATGTGATGTTTGCAGCTCCCGAGCAGTCCGCAAGCACGATGGAGATGATCGGCAACTATTCATTTGTAGATTCCACCAAGGCCCTCGGGCAGATGCGGACGATCGCCGATAGTTCGTGCGAGGTTCTCTCGTCGTTTCTTCCAACCAGCCGATTCCATTCGAAGTGCAAGCGCTTCGGAGAGGGTGATACCGGCTACGATGAGTACCGCTTCGACCTCGACCGGGCGGATCCGATGATGCGCCGCGCCATGATCGCCATGTACGGCGATCGGTTTTGCGTGCGACAGGCCGCTGCCGACAAGCACCGCGTTGTGATCGCCATGTCCGGCTGCAAGCCCGAGCAATTCGTCGATTTGCTCAAGCTGACGACCCGCAAACAGGGGCTGTGCCACAACAAGCGCTTCCGGAAGACACTTGCGGCGCTGCCTGCCGAACCGCACGTGGTCCTGTTGTTCGACATGGGCCAGGTGTTTTCCTTTGGGCCGAGGATGATGGCCCTCCAGGTGAACGCCGACGAGCCACGGCGCGTGAGCGCCGCGCCGGAATTGCCCTCGCGCCCGGGACCGATCGTCGGCTGGGCCGGCGTCGTCAGCGCCCACTCCTTTGTCGGGCAAGCCTGTATGGCGGCCGACGATGTTCTGGAGACGATGCGTCTGGTTCGCGATATCGGAAAGAGTATTCGCGCATCAATGAGAGTCCGTAGGCCTGTAATATTCCCAACGCTGCCGCGTCCGAGGCCGGTTTCCGGAGGGCATCGGTAGTGTCGTGGCCCTCGGCTCGTTCCTGTCGGTCGGAGCGAGATCGACCGGATGGTCACCGTCGGGTTGACGCCCGGGTGGGTCACCGTTATATCGCCGGAGCGGCTCAGGCCACCACGTCCCGAGGTGTGAGAACAGGTCGATTGCCTGTGTTCGCGCGCGTTGACAATCCGTGTCACGGTCACGCGGAAATCCTGAGCCGCAGCGTCGTTCAGGAAGAATCATGACAAGGGGGGTGAATTGAAGGAGATGATCCATGCGGTTGCGTAATCATGTCTCGTGTGTGTGTGTCGTCCTTGTCGGCTGGGCCGCGGCCTGGCTTCCAGCGGTCGCCTATGCGGGCGGTGGCGCGGACTTGGTCAAATTGGTTCCCCAGGACGCATGGGGCTTCGCCGTCGTGCGGTCGCTCGATAATGCCGACGCCAAGGCCCGGCTCGTGCAGCAGAAACTGGGTCTGCCTCCGATGCCGCTCATGCCCATGCTGATGAACATGCTTCAACTCGGCGAGACGCTCGACACGTCCAGTCCCCTCGGTGTCATCGCGTTGGATTACAACCAATACGGCAACGAGGGCATCGTGTTTCTCGTGCCTGCGAATGATCCCAAGGCCTTGGTGGAGACACTCAAGGCGGCGGGTGGGCCGGTTGGCGGCGAAGGCGAAGACGAAGGCAAGACGCCGGCCTCCAAGCCGGCCGATGGTGTGTCTGAATGCACGGTGTTCGGAAGCCCGATGTACGTTGCACAGAAGGGCAAGGTTGTGTTGCTCAGCCCGGTCCGGGAATGCACGGCCAAGGTTCTGAACAACAAGAAGGGCCTCGGCGCGGGTTTCGACAAGGCGCGGGCCGAGGCGATGGCGGACAGCGACGCCTACATCAGCCTGTCGGCGAGCACCATCACGAAGGCGTACAAGGACCAGATCGCCTTCTTTGTGCAGATGATCAGTGCTCAGACGGGCGGCAGCAACCCCATCGAGCCGCTTGTCAAGATGCTGACGGAAATGTCGGCGTTGGACATTGCCGTGACGATCAACGAGAAAGGCCTGTCGCTGGCCTTCCTGGTCACCGGCGAGAAGGACAGCGATTTCCAGAAGCTCCTCGCCGAGATCAAGAACACGTCGGAGCCCCTGCTCGCCTGGCTGCCGAGGGAGAAGTTCCTGCTCGTGCAGGGCGAGGCCGCTGCATACAGCGAGCACACCGAAAAGTTCGGCGGTGAGAGCGCGATGGTCAGCATGCTGCTGCAGGGAGGGCCGACCGGCGTCGGCAACGAAGCGTTGTCGGCGGTCGTCAAGGGCGGCTACGCGCTGCTGAAAGACATCGGGCGATTTGCGTTCGGCGTGTCGGCCCTGCCGGAGGGGTCCGGAGGCATGTTTGGGTTGACCGTTGTCATTGAGACAAAGAGCGCCGGCGATTTCGTCTCCGGCGTCCGCAAGCTCTATGAGCAGGCGTGGTCGATCTCGGACGACGAAGACGTGGCAGCTATGAAGAAGGCGTTCGCACATGCCGCCGATGCGGAAACGATCGCGGGCAAGAAGGTGGATACGATCACCGTGGACCTGACGCAACTTGCCGAGGACATCGACGAAGACGATGCGAAGAACGTCGAGACCCTGCTGGGCAAGAATCTGGTGCTGCGATTCGGGGCCGTGGACGCCAAGCGCGTCGCTCTCGCCTTTGGTGGCGGCAAGAAGCGCTATGAGACCATTGTCAAGACGGTGATCTCCGGGGGCGATGCGTTGTCGAGCAACAGCGGCATCAAGGCCGTTTCCACCCACCTGCCCAGCCCACGCTCGGGCGAGATGTTCATCGCGGTCGACGCGATCCTCCAGGCGTTCAAGCGGGCGAGCTCCGCCGTCGGCGAGGAGGACATGATTTCGTTCGACGTCCCGACGGTTGATGCCCCGGTGGCCTGGTCGACGCAGCGCCGCGGCAAGGTCGGTCGCGCTGACCTGTTCGTGCCGATGAAGCTGATCGACGCCGCGATGGAGGTCCGGCAGAAGATAACGACGGCCGGCCTCGATGACTTTGACGAAGACGAAGACGAAGATAGCGCCGCGGCGGACAGCGACAAGGATGATGACGACAACGACGCGGACGAGTGAACGCGATCGTCCCGACGCGCAGCTCGATCATGACGCTCTATACCCGCACCGGTGACGGCGGCGAAACGAGCCTGTTCGACGGGAGTCGGGTTCGGAAGGACGATCCTCGCATCGTCGCGTTCGGCGCGATGGACGAACTGAACGCCCACCTCGGCGTCGCGGCCGAATTGGCACGGCAGCGCGGGCAGCCTGTCGGGCAGATGCGGGACCGTCTTGTCCGCGTGCAGCACGATCTGTTCGCACTCGGGGCGGAACTGGCGACGCCGAGCGGGAAGCGTGAGCGTGTGCCCATCGCGACCGGCGAGCTGGCCGCGCGATATGAGTCCTGGATCGACGAGGCCGCGGCCGGGGTCGAGCCCCTTCGGGAGTTCATCCTGCCGGGGGGCGATGCCCTCGCGGCTCAGTTGCATGTGTGTCGAACGGTCTGTCGACGCGCGGAGCAGGCCGTTGCGGCCGTGGCAGGGGCCGATGCGGTAAACCCGCACCTGTTGTCGGGCCTGAACCGGCTGAGTGACCTGTTCTTCGCGTGGGCACGGCTGGCGAATCACCTCGCGCAGATTTCAGATGTGCCGTGGTCTAATCCCGGCCGATAGCGCGGGGCGGCGTCGACGGTCGCAGCGTCCGGATCTTCTACCAGGGATTGACGCGGATTTCTCCCTGTTTCAATAGTTCGAAGACTTCGCGAGTTTCGTCCAGGGTCTGGGTCAGGCGCCGCGTGGCGAGGACGAGTTCCTCGTAGAGGCGATTATCCTTTAGCAGAAGCGCCGCCGTGCCGGTGCCGGTGTTGAGAGAGACCAGTGTCTCATCCATGTGCTTAAGCACGGACGACAGATCATCGGTCGTCACGGCCACCCGCTCGAACAGCGCCCGCGCATCCTGCATCGCGAGTTTACCCTGCCCGATCGCGGTCCTGGCGTCGTCCATCGCGCCGACGCCGCTCTCGGCCATCTTGCGGAAACTCACGAGCGCCGCGCGAACGTTGGCCTGATTCTCCTTATCGCCGAGTATCTCGTTGACGCCCTTCAGCGTGGCATCGGCCCGCTGGATGAAGGTGTCGAGATTGGCCGTCATGGTCTTCACATCGACGTCCTTCATGTCCCGTTCTTCGAGGATCCTCGCGATCTCGCGGGCGACCGGCCGGAAGTCATGGGCCAGTCCCTTGATCTCTGCGGCGGTCTGTTTGATGGCCGGAAGCATGTCCGGCCCGAGGACCTTGTCGGTGACGTCGACCATGTACCCGTGGATCTCCGCCTTGCCATCCTGCGGGAGCACTTCGGGGTCGTCCGGGTCGGCGACGACCAGTTCGATGATCGGCCGGCCGATGCCCATGACGTTCTCCGGGACGAGCACGCGAGCGCTCCTCGGGATTCGCAGGTTGCCGTCGATCGCGACGATCACGACCACTCCCTGGGATAGATCCCCGTCGCGAAACCTCACGGCCTTGGTCTCGCCGATCCGCTTCCCGTACAGCGTGACGCCCTGGCCCTCCTGGACGCCGATCACGCCCTTGTCAAACCAGACTTTGATGTCGTAGGTCCGCTTGAACAGGGACCGACCGCCGCCGAAGGCGAACACCATCGAGGCCATCGCCAGCAGGCCGGCCAGGACAAAGACACCGACGACCGTATTCTTGCGTTGTTCAGCCATGGGACCTCCTCAAGTTCAGACCCGTGTAGTTTGGAGATGGAGCGCCTTCAGATCGGACGGGTCGGCCTGACCGTCCACGAATCTGCGGACCTGGGGGGTGTCGCAGGTTCGGAACCAGTCCGGCGTGCCGTCGGCGATGATCCGGCCCTCGTGCAGCATGACGATCCGGTCCGCCACCTTGCAGGCGCTCGTCATGTCGTGGGTCACGACGACGCTCGTCACGTGCAGCTCGCGTTTCAGTTTCAGGATCAATTCGTTGATCACGTCGGCACGGATGGGGTCCAGGCCCGTGGTCGGCTCGTCATAGAGCACGACTTCGGGATCGAGGGCGATCGCCCGCGCCAGGGCGACGCGTTTTTTCTGACCGCCGGACAATTGGCCGGGGCGACGATCCTGGAGGCCGTCCAGTCCGACGAGTTGCAGCTTTTGCGTTACGGTTTGGGCGATGGCCTCGCGCGGGTGGTGTGTGTGTTCGGTCAACGGAAAGCCCACGTTCTCCGCGACGGTCATGGAATCAAACAAGGCCCCCATCTGAAACAGAAGGCCGAATCGCTTGCGAATGTCGACGAGGCGGCGTTCGGACAGGCTGTCGATCCGGCGGCCGTGAAAGTGGACCTCGCCGCCATCCGGCCGCAGCAGGGCGACGATGTGCTTGAGCAGAACGCTCTTGCCGGTGCCGGACTCGCCGATGACGACCGTCGTTCGGCCTCGGGCCAACGCGAGGTCCACCTCGTCGAGGACCTGGAGCGGGCCAAACCGCTTGCTGACGCCGCGTAGCTCGATGATCGTACCATGTTCGTCGGACATGTCGCGGTTCACGCTCACCATCTATAACAACGACTTGAAGCCCCACAGTCTCACACTGATTTCCTGCAGGGCGACGGCGAGCACATAGTCGAGGGCCAGAATGGCGATGAACGACGACACGAACGCATCGGTACAGGCACGGCCGACGCCCTCGGCCCCCGGACGGCAGAAGAAGCCCTTGTAGCAACTGATCAGCCCCAGGGCGGCGCCGAAGAAAAAGGCCTTGATCACCCCACTGAACAGATCGAAGCTGTCGACGGCCTGCCGCGTGTAGTCCCAATAGGGGCCGCTGCTCACCCCGCTCTGGATGACCGAGACGAACCACCCACCCAGCGAGCCGGTCAAATCGGCATACAGCGTCAGGAACGGCGTTAGCAGAAAGCACGCCAGGACGCGCGGCGCGACCAGGTAGCGGATCGGATCGACGCCCATCGCTCGAAGGGCGTCGATCTGCTCCGTCACGTTCATGGTGCCGAGTTCGGCGGTCAGGGCGCCGCCGATTCGACCGGCGAGCATGATGCCCGCCAGTACGGGTCCCAACTCGCGGACGACCGACAGGTTGACGACCGCCCCCATCCGGTCCTCGAGACCCACGGATCGGAACTGATCGATCGCCTGCACGGCGATGACCATCCCCACGAAGGCTCCGGTGATCAGTACGACGGGGAGCGACCGATAGCCGACCTCATACAACTGAGGCATCAGCAGGCGCCAACTGGAGGGAGACAGTACTCCGCGAACGATGCAGCCGAAGGTCCGGGCGGCGAAGACCCAGAACGCACCGAAGTGGCTGACACCACGGCTGACGGATTCGCCCATTCGGGGTACGAGACTTGTCCCTGCCGTCGACATCGCTTGCCTCCATTGCAGCGATCGGGAGACTCCATGGCGTTCTATCCCGCCGACCGGCGCGTGTCAATTCGCGCTGTCGCCATCGACTTGTACGTTTACCGGTCGTATGCGGACGCACTGCGGCTTCGCAGTCGCACCTCGAAGAGGTGTTATGCGGAGCCTGTGTGCGAGACGCCCGGGGCGCTCGGCCCCGTCCCGGTCGTCAAGGCCCGGGGGCGGCGGGACGATATGGTATTGTTGAGGATGACGTGCGCGCCGCAGTGGCATTCTGCGCCGTCGTCGACGACCGGGTATGCTGGAGGAGGCGACCTTGGGTTGGGATTGGCGACAAGTCAGACACGCCCTTTTCGGACTCCAGCTTCGCACGACGCTGCTGCTGACCGCGATTGTGCTGGCCGCCACGGGCCTGACCGGCACGATGTACCTTCGAATCGCCGCGCGGATCTCCCTGGATGAAGCGAAACGCAACGCCCGGGAGTTGGCCAAGGCCCTGTCTGTCGCTGCGTCAGAACCCGTCGCGCGAGATGAGCGGGAGGCATTGCTCGCCATCGCTCAGGCCATGGTGCCCCGCGGGGAACTGGTCTATCTCATGTTTGCAGACATGTCCGGTAACGTGCTCGGCGGCCACCAGAAGGGGGCGGGTCAGGTGGGCCGGTTTCTCAGCGAGGACGCCCAGACCATCTCGGTCCAACCACTGAATCGCCCCAAGTTGCGGACCGGCGGTTCGTCCGGGGCTGCTATCGATGTCGTCTATCCGATCACGGCGGCGTTGAAAGACCCGCGTGATGGGCCCGCCCCGACGATCGGCTACGTTCGGCTCGGGCTGTCACTGGCCGCGGCCGACGCCCGGCTGGCAGAGACGGCTCGGCGTGTGGTCGGCTTGACGGTGGGGATCACGCTTCTGATGGTGCCACTGGGTTACGAGGTGGTTCGGCGCGTGGCGGGTCCGATCAATCGACTGTCCGATGCCGCGGGGCGACTGGCCGCGGGGGATCTTGCGGTGCGAGTCGAAGCGGATCGCCGGGACGAGATCGGCGCGTTGAGCCGGCGGTTCAACGGAATGGCGCGTGATCTGGCGCGGTCTCACAACCAACTGGTCAAGTTGAATGCCGAGCTGGAGGATCGAGTGCTCCGGCGGACGGAGGCCCTGAAGGACGCGAACGACCAGTTGCGATGCGAGATCACGGAGAAGCGGGACTTGCTCCGCACGGTGTCACACGATCTCGGCGCCCCGCTGCGAAACGCGTCGGGCATGGCGGCGCTGCTGGTTCGCAGGCAGGGCGATACGCTGACGCCGGAAGCGGCGCGGTGCCTCACGCGGATCGAGCGCAATCTTGACCACGGCCGGGACTTGATCGATGAGTTGCTGACGCTGTCGCAAATACAGAACGAGCAAGGCGTGCCGACCGACGTGGATACGGAGTCGGAGATCGTATCCATCGCGGGTCAGTTCGACTTCGATCTGGATCAGAAGGATATCCGGCTGGTTCTCGACGGCCCATTTCCGATCCTGCATTGCCGGCGCCGCCGGTTCCGGCAGTTGATGCAGAACCTGATCGACAACGCCATCAAATACACGGATGTGTCGCACCATGCGAACGGCGAGCAAGTGAAGATCGTCGTTGCGCATTCGGCGGACGCGGAGTGCCACCGCTTCACGGTGGCGGACCAGGGTATTGGTGTTTCGCCGGACGAAGTCGAGCACATCTTTCACGTGTTTCGGCGCTGCGCCAAGCCGTTTGTCAGTGGTGTGCCGGGCAAGGGCGTGGGGCTGTCCTGTTGTAAGAGCATCGTGCAGAAGATGGGCGGGCGAATCTGGGTGGAGCCGAATTCGGCAGGGGGGAGCGTGTTCGGCTTCGAGATTCCTCGCGATGCCGCGTCGTCCGTGGTGGCGGTCAGTGGGACGGCCGACGGCCGTGGGTCTGTGGAGGCGGAAAGCGTGCTATGAGCGAACTTGATCCGGACATTCAGACCGACCGGCCCGGCGAACCGCGCCCGCGCGTGCTGATGGTGGATGACGATCCGGATCAGTTGGAGCTTCAGTCGGAGCTCCTGCGCGAGCACTACCCGCACTGCGGCATCACGACGGCCGTGAGTTGTTCCGAAACGCTCCGGCTGGACACGCGATCCTTCGACGTGGCCGTGTTCGACGTCAATCTGCCGGACGGAAACGGCATCGAACTGATGAAGCGGGTGCGGGAGACGCGTGATCTGCCGGTGATCATCCTGACGGGCGAGCGTTCCGCAGAGAGTGCCACCGAGGCCATCCGCAACGGGGCCGTCGATTTTGTCATCAAGCATGGCGACTATTTGCGAATCGTTCCGATCGTCGTGGAAAAGGCGCTGGCTCTCCTCGAGATCAAGACGACCAACCGCCGACTGGGACAGGAGATCGCTCTGCGCAATGCCGAACTCGAACGGCTCAACGCCAAGCTGCGCGACATGACGACGCGGGATTCACTCACCGGTCTCTACAACCGGCGTCACTTCCGTGAGCTTCTGTCACGCCTGTACTCCGAGGCCCAGCGGTACAACACCGATCTCACCTGCATGATGATCGACATGGACAGCTTCAAGCGCGTCAATGACTCGCTCGGGCATCAGACCGGAGACCGCCTGCTGGAACTGCTCGCCGCAGTCATCCGCGAATCGATCCGCGAGTCGGACGTGCCGGTGCGTTACGGGGGAGACGAATTCGTCGTCCTGCTGCCTCGGACGACTCCGGACGAAGCCCGCGCCTCGGCGAAGCGGATTCTCGGGAAGTACCGGTCGCGGGCGGAGCGCCTGTTGCCGGAGTTCTCGACGGCCACGCTCAGTATCGGCCTTGCCAGCCGGGATCACGACCAGCCGCCGACGGCGGAGAGCCTGGTCCGTCTGGCGGACGAAGCCCTGTATCTCGCCAAGGCCGGTGGACGAGACCGCATCATGGTGGTTCGTCCCATGACGGTCGAGACGTAGTTTTGTGTCGCGCCTTATGGGGTGGTGAGCTTCGGCGTTCCGCCGGTATGTCGCCTCTGAAAAACACGTGGGCGGTTTTGCCCACACCTCCCGCCAACCCGAGCGTGACAGGGTCGTAGAAACACGAGGCTGCGATCGGGGCTGAGCGCATCGCCGCTCAATCTCCCGGTGGACGGTTCAGTCGGGCCTCCAGTGATTCGATCCGCCGTCGGAGTGATCGGAGCTGTTCGGCCCAGTCCGGCAGCCGACGAACCGAGGCCTGCTGTCGCATAAAGTCGTGGTAGGCGACTGCGGGAATCCCGCGGACGGCGGCACCGTCGGGGATGTTTTTTAATAAGACGCTCTTGGCGGCAATCCGCGCGTGGCTGCCGACGCGTACATGATCGCCGATTCCCACATGTCCCCCCATTACAACATGGTGGCCGAGCGACGACGATCCGCCGAGGGCACACTGCGCTACAATCACACAGTCTTCACCGATGTCCACGTTGTGCCCGACCTGCACCATGTTGTCCATCTTCGTGCCGCGGCGGATGCGCGTCTCGCCCATGCGGGCGCGATCGATCGCACAGTTGGCTCCAATCTCGACATCGTCCTCGATCACGACCCGCCCGATCTGGGGAATCTTTCGGTGGTGGCCGTCACGCTGAAGGTAGCCGAAACCGTCCGCGCCAAGGGTCGCGTTGGGATGAATCACGACGCGATTTCCGATCGTCACGCGCTCTCGCACGACGACGTTCGGCCAAAGCACACAGTCTTCACCGATGGTCGTGTCGCTCCCGATGTATACGCCTGGATGGATTTGCGTGCCCCGGCCGATGATCGATCGCGGACCCACGAAGGCGTGCGCGCCGATCGCCGCGCCCGTCACGGCCGCGTCCGGGGCGACGGTTGCCATCGCGTGGACGCCCTCGGGCACGCGGTCCACCGGCGCCGCGAACCACTCCGCGACCTGGCAGATAGCGGCGTCCGGGTCCGGAACGCGGATGATCGTCCGCTCGGCGGGGGTGGCGCAGTCGGCCGGCATGAGCACGACCCCGGCCTTCGATGTTGGAAGTCGCGACATATCCTCCTTGACGCCGACCCACGAGATCGCATTCTCTCCGGCGTGCTCCAGCGTCGCCACACCACGCACGATGCGGGAGCCGTCTCCCACGAGTGTGCTGCCGAGCCGCCGGGCGAGTTCGCCGGCCGAAATGGATGATTCCGTGCCCATATTCAGGATTCCCGGCTCAAGCCGAAGCCGCCGGTACGACGACTACGCCGATGATCTCGCGCATGCGGCCGACGAGGGCGCAGGAGCGAGAAAGAACAAGGTGAAGAAAGGGCCAGGGTTCGGGTGCGCGCTTGGGGGGAAGCACGCGGGGAACCGAAGCCCTGGCCAAGATCTCAGCATATCGAATCGTCGGGTCGAATCAAGTCGAAAACCGGTCGACGCGCGGCGCCACCCGGTCTTCGGGCCGCTAACTCAATCGGACCACGAAGGTTATGATATCCGTAGCGCAGAGCATTGTTGCGGCGCTCCCGTTGCCTGTCGAATCCGTGCCGGTTGCGGTCACTCTTCGGAGGCCGAGCCCGCGCCGTCGTCGTCCGCCGTGTCCTCTTTCGGGGTCGCCTGCTTCTTGTCGAGTTTTTTCTCGAGAGCCTCGGCGGTCTTTTTCCGCGCATCGTAGTATCGAACCAGCAGTTCCAACTCGCGGTATCGGCTCCGTTCGTTCTCGCCTTCCAGTCCGGACCTGCGAAGCTCCTGCTTCTCTTCGAGTGCCTCTGACTTTTGTTTCGTCTCCAGCGTCTGCACGGTCTGAATGAACGCCCTGTCGGCCTCGCGCTCGGCCTGCAGCTCCTTATGAAGCCGGGACCAGAGTTCGTGACCGCGCACGTTCGTGTCGGCGTCTGTGAATGTCAGCCCCGGATGCCGCCGATCGAATTCGTTGGAGTGCTTGACGACGAATGCGAGCAGGTTGCGGTAGTCATTCGCTATGGTGGCGTACCATCGGTCCGTCGCTTCGATCCCCAATTTGGCGCGAATGCGGGCGGCCAGGTCCGACTGCTGCTCCGTCAGGGTCTGTGGCGCCGCATCGATGGCTCGGAGCAGCGCCTCATGGAGTTGCACCCGCGACTTGGGTTTCTTTTCCGTGGAATCGCCCTTGGACGCTTCCTTTTCGGTGGTATGGCGGTCCTCCACATCGCTTTCCGGCGTGTCGGCCCCGTCGGACAGAAACGCGAAGACGGTCTTGATCCGCTCGGTGACCTTGGCGGCCTCGCGCCATTCGGCCGCATCTTCGGCCCACAGCGTGTCCAGATCGGCGATCGCCGCGAGTGGCTGCGCGGCGTCTTGCCAGGCGTGATAGGCCTTGAAGACCGTATCTACATAGGTCTGGCTGATGTCGTCGAGCCGGCGCACGCTGGCCCCGGCCTGTCCGTTTCGGACGTAATCGAGCACGTCCCGCGGGGACGCGGCC
The DNA here is from genome assembly GCA_046754505.1 of Phycisphaerae bacterium. Classification (GTDB taxonomy): domain Bacteria; phylum Planctomycetota; class Phycisphaerae; order UBA1845; family UTPLA1; genus JAPULF01. The sequence goes on along the minus strand of JBHHVX010000065.1, from coordinate 4,890 downwards.
GGCGGCTTGTCGCAGCCACTGCCGGTCCATACCAGCGAGATGAGAACGCAAAGACCGATGCCCGTTCGGCAACCGTTGAACATGACTTCCATCACTCCCGAGGGCAGCGCGCTTCCGGGGGGGGGTCAGCCCCCGGCCAGCACCGTAAATACCGCGGTTCCGATCCCCATCAACGCCCCGCCCGCGATGACGCCGGCACAGACAGGCTCCAGATTCCGGACGAACAGGCGATGGGTCAGCGATGTCTCACGCCGGCTCACCCGTCCCATGAACCAGAAGAAGAACGAACCCAGGAACATCGCGAAACACGTCGTGAACGGAATGACGAAGGCCAGCCCCATGCCCACGGCCGAAATCGGAAACCGGCCGCGGGTCACCAGCTTGATCACCTCAAAGAGGATTCCGGTGACGCCGCCGATTGCGGCCGCCCAGATCGCCGACGGCGGCAATTCACTCAGGCCGCGGGTCAGGATTTCGGCGACGCCCCTCCAGATCAGCGCCGAGGGCATGGGGTACTGACTGGTTACCAGTCCGTCCGGGTCGTTCTTCAGAAAGGCGAAGTAGAACACCGGCACGCAGGCGAAGGCGCCCGCTATGATCCCGAGCACGTGGCCCAGCGCCTGATGACGCGGCTTTCCCCCGAGCATATAGCCCGGCTTGATGTCCATAAGCAGGTTCGAGGCATTTCCGGCGACCTCGCCGGTGATGCTGGCGGTGATGACATTGGTTTGTATGCTGTTGGTCATCGCGGCATAGGTCAATTGTGTCAACTTGCCGAGGGCGCCGGTCGGGGTGATCGCGGTGAGCGCGGTCGAGTGAGCCGCGATGATCGTGAACACGAAGACCAGCGGCACGGCGAGCGCTCCGAGCCAGGGATTGACGCCGAAGTAGGTCCACGCCAGAAGGACCACGACCAGACCGACCGCCGGTATGCCGATCAGGAACACCCCCATCGGCAATTCGATGTGCCGCAGGCAGTCGTCGGTCCGTCTCTTGCGGCCCAACATGCCGGTGAACGCGCTCAGAATCATCCGCGGCTTGCTCGCGAAGGCGAAGAGGCTCGCCGTGGTCATCATCGCGACGCCGCCCCACATGCCCCACATGGTGATGTTCTTGAAGCCCATTGCCAACTCGCCGCTACTCCCCACGACGCCGTAGATATCGCCGTACTGGATCATCCATGGGGCGAGGATGCAGTAGTTGACGACCGCGCCGATCAGCAGCGAGACGCCCGTTCGGATCCCCATCAGGCCCCCGGCCGCCATCATGACGTGGTCCGGCTCGAAGCTGACCGTGAGTTCCTTGAGGTGGGTGCCGAGAATGGCGGGTGCCGGCGTCGAGTGGGTGACGAGGGCGATCAGCTTGTAGAACACGTCTTCGAGGGCGCCCGGCAATTGCAGGGCGGTCAGGTGGAGGCGTTTGAGGATGTCCCCTTGTTTCAGAAACTCGAGCGCCGCCGCCGCCACGCCAAAGAACGCCAGGATCTTGGCCTTGAACAACCCCTCGGCGGCATCACTGCTGTGCAGGGCGTCCATGACGACGCCGGCCGCTCGGCCTTCGGGGAAGGCGTGTTGCTCGTCGTTGATGAAGCGGCGTTTGAGCGGAAAGGCGAACAGGACGCCCAGAATTGCGATCGAGATCATCCAGACGATCGTGGTCATGATCGGCACGACCTTGTGGGTGATCATCATGTAGGCCGCCAGGCTGGCGATGAGTGGCGAAGTCATGTAGCCGGCCGCCGTCGCGATCGACTGCATGCAGTTGTTTTCGAGGATCGTGAACTCTTTGGCCCACCCGATGGACTGGGCGACCTTGAAGAACGCAAACGCGAGGATTACTGACGTGATCCCGACGCCGAGCGTCCATCCGGTCTTCATCCCAACGTACAGGTTCGTCAAGGACAGGATGGCGCCGATGCACATCCCGAACACGCCGGAACGCAGCGTGAGTTGCGGCATGTCCCCTCGGAACACGTTCTCCAGCCACCAGCGGTCCTTCTGCTCGATCGTCCATGTGCGAACTTGTTCGTCCGTCAGTTGCTGGATGGCCATCCGGCGCTCTCCTGCGGTTCACAGTCTATGCCCGGGAAGCAACCCGCGACCGGCAAGGCGAGTCCGGAGCGCGGCCGCGACGACGGCCCGTGCGGTACCGTTGCAGCGTACACGATTCTCGGTCGCGAGAAAACACGTCTCGGGACGCTGTTATCGGACGAATTGGCATTTCGTGGGAATGTTTCGTACATATCAGTAAGCAAGGCTGTTTCTGCGGATCGTGTGGCTTGCGTAGGTGCGGAGGCCGAGACGATTCGCGAGCGTGACAATGTTCGGAACGGAGGTGGATCCGTGTTTGGGTTCATGCGAATGTCGGCCGTTTTGATCGGCGCATGCATCATCGCCATCGCCGCCCTCAACGCATATGTGGGCTATGGGACGTTTGAGGGCTATTTGGGACAGGTCCCCGCCTATTACCAGATTCGCGGCAACCCGGGCCTCGCCGGCATGATCGGATCGCTGCTGATCATCATCGCCTTCGTCTTTCCGGCCGGTGGCAAACACCTGAACGATGGAAGGCTTTGAGGCGACTCCGGCGAGCGTCTCATGGGGCGTTCAGTATCGCAGCGCGACATCGCCGACGTGATGCAGAGCGTAGCATCGCCCCAGAGCGTAGCGTTGGCCCCCCGTGGCCAACGGGCATGGCGGCGCGTGTCCTGGCTTCCACGTCGGCCACAGGGGGCCGACGCTATTGCGATGGGCGGTCTCTTTCACCGGCGGCCGACAATGCCGACCCATCGCTGAGAATGGCGTAACGTAGCGCTACCATACCAAAAGCCGCGCCAGTCCGTCGAACACGAGCACCTTGCCGCCTGCGACCGTCAGCGCGATGCGATAGAGCCGGACGAACGTCGCGGGTGAGACCTGCCGCAGGATCCGCTTGCCCAGGATCGTCCCGATCATCGCGGCACCGGCCATCAGCACGATCAGGGTGGCAAATCGCCCGTAATCGATCGTCCCGAGCATCAGAAACGCCGGGATCTTCACGACGTGAAGGAACATCTGGCACATCGCCTTGGTGGCCACGAGCCGCTCCTTGACGAACCCGCGACGGGCAAACAGGGGCGCGATCAACGGGCCGACGGCCCCGACGGTGAGGGCGGCCGTGCCGGCGGCGAACCCCATCAGCGGAAACTCGTGGGCCCGGGTCGCTTTCGTCGGGCCGGACGGCCGGGGCAGGAAGGTCAGGGCGAGGATATAGACGCCGATCAGTGTTTTGAGATACGGCTCCGCGGCGCCCGGCTCGCCGAATGACGCAAGGAGCAGTCCTCCCGCCACGCCGCCGGGAACGGCCCCGATGGCAAACCGCCCCACGATCGCCCACTCCACGTGGCGCACGAAGGCCAGCACGCGCGTGCCGTTGCTCGCGAGCTGGACGGCGGCGTGAATGGGGACGGCTTCGCCGTGCGGCAGCACGCAGAACAACGTCGCCAGGAGGAGAATCCCGCCGCCCATGCCGATGATGGCGCTGACCGTCGCCGTCACGACGGCCGCGAGCGTGAGAATCACCAGGACAGACGGGGGCATCGCGCCCGATCATACGACGGCGCACGGGGCGAATCGAATCGCGACGCCGGGTGTTTCTCGCCGGGGCGACCCGTGACAGGCCAGGCGGACTCGATGCAATGGCCGTTGCGTCGCCCCCCCGTGGCCGACGTGGCCGCCAGTGGCGCCCATTGGGGTGGCCGGGCGTTGCCGCCAAAACCGTCACAGATCCCCTTCCATGTCAGAATTCACCGGGGAGCGCCGCGTGCCACGGCCACGCTTGCGTGGCCGTGCGACCGGTGATCCCCGCGAGACCCTCCCGCGACCCTGCCGACAAATCGTCCACAGCAGAGGAAAAGCGATCTACCCGTCCGAAAAAAGGTCTTGACTCGACAACTCGGGGGCGTTATTATGAGTCGTGTCAGGGGCAAGAATGGCACGGCATGAATAGGACAACCACCGATTCTTACAGGGCGCAATGGGGACAGCCTCGGCGGGACAAAAACGGTGACTGTCCCGAATAATCCGAGTCCTTTGCCAGGCAACTCGCCGGACAGTACGGACTGGCCATCAACTTCTAGGTGAAGCCATGGATTTCAGCACGGTGTACGACCTCAATACGATCGGGAAGCGGACGGCACTTCATGTGCGTCCGCGGAATGACGAGGACATCGAAGACGTGTCCGCGCTCTATCGTGCACGGGTTCGTCCAGACAAGCCCCTGGTCTTCGAGTTCTTCAAGGGGGCCAGCGGAAGCACCGCGCACGACTTTGTCAGCACGGGCTTCGCCGCATTGCTACTCGTATCCAATCGTGTGGTGAAGGTGCTGGCGGGTTTCACCGGCTGGACGACCTACCCCGTGGAGGTCTACGGCAAGAATGGCGAGTTGATCGCCGGGTATCACGGCCTCGCCGTGACCGGCCGCTGTGGACCGATCGACGACGCGCGCAGCCGGCCGGCCATACAACCACCCGCGGTGCCCGCGGGCCGACCCAGGCCAATATGGATCGGGCTCTACTTCGACCCGGCTACCTGGGACGGTAGTGACATCTTCCTCCCGCAAGGGAATGAAGGTACATTTGTGACCCGGCCCGTAAAGATGTCCTTGGAAGAGGCCAAGGCCACGAACGTCTATTTCAGACCCTTGACCGAGATGGAGAACATGAGCAGCGCGCTGCTGTTTGGAGAGTCCCGCTGACGACGGTCGAAGGGATGCCCGGCGGTTGGGAGTAGGCTCGGCTCTTCAGACAAGTCCCGTCAGCCGATCTTGGATAATTAGGGACAGGCACCGGTTTTGCGCAGCAGAGGAAAAGCGATCTACCCGTCCGAAAAAAGGTCTTGACTCGACAACTCG
>JBHHVX010000064.1:0-20202 GCA_046754505.1 Phycisphaerae bacterium | reverse complement strand
TCCATCGCCAACAACCCGGAGATCAAGGAAGGCATGAGCCGCAAGGCAATCGACGCGGCCATCGCCAAGTACGCCGATCAGGAGACGCTGTACGATCAGCCGTTTATTGACAAGTCCAGGGCCCGTGTGTCCGGCCCGTTCACGGTCGAGGCGGTTCCGGCTCCGGCGGTAATGAGTATTTCCGATGCAAGCAGGGATGCTTGCGGTACCGGTACCGTAGCGCAGGCTTCCAGCCTGCCGGAAGAAACGCGGCGAATCGAGGCGCCGGAAGATGCAGACAGGATGTCTGCGCTACGGCGACCGGAATTGCTGTCGGGGACGCACGGTCGCGGTTACCTGCCGCATTGGAAATCGGAAGGTGCGACGTACTTCGTGACCTTTCGGCTGGCCGGAACATTGCCCAAGTCGGTCCTTGACGAGTTGGACGCGGAGCGGGCGGCGCTTGCAGATCGCACACGTCGATCGGGGAAATCACTGACGAAGGCTGATCAACGGAGGCTCAGCGAACTCCATTCGGAGAAGATCGACGCGTATCTGGACGCGGGGCGTGGGGACTGCTGGTTGACGCGGCCCGAGGTTGGTCAGATCGTAGCCGACGCGCTCCAACATTTCGCGGGGCAGCGCTATGAGCTGCACGCATGGACGATCATGCCCAACCACGTACATGTCGTGATCACGCCATCGGAGAAGCACACGCTGAGCGATATTCTGCACAGTTGGAAGTCGTACACGGCCACGAAGGCGAACAAGCTGTTGGATCGGTCCGGCCAGCCATTTTGGCAGCGTGAGTCGTACGACCATCTGGTGCGCGATGAGAAGGACTATCAGCGAGTTTGTGAATATACGATCAACAACCCGGTGGCTGCGGGTTTGTGTGTGCGGCCTGAAGACTGGGCCTATGGCAGCGCCGGCGTAGCGCAGGCTTCCAGCCTGCAACGTAAGACGACCGAAAGCGATCAGAGCAGGCAGGATGCCTGCGCTACGTGGACCGCAGATTCTTCCGTCGGGCGATCCTGCGAGACGCTGCGCCAGGACGAATGGCGGGATGAGCTTCTCAAGTGCGGCATCCGGGGCAAGAAGAAACAGCACATTCACTTCTCGCGCGTCGAAACGCTCTCCGGTACGCGCTGGCTGCACGCCGACGCCGAGACCACGGGCGACACGCCGGAGCGTGTGGTGGTCTCGTTCGGGCCGGAACATGCCCCGCTGGAACAACGGCAGGTCGAGCAGGCGTTGGAAGAGGCGCAGCTTCTCAAGCCCACGCCGAGGATGGTCGTGTTCGCCTCGTTCCAATTCGACCCGGAAGCGGCCAAGGACATCGACGAGACCCACTGGCCGGGGATGACGCTGCTCAAGGTGCAGATGAACACCGACCTGCTGACCGACGATCTGAAAAAGAAGCGCTCGAGCAACGAGTCGTTCTGGATGATCGGCCAGCCGGATGTTCAGGTTCGCCGCTATGTAGCGCAGGCTTCCAGCCTGCCGCAAGCGCAAACCGATGACAGCAGGCAGGATGCCTGCGCTACGTTATGGCAGGTCGAGGTCTGCGGGTTCGATTACTACAACCCGGTCGACGGCAAGATCGAAAGCGGCGACACGAGCAGGATCGCCATGTGGATGCTGGACACCGACTACGACGGTCGCAGCCTGTACCCGTCGCAGGTGTTCTTCCCGATGGCCGGCGCGAAGGACGGCTGGGCAAGACTGGCGAAGAACCTCAAGGCCGAGATCGACGAGGAATTGATCGAAGCCTATCGCGGAACGATCTCGCTCCCGTTCGAGCCGGGCGACCACCAGCGCGTGGCCGTGAAGATCATCGACGACCGGGGCATCGAGAGCTTGAAGATTGTCGGGGTTGCGTAGGAATGGCTAAACGCAAGTTCCAGATCGACCAGCTCATCATCAACTCCCCGTACGAGGAGCCGTCGACATATTGGAGCTACGATCGGGAAGTCCGCATGTTCGAGCGCCAGGACGGGCGGCGTCCGGCGGGGTATGTCGTGGCCACGCCCGGCTCCAAGGCGTTCGACGACCCCGGCGTGTTCGTCGAGCTTCCGCTGGTCAACAGAATCCGTCCGCGCGTTCAGGCTTGGCGCGAGGCCGGGTACGCGGGCGTCTCCGGGATCACCAAGCGGCTGCTCGAACACTGGCGAGATCCGGAAGAGCGCAAGGATCGGCGGTTCTTCTTCTGCCAGCTTGAAGCTATCGAGACGCTCATCTGGCTGACCGAGGCGTCGCCGGCCGAGCGACAGGGCATCGACATTTCGAGCGATGGCGGGGACTTCACGCGCCTCTGCGCCAAGATGGCAACCGGGTCCGGCAAGACGATTGTGATGTCCATGCTGATCGCGTGGCAGGTCTTGAACAAGGTGACCTATCCGCAAGACAAGCGGTATAGCAAGAACATCTTTGTCGTCGCGCCGGGGCTGACCGTACGCAACAGGCTGCAAGTCCTCGTGCCGGACAACCCGGACGGCGACTACTACGACGAATTCAACATCGTCCCGGCAGGGATGGCCGAGCTGGAAGCCTGGGCTACGTTACCAACGACAACGGCAAGACGCAGAAGAAACTGACCAGGCAGCAGCAGGCCGAGCTTTTGCGGCAGAAGGTGGATACGGTCGGGCAGCCGGGAAAGCCCGGTGCGGACATTCAGAATGTGATCTCGGTCGGGATGCTGTCCGAAGGTTGGGATGCCAAGACCGTAACCCACATCATGGGGCTGCGGGCTTTTTCAAGCCAGCTTCTGTGCGAACAGGTCGTCGGTCGCGGATTGCGGCGGACATCGTATGAGGTCAACGTTGAATCCGGCCTGTTCGATCCGGAGTATGTCAACATCTTCGGTGTACCCTTCACCTTTCTTCCGCACGAAGGAGGCGACGGACCGCCACCGCCACCGCCGCCGCACGGGGGACATGCGCCCGTGGTACACGGGCAAGCCCTGCGAGGTGACGAAGCGGTCGCACATCAGCCACTGCGTCTACGACAGCACTTGGGAAGCGAGCGAGTCCTTCGAGCTTGAGCGGAACAAGAAGCTCGTCGCGGCGTGGGTGAAGAACGACCACCTCGGCTATGAGATCATGTATGTCTACAAGGGCGTCATCAAAAAGTACCGTCCCGACTTCCTGATCCGGCTGGGCACGGGCAAGATGCTCGTGCTTGAGGTCAAGGGTCAGGACACGCAGAAGAACAAGACCAAGCGTGAGTTCCTTGCGGAGTGGGTTGCGGCGGTCAACGGGCATGGCGGCTTCGGCCAGTGGGCTTGTGATGTGTCCTTCGATCCGGCTGACATCCCCGACATACTCGCCAAGCACGCCAGCAACGATGCGTGTTAGGTTTCAAGCACGCTCGGTCCGTTGGCCGAGAGTCCGAGCGAGCAACATGAGCCGCTTGGCCGCTCGACGGTGCGGCGTACCGCTCCACCGCCCCGCCCCGCTGCCGGGCAGGACCTGCCCAAAGGCCGCTCTCAGTCCACCGCCACCTATTCTGACCACAAGGCGCGAGTGGTTCACGGCCGTCTACTCGATCGCCGCCGCGTCGGAGCCGGGCGGGTCGCGCGACCAGACGATGGCGAGGAGGCGTTGGTCGGTCTGGAGGGGTGTATCGAGGTTGGGGGGACACTCGATCCGGCCGTCGGGTCTCTCGACGGCGATGACCTGCGCCCCGAACTGGCGGCGGAAGTCGGCTTCGCGGAGCGATTTTCCGATGGCCTGCAATGGCACGAGCAGTCGCTGGATCAGGTCCTTCCGCATAGGTGAGACGCCCATGACCAACTGCTGCAACTGACCTTCGCGCTTGATGGCGGCCAGCGGCGTGTGTTCGCGGAAAACGAGCGTCTGAGTGTCTTCGATCTGTTTTCGCACCATGTCGAACACGCGTTCGCGCGCCAACATGCCGAGCCAGCGGCGTTTTCGGTTTGCAGAGACGACGGGCAGGACGTCGTGGTTGCCGCGTGTGAATTCGTTGAGAGCGGTGTAGAGGTCGTCGCCGGGTCGGAGCGTGGCCAGCCGTGCGGTCATGATGTCGGAGGCGATCACCATTTCGGCCATGCCCGGCTCCTCAAGCGTGCGGTGGATGTCGGGCACCGAGATGACGCCGACGATGTGCTCGCGATCGATGACGGCGAAGACCGGGCGCGTGCCCGGCTGAATACATGTGACGAGTTCGCCGAGCGTGGCGTTCGGCGAGGCCTGCATGGGCCAGTCTCGTTCCATCAACTGGTCGACGCGGCAGGACTCGAGTAGGTGGACGATGACGTCGCCGGCGTGGGCGGGGGATTCGGCCTGGTTGCGGACCTGTTCGTGGTTCAACCCCCAGCGGCGTCCGACGACGTAGGCGCTTCCGCACACGAGCATCAGGGGCACGATCAGGCCGTAGCTGCCGGTCATTTCCATGATCATGACGATCGCGGCCATGGGCGTTCGCATCGAGGCAGCGAGGACGCCACCCATGCCGACGGGGATCAGGGCTTGCCGCAGTGTGGAGTCGGGCGGAAAGACGTCGGGAAGGGTTGCTTCCAACAGGGCGCCCAGCGCGGCGCCGATCGCGCCGCCGATGAAGACGCTGGGGCCGAGGATACCCCCGGAGGCGCCGCTGCCGACTGTCAGGGCCGTTGCCACGCACTTGCCCATCGCGACGGCCGCAAACACCGCGGCCCACCAGAACCAGCCGGTTGCGGCCATGTCCTTGAAGCCGTCCATCGCGCTCTGGATGAAGTTGTAACGGCCGTCCATGACCTGTGGCAGGAGACAGGCCAGCCCGCCGGTTGCCAGTCCGCCAAAGGCCGGCGCGAGCCAGCGGGGCAGTCGCGACAGGGGAACGAGCGTGTGTTGGACGAAGCGAAAACAGACGCTGAAGAACATGGCGCCCAGACCACAGAGCGGCCCGAGGATCGCATAAGGGAGCAACTCCCGGACGGAGTGGAAGCCGAGCTGGTTGGCTCCACGGAGCAGGTAGTCGTAGTCGCCGAGTCCGCCGAGGACGGTCTTGAATGCCGAATAGCCGATGACGGAGGCGACGAGCGCGGGGACGATGGCGTCGGATTCGAATTCCTCTTCGGTGTAGAGGAGGCTGGACGCAAAGAGTGCCCCGCCGAGCGGGCACTGGAAGATGGCTCCGATGCCGGCCGCGCAGCCGGCCACGAGCATGACGCGGCGCTCGCGCGGGGTCAGGCCGAACAGACGGCCGATGGTCGATCCGATGCCGGCGCCGAGCGCCGCGATCGGCCCTTCCGGTCCGGCGGAGCCGCCGCAGGAGATGACCCCTGCCATGGCGGCGCCCTTGACCAGCGGTGCTTTCAGCGGCATGGCCCCAAGGTTGCGATGAAAGGCGTGGGCCAGGGCGTCGGTGCCGTGACCAAAGGCGTCGGGGCAGAGCGCTCGCACGGCGACGCCGGAGACAAGCCCTCCGATCGCCGGAAGGAGGAGGACCCACCATCGGAAGCGGAGCACTTCCTGTCCACCGAAGTCGGGTGCGAATCGCAGGATGAGGAGCCGTGTGCCGTGGTGGAGGGCGGAGTCGAGCGCTGCGGCCGCAAGCCCCCCGAGCACGCCGACCAGCGCGGCCAGGAGAAAGAGCCGGCTCCATCGGGCGGCGGGCTTGGGCACATGCGAGAGGGCGTCGGCAAGACCGAGCATCGGGCGGCTTTCTGTTTCCGGGTTGAAGCGGTTGCGACCATTTGGGTGAACGCAGGCTATGCGCGCGGCGCGGCGGCGTCAATCGCAGTGCGTAGGCTCCGCTGTGCGGACCACGATGGCGATGGACGTTACACCTCAATCCGGTCCGCACAGCGGACCCTGCGGTGCCTGCCTTGACCACGGCGGGCCGCGTCGCGATGATGACATTCGGCGTGCGGGCGGTATCCGTGATGGAACCGTGTCGGGCCGACGCGCTGGAGCAGACGAACCTTGACGCGCGACGAAGCCTGGAACCTGCTTTGCGAATACACTGCATCCGATTCGCTCCGCAAGCATGCGCTGGCGGTCGAGGCGGCGATGGTGCGTTACGCTGCCCACTTCAGCGAAGATGCGTCCACCTGGTCTCTTACGGGGTTGCTCCACGACTTCGACTACGAGCGATGGCCGGCGCCGCCCGACCACACCCGTGAGGGCGCGAGGATCCTGCGGGCGCAAGGCGTGGATGAGGAAATCGTCGCGGCCATCCTCTCCCACGCCGATTGGAATCTCGACGACTACCCCCGCGATCGGCCCCTTCGCAAGGCGCTGTTTGCGGTGGACGAGTTGTGCGGTCTCATCATGGCCACGGCCTTGGTCCGGCCCGACCAGCTCGGCGGCATGACGCCCAAGAGCATTCGCAAGAAGATGAAGACGAGCGCGTTTGCCGCGTCGGTCAACCGGGAGGACATCATCCGCGGTGCGGAGCTGCTGGACATCCTGCTGAACGACCACATCGGCCACTGCATCACCGCCATGCAGTCGGTTGCGGCATCGCTCGACCTGCGGGCGGGCTGACGGCGGCCGATACTGAAAAACAGTGGGAATAATCCCGCCGTCCAATGCGTTACCTATAGGAGCGTGTGCGAACAGCACCGAATCGGAACCACGCTCGTCAGGAAACGGTTGGTCCTGGATGGAGGCCCGCTTCCTCACGGTCGCGGCTCTGACTAGCGAACCCTACGACTGAACCATGATAAACAGAGGCGAAACCATGAGACGATTGACAGTATGCATCTTGATTTTGATCGTTCCTGCCGGCTGGGTGAGCGCGGCCGACGCGCCGCACTTTGCCGCCGACCGGCCGCTGGACGTGAAACACATCCGTCTGGAGCTGGCGGTTGACCTGCCGGCCAAGACGGTGGACGGCCACGCGCGGATCGAGATGGCGGCCCTCCGGCCGGTCTCGTCGATGACGCTGGACGCCGTCCATTTCGACCTGTCGGGCGTCCGTGTGCGTTACGGCGACGGCCCGTCGATGGCGTGCGTCTGCGAAAACGACGGCCGGCACCTCAACCTGACGCTCCCCCGACCCCTGGCCGCCGGAGACCCGATCACGGTAGAAATAGACTACGGACTGCGTGATCCTCGCGAGGGCCTGTCGTTCTTCGGTCCGACCCGGGACGAACCCGATGCGCCCTATGTCGTCTGGTCGCAGGGGCAGACGACGACCAATCGCTACTGGGTGCCGTGCTTCGACAACCCCAACGAGCGACAGACAACCGAGGTGCTCTGCACCGTTGCCGAACCCTACATCGCCGTCAGTAACGGCCGCCTGCTCGAGACGGTGGATCATGACGACCACACGCGCACCTTTCACTGGCTCCAGGACAAGCCCCACGTCGCCTATCTGATCACCCTGGCCGTCGGCGACTTCGTCTCCAAAACGGAGACCTGGCGCGGCAAGCCTGTTACCTATTACGTCCGCAAAAAATTCGAGGACCGGATCGACAACAGCTTCGGCAACACGCTGGCGATGCTGGACTTTTTCAGCGACAAGATCGGCGTCGAGTACGCTTGGGATCAATACGCCCAGGTCTGCTGTTATCGCTTCGGCGGAGGCATGGAAAACACCAGCGCCACTACGCTGACCGAGACGACGCTTCACGACGACCGCGCCCATCTTGACACCAGCAGCGACAGCCTCGTGTCCCATGAGATGGCGCATCAGTGGTGGGGCGACCTGCTCACCTGTCGCGAGTGGGCTCATGTCTGGCTCAATGAGGGCTTCGCCAGCTACTTCGAGGCACTCTGGGCCGAGCATCACGACGGACCGGACGAATTCGCCTACAATATGTACGGCAAGTCGCGCGGGGCCATCGGCGGCGGCAAGGACAAGCCGATCGTCTTCCGGGGCTACGAAAACAACTGGAACCAGTTTGACGCCCGGGCCTATCCCAAGGGGGCGTGGGTCCTGCACATGATCCGCCGCCGGCTGGGCGATGGCCTGTTCTGGCGGTGCATCAACACGTATTGCAAGCGATTCATGTACAAAACGGTCGAGACCGTCGACCTTCGCAAGACGATCGAGGACGTCACCGGCCGCAGTTTCGAGCGGTTCTTCTATGACTGGACCGAGCGGCCCGGAAGCCCCGTCGTGACCGTCGACTACGAATGGCTGGCCGACGACAACCTGGCGTCGATCAAGGTCCGCCAGACCCAGGAGGCCGAGGCGTTCCACTTCCCGCTCAAGATCGAGTTGCGATTTGGCAAGGACGCGAAACCGGTGACGCTCATCAAACAGATCACCGACAAAAAGGAGAGCTATCTCGTACCGCTCTCCGCCCGGCCGACGATGGTCCGGATCGATCCCGAGCAGACGGTGCTGATGGAGCTGACGGAGAAGAAGCCGCGCGACCTGTGGATCGCCCAGCTTTCCGACGAGGCCGATCCGGTCGCGCGGATTCGCGCGGCCAAGCACTTCGGCGAGTCTGATGCGGAGCAGGATCACAAGCTGCTCGCCGAACGACTTGCGGCCGAACCCTTTTGGGCCGTTCAGAACGAGATTGCTAAGGCCCTCGGCAAGACCGGCGGCGACACCGCGCGAGAAGCCCTCCTGGCAAACCTCCACACGAAGCACCCAAAGGCCCGCGCGGCCATCGTCCGGGCGCTCGGCAAGTTCGACGATGAGCCTGCCGTCGTCACGGCGCTGCGAGATCTGATCGACAAGGGCGACGCGAGCTACAAGGTCGAAGCGGCCGCGATCGGGTCGTACGCGAGCCTGAAACCCGACGGGGCGGCAGACTTCCTACCCACCCTGCTGGACCGTGACTCGAACAACGAGATCATTCGCGCCGCCGTCCTGGCCGGAATCGGGACCCAGGCGGACGCCGAAGCCATCTCGCAGTTGATCGACTGGACTCAGCCCGACAAGCCCATGCCCTGCCGCACTGCCGCGATCGGAGCACTCGCGACGTTGGTCTTGGAGGCGAACGTGCCGAATGACGCCCGCGACGACGTCGTCGAGTTGTTGATCGATCGGCTCAAGAGCAGCCGCATCAACAACAAGTCGCGCCGGTTGCCGATGGCTGCGATGTCGGCCCTCGGAAAGATCGGCAACGACGCCCGCGCCGCCCTGCCGGTGATCGACAACATCGCGGACCGTCAAAATGGCCGCCTCAGCTCGATGGCCAAGCGGATCGCCAAAACGATCCGCAAGTCCGCCGCCCCGAAGACCCAGCTCGTCGAGTTGAGGGACGAGCTGGACAAGATGCGGAAAGACAACCGCAGCATGACCGAACGTCTGGAGAAACTGGAGGCGACGGCAAAGGCCTGGAGTGAAGCGGAAACGCTGGTCGGATCCACTGCGAACGAGCACACCGATCACGACCCGGCCGTCGCCGGTTCGAGCCGTTAACCGATAACCGCACGGCCCGGGGCGCGGTCTTGGGGCACGTTCCGTGCCAGAAGGGTCTTGATTGGGGTTGAACGGGAGTGTTTGCCGATTTATACTGATAGGGAGGGCCTTGGCGACTACGGGCTGTCGCGGGGCGGTTGTATCTGTTCTGCCGGGTTCTTGGTGCGAGCCACGGAAAAGGAATATTCTCATGAATGTGCGACGAATGTGGACGGCGGCTGTGGTTCTGCTTGCGGCGGGACCGGCGATCGCCACTGTCAAAGTCGGTGACAAGGCGCCGGAGATCAAGGCGGCCAAGTGGTACAATACTAAGACCAATGTCTCTCTGGAAAAGCTCCGAGGCAAGATCGTCGTTATCGACTACTGGGCAACGTGGTGAGGCCCTTGCCGACGGGTGCATCCCGATCTTGTGCAGTTGCACAAGAAACTGAGCAAGAAGGGCGTCGTCCTGATCGGCCTGAGCAATGAGCCGGACGCAAAAGTTGCGCCGCACATCCGAAAGGATAAGACCCCCTACATCATCGGTTCTGGCAGCGCCAGCATCAAGGACTGGGGTGTTCGTGCCTACCCGACCGCTTTTGTCATCGATACCAAGGGCAAGGTGACGTTTAAGGGCCATCCCGCCAATCCCGCCTTCAAGAAGGCGATCGATGCGGCGATGAAGAAGACGCCGCCGACGCCGGGGCGTCCGTTCGCCGAGGCCGAGGCCGCCGACAGTTTCCACAAGGCCGGCCGCCTGATGAAGCAGAAGCACTATGCTTTGGCGATCCAGCTCTACGAAGACATCGTCCACAACTACGCCGACACCCCCTTTGCCAAACAGGCCGGCAAGCGGCTGGCGAAGATTCACAAGGACGCGGATGTCATGACCCGCGTCCGCGACGCCGCGGCCGAGAAGAAATGCACGGCCTGGCTGGAGATGGCCCGCGGACTCGTCAAAGCCGGAAGGCGTGACGCCGCCAGGAAATACTACAAGCGTATCATTAAGGGTTACGGCGATACGACCTACGCCCGGACTGCCCGCCAGGAAATAGCGGACCTCTGACCGAACGCCCGTTCGGCGGCAGAGGCCGGATCCACCAGGGGGTGGCGCCCCGCCCGCGCAATTCCAGAAGGAGTACACTGGCTGGGACGCCGATGCTCCCCACCCCAGGAGGCGTGCGACCCCATGACGTGTGACCGGGCACGATCGCGTCCGCCCTCCACCCTCGGAAGGGATGGGGCACCTGCGCCGGTGGCAGTGGGTGCGTTAAGGATCGACCAGATAGGCGACGGCCTGATCAACATTGCCGTTCATGGCGACGCGAAGATACCGGCCACCGGCGACGGCCGGAATATCGATCACGTTCACGACGTCCGCCACATCTGCCCGATCCGGCAGCAACTCCGGAAGGCTGTTTGGTGAATCGCTCAGGAACGTCTCGTTGAATCGGTTTCGGCGATCATCCGGATAGAGCGGCAGGTAGGCGATATTCGCCTCCACCAGGTCCTGGAAGAAGTGCGTACCATAAGAGACCTCCGGGACATACCCCTCGCGCTCGCGGGCCACCTCGATTAACATGCGTGTCTTGCTGATGTCGGCGTAGGTGACGGGCACACCAAGACGGATATCGTTGCTGCCCCATCGCCCGGGGCCGATCAGGATGAAGTTGCAGCCCGCGAGGCGCTGATTGAGGGCGCCGATCGCGGCAGCAATGGCCATGCGCCTTTGTCGGCTGGGCACTGCGTCGTAGTCCCGTGGATCGACATAGACGACATACCGAACGTGGTCCACGATGGCGGAGCGCACGAACTTTCGGGCCGTGAAGATGGTCCGCTCCGCCGGAATGTCTGACGGAAGCGGAACGTTCGCCATCTCCTTCGGCTCGGCCAGTGTTCGGCATTGGAGGAGATAGAGTTGGCGCCCGTCATGGGCAAACTCGACGTCGACCGGAAGCCGGTAGGCGGACTCGAGTGTCTTCAGGATACGTCGCATCTTTTCGGGAAACGTGCTTTGGCTCAGGAGTTTGTCGAACGTGATGTACAGGTCCGTGAGTGGCGCGTCGATATAGGTGCCCGTCGGAGTGTGCAGCATCCCTTCACGCCGGATGGATACAAGTTGGTCGAGCAGCGGGAAGTCCGGCGCGCGCTTGAGCAGCGTCCGCAATGGAATCGACTCCAGACGATTGTGCGCCAGGTTGATCACGTCCACGGTCCGCTGGGCCCGGCGCATGATCTCACCGACCGAACCCTCCGGTCGCAGTGTGGGCTTCCCGAGCGCTACCAGCCGGGCACTCTCGGTTCCGATTCGATCCACGGCCCGTGTGCCGAGCCCCATGACGCAGCGGACGAGACCGTCCAAGCGCTTGATGCGCGGGCTCCACCGGTACTCGTTCCGGCTGAACGCCACGCCCGCAAACGCGGGGGCGAAATAGTCGCCGAATCGCCGTCCGACGACCTTCTGGATCAACACCGCCATGTCTTCTTCGTAGTCGAGGAGCTCGTTTTCGCGACGGTAGAGGATCGGGTCCGGCCCCAGGGCACTGGCATAGACCGCCGCGATCGCTCCGAGGAGGGCACGCAAGCGATCATCGAGGCTTCCCTGGTTGGCGACGAAGATGCTGGCGTACTTTCCGGTGAACGCCGCGCCAAACCCGTCCTCCAGCAGGCTGCTGGAGCGGACGATTAGCGGTTGTGTTCCCATGCGCTCGAGGACGGTCCGAAGCTGGTCCACGACCCCGGCGGGAAACTCGGCGTTACGGAAGACCGACTTGATTAGGGGGTATTCATGGCGGATATCCTCGAGGTCTTTGTACTTCTGGTTTTGGTATTCGCCGAGTTGATTGAACGCGATGAAGTCCTCTATGACATCAGATCGAAGAAAGTATGACTCGGGGATAGACACAGCCATGTCGGCCGGGGGTGGCAGGGCGCAGGAGACCACCGGCTCGCGAGCTGAGACCGGCGCGGCGGCCTGAACCGGCGAACCCGCTTTGAGAATCTTCGATGCCAGAAAAACGCCGGCGGCTTTGCCTCCGATCCGCCCCATGCCCGCTTCCGGCCCGATTATGCGATTTATAATATCTGGAAAGTCTCTAATACGAAGATATCGCTTTGCGACAGCTATAAATCCGAGTTGGTCATTGATCAGGTGACGGATGAGCCCCACGCGGATGCCGATGGCCTCGTCGCGGGCCAGTTGCTTTTCGCCCTCAGGCAACGCGCAAAAACGGCGAATCTTGTCTGCCAGTATTCGGAACGATACCGACGCCAGCGAGACGATTGCCCGAAGGTTGTCGGCCTCCTCGCGTTTCAGGGTCAGGTTGACCAGCTCATCGATCTCATGGGGACTTAGGTGCTCGGTGGCAAGCTGTCTGGCCAGCTCGTTGACCAGTTCGCGCTCTCGGAGGTCGCCGCGTGGGGCCTCGGCGACGTTGGGGTTGCCGCGTTGGACGGCAGGAAGCGGGTCTGCGTTACCTGCCGCGGTGCGAGCCTGCTCGTATACGTCGTCGATCGAAATAAGCTCGCGGGCGTGCAGCTCGACGAGCATCTGCCGCAGGATTCGGTCCGTGAGGTGGGGATAGACCGTCAGATGCTCGTCGAGCCGCTCGGCGGACAGGGCCGTTCGTGTGAGACTTGCTGTCGGATCGCGGTGGAGCATCTGTGTCGGTCCTCATCGCATGCGTCGGGATCCCCGGAGATTTCCCCTGCAGCGCATTGTAACACGGTAATCAGAGGGCCGGCTTGGTCCGGGTGAAGCCGTGACGCTGCAGTGTGCCCTGTCACACCGGGACCGCAGCGAGGCGCAGACACCGCGCCCACGAGTTTTCAGAGGACATGTCCTAGCGGGACGCCGATGCTCCCCATGCGGTGAGGCGTGACAGAGCAGCGAGACTCCTGCATTCCCATTACGATAGGATAAAGTTTGATGTTGTCGTGTCCGATAATGAGGTGGCTGCTCGCGTGCCACGACGCCATCGGGGCCGGTGAGTGATCTGTGCCGCATGATTGCGTGCACAAGTTCCCATTGCGGCCGTGTCGATGAGAGTGTATATTTAGGGGTTCGACCGGCATCGAGGGTCACGTCGACCCTGAAGCGATGGATCTTGGTCGGGCTGGAACCTCCGTGCTTGGCTCTATGGTGTACGCCACGCAAACAGAAAGGAGACGACGCAACAGATATGATCAAAGTTCGACCTCGTCCCAACGAACCTGTTCAGCAAATGATGAAGCGCCTCAAGAAGTTGTGCGAACGCGAGGGCGTGCTTCGCGAGATGAAGCGCACCGCCTACTACGAAAAGCCCTCCGACCGCAACCGCCGGTCGCTTCGGAAGGCCCGTCGCCGCATGTTGAAGAACCTCGCGATTGAAGAGCCCACCGCGGCGCGCCGCTAACGGCGGGGTCGAATCGGAAAAACGCCGACGGCCACTCGACCCAATTCAAATGCTCGTGAGCGAGTTCACGCTCGAGCCAGGACGGGCGGAGTATTGGTGTTCTGTCGCGCTTGGATTGGCCGGAGATGCAGGCAAGATCACCCAAGTGTTTTCAGGGGGGGGCTATACCCGCGAGACGCCGATGCTCCCCATCCCATTAGGCGTTCGATTCCATACGGTGTGACAGAACACGAGCGTGTTCATCCCCCCATGCCCCGGCGGGATGGGGCACCCGCCTGTCGCTCAGGCCCGCGACACATTTCTTGAATTCCGGAACACCCCCCGCGTGTCTCCTGATGGAAACTGTGGGCGTTCTGTCAGTGCCCGCGTGGGGCCGAACATCGATAGACACCGCCCGGCGGCATGTTCCACCAGACCATCTTGTACTCGACAGAATCAAAAAGCTTGCCATAGAAGCGTCGAAACACAAAGGGAACAACGGTGATCTGGATGAATAAGCCGTTGGGTGTCAGCGCTTCCCGCAGCCATTGCCGCAGCCTGATCATTGCGCGGTGCGGCAGGCTCGGGGTGGGGAGACCGCTGAGGACATAGTCGACCTTCTGGATGCCCAGGCCCGCGAGCGGTTTGGCCACCCGGGTGGCGTCTGCCTGGATGATGGATGTATCCGGAAAACGCCGCCGAAGCACTTCACAGAAATCGGGGTCGTTCTCGACCGCCACGAATCTATGAAACGGCTGGAGCCGCTCCAGGACCCGCTCAGTCACCGGCCCGATTCCGGCGCCTAGCTCGACGATGGTGGCCGGCTTGCTGAAATCGACATGCTTGAGCACGCCCCGAACCAGCGATTGGCTCGACGGCACAATAGATGATATTACACGACCTTTGGTCAGGAACTTACCCAGGAAGAGCGCTCGATCCGCGGCGCGGCTATCGCCTTTGTCGAAGGTTGTGGTGACAAAAGACGGTTCCGCTGTGTTGGCGTTTCCAAAATCGCTCGACACGACGTCTCCATTTCAAAAGGACCACACGGTGCGAGGCTCGGCCGATCGGCGCTGCTCGATCTTTGTGAATTGCGCGTGGATGCCGCCTCGTAATCGTCCGGCAATCTCGGAATCGCCGAACAGCCTGCCTGCCCGGCTAGGGGGACGGATCATAAGGCCACTTGCGGCGTTGCGCCAACAGGAGCGTTCTTTCGCACCACACCATCGGGATCGCAGCGCAATATCGGTCCAAGCAGGCTCTCCGAATCTTCGGGCCGTCGGCGGATTACGATCGTCCAGCCCGTGGCGTTTTTTTACGCGACTCGGCTCGGCGAGGTTCGGCGTGCTTCAGCGATGGAATCGGTCGCAGGTCATGCTCGACGGTGCCTCGCACGGCCTCAAGGATGCCTGAATCCTCGACGACGCGCCGCACAGCGCGAATGTCGCCGTCAATTGACCGATCTGCGAACATCGGCTTCGCCGCCTGACGAACGGCCTGATAGGCCGCGGCGGTTCCGGCCCCGAGGGCCGCGGCAATCTCGTCGCGGCGGTTGGGTGCGACGGCTTCGGCCATGCGGGTTTCCTCGTTTCGTGCCGACTGGAAGGCCGTGCGGGCGTCACAGGAGGCAGGAGGTGTGAGGGTGTTGGGTGAGCGTTTCATGGCGACCCGCCATTCGAGCGCCTGGGCCACGACGAGCAACTCGATTGCCAAGACCGCCTGCGAGTTGGCGAGGATCGTCCGGGCCTTTCTGGATGCGGTCGTCGCCATCGAGACGTGGTCCTCGGCGTTGGCCGCGGTGGGGATCGAATCGACGGAGGCCGGATGGGCCAGCACCTTGTTTTCCGACACCAGTGAGGCGGCGCAATATTGTGCTAGCATATATCCCGAGTTGACGCCGCGGTTCGGAATGAGGTTGGCCGGCAGGTTTCGATTGTGGTTTTGATCGAGCAGCATCTGGATCCGCCGCTCGGAGATATTTGCCAGTTCGGCGACCGCGATCGCCAGGCAGTCGGCCGCAACCCCAATCGGCTGGGCGTGAAAGTTTCCGGCCGAATAGGCATGTTCCGTCCGGGCATTCGCGGATCGATTGGCTCGAAACCGCGTATCCCAAGGCTTCTCTCCGGGAAAGAACAGGGGGTTGTCGGTGGCCGCGTTGATTTCTCGATGGACGATCATCCGGGTGAATGCGATGACGTCGCGGCTCGCGCCATGCACCTGCGGAGCGCATCGCAGCGAGTAGGCATCCTGTATGTCGTCGGCGCGATCGATCAGGTGACTGCCGTCGATCATGTTTCGGATGTTGGCGGCGCTGTCGATCTGGCCGCCCTGGCCTCGGGCATCGTGAATCTTCGGGTCGAACGCCCGCGAGCAGCCGCAGACCGCTTCCAGACTCATGGCGGCGGCGATGTCCGCCGTGTTCGCGAGGTCTTGTGCATCATGCACGGTCAGCGCCAGCAGGGCGGTCGAAAATGCCGTGCCATTCGTCAGGGCCAGCCCTTCCTTGTAGGTCGGCCGAACGGGATCGATGCCGATGACGCCTCGCAACGCCGACGCGGGGTGTGCCTCGAGCATCGACTCTCCGGCCAGATAGAACCGGCCGGCACCGACCAGCAGGCCGAACAGGTGGGCCAGCGGGCACAGGTCGCCGCTGGACCCAACCGATCCTCGCGTCGGCACCAGCGGAATGACTCCTCGATTCAACATTGCAGCCACGCATTCGAGGAGTTCGACGCGGACGCCCGAATGACCCTTGAGAAACGCGTTCAGCCGCAGCGCCATGACCGCCCGGATGACGTCGGCCGGAAAGTAGTTGACGGGGTCGTCCGGGTCCGCGTTGTCGCCCACGCCGACCGCATGGCTTAACAATACGTTAGTCTGTATAGACTCGAGTTCGTCGGGAGCAATGGGGATCCGCCTGAACTCGCCGAAGCCCGTCGTGATACCGTAGGTCAGCGCCGGCCGATCTTGTTCCCTACCCGAGGCCGTGTATGTTGCGAACGCCCTCTTGTATTCCTCGACGATTTCTTCGATCTGGGTGCGCCCCGTGCGGACCCGCTCGACGGCTGAGGGGGCGCAGGCCACCGTCGCTTGTGGGTCGTGCGCAATTTCGACGAGTTGCCCAATCGTCAGGGACTCCCCATCCAGAACGACCGGTGCATGGCCTCCCTCCGTCATGGTTGGCTCGCCTCCACACGTCGCAGCAGGTCCTTCACGGCCGTGACCAGCTCTGTCCGTGGCACTTCGAATTGTCCCGGACGCTCCTCCCGCCACTGGTCCCGGCCGCCGATCTCCGCGCTGCGCTGCCGACCCGCCGCCATATCCTTGACTGTCACGATGCCACGTTCCTTTTCGTCTGTCCCACACACGAGCACGACCGGGATATCGCACTGGTCGGCATATTTGATCTGCTTGCCAAATCGTTTGGGCGGACCGAGATACAACTCTGCGTTCAGGCCGGCCCGGCGCAATTCGAACGCCATGGCGAGGTAGTCCTCCGAAAGCGTGGGGTCGATCGTGGTCACCAATACCTGGGCCGTCGATTTTCGCAGGCGAACGCGGCCTAGCTCCACCAGTGCGGCCAGCAGCCGATCGACTCCGATCGAGGCCCCCACCGCCGGCACGCGCTCGCCGGCAAACCGCGAGACGAGGTCGTCATAACGGCCGCCGCCGAAGACCGAGCCAAATCGCGGGGCCTCCGGCAGGATTGCCTCGAACACCGGCCCGGTGTAGTACGCCAGGCCCCGCGCGATACTGAGATCGATTACCACACGATCCTCGGCGTAGCCCAGGATTGCCAGCCGCTGCGACATTCGATCGAGGACGTCGATCTCCTCGTCGGCACCCGGCACACCCGAAAAAAGCTCACGGCAGCGGCCAAGAACCTCGTCGCGACTTCCATCTTTAATGGACAGGAAGCGTTCGATCCGGTCGACGTGCGCATCGGTCAGACCCAGCCCGGCCACCTGTGCACCCGACGAGTCTTTATAGCCGGTGGTCAACTCTTGTCGCACCCGCTCGGCGCCGATTTTGTCAAGCTTGTCGAGCACGCGAAAGACGTCGGCCGTCTGTTCCACGGGGATGCCGGCGAACGGCATCAACAGATTCAGAACCCGTCGGCTGGAAAAACGCACACGATAGGAGCCGACGTCCAGCGCGGTCAGCGTGTCACACATCGCCGCGATGATCTCCGTGTCGGCCATGTCGGACCGTGTTCCGACGGAGTCGATGTCAAACTGCGTGAACTCGCGGAAGCGCCCGGGGTCGGGCTTGTCGGCCCGCCAGACCGACGACACCTGATAGCGCCGGAACGGCCGCGGCAGGTCGCGGTGTTGGGCGATGACCCGAGCGAGCGGAACCGTGAGGTCGAACCGCAGGCCCAGCGCCTCTTCCTCCGGGTTGCTTACACGGAATATCTGCCGCTGGGTCTCCTGGCCGGCCGACCCGGATAGGACATCGAGGTACTCGATCGCCGGCGTGTCGATCGGCA
The DNA here is from genome assembly GCA_046754505.1 of Phycisphaerae bacterium. Taxonomy (GTDB): domain Bacteria; phylum Planctomycetota; class Phycisphaerae; order UBA1845; family UTPLA1; genus JAPULF01. The sequence continues at coordinate 2,052 of JBHHVX010000064.1, read as the reverse complement.
CAAAGCCGTAGCGCTCGTAGACGCCCTTGATCGTATCGATCATCCGTTGTCGGGCGAGCATCTGCTCAGGCAGCAGATCCCGCAGGCCGCGCGACAGGCGGGGTTTGACGGTTCGTTCAGCCAAGCGTAAGACCTCCCTGCGGAAAGGCTCATCCCATCAGACGAGACCTGCCCGGGACCTCAGTGTAGCGCGGCGGCGCTCAGTATTGCAAGGCGGCGGGTGTGACCCCGCTGGCGGATGAGTCCGAGGTGCTGTGATCGTGCGCGTGGCCCTGATACAGCAACATGCCACATCGAGAAAACCGGACAACCTTGCCCGTGGTCTGCAAGCCATGGACGCCGCCGCGGCAGACGGGGCGGAGCTTGTCTGCTTCGCCGAGTTGGCCTTTGATCGCTTCTATCCGCAGGTGCCGGCCGCGCCCGAGACGCTGGCCCGGGCCGAGTCGGTGCCCGGTCCGACGACCGAGGTGCTCCGTGCGAAGGCCGCCGAGCATGGCGTCGTCGTCGTTGCCAACCTGTTCGAGCGCGATGGGGACGCCACCTATGACTGCTCGCCCGTGATCGACGCGGACGGCCGGTTGCTGGGTCGGACGCGCATGGTGCATATCGCCGAGTATCCGTGTTTTCACGAACGTGGCTACTACGCACCGGGCGACACCGGCGCGCCGGTCTACGAGACGCGCGTCGGGCGGATCGGCGTCGCGATATGCTACGATCGTCATTTTCCGGAATACATGCGTGCTCTGGCGCTGGGCGGAGCGCAGCTCGTCCTGATTCCGCAGGCCGGGGCGGTCGACGAGTGGCCTGAGGGTCTCTACGAGGCCGAACTCCGCGTGGCGGCCTTTCAGAACGGCTACTTCACCGCCCTGTGCAACCGCGTCGGCGCCGAAGAGCGCCTGACCTTCGCCGGCGAGTCGTTCGTGTGCGACCCCGCCGGTCGCGTCGTCGCGCGGGCGCCACGGGGCGAAGACCATATCCTGTATGCTGACATCGATCTGGATGCGGTGACCGACTCGTACGGCCGGCGCCTGTTCCTGCCGGACCGCAGGCCGGACTTGTACGGCGGGTGGCTCGGGACGAAGTGACCTCCGATGGTGCATCAGCGTCGGGTGTTGCGGCCGCACGCGACTTCGGTCTCCCACGCCTGGAAGGGATGGGGCACCCGGCGAGCGGACGGGTCACCGCGGCCGGATGCCGACCGATTCGGCCAGCCCGGTGAATCGTTTGGACCCGAGCGCCAGGCGGGAAGCCCCCTCCGGCCAGAAGCTGAGGGTGATGCCGATGTTGTCAAAGGTGCGGTCGATGTCAAAGGCGATCGCCGAGTACCAGCGCGGCCAGCGACGGATGTAGGCCAACTCCGTCTGGAGGCTTCGGCCCGCCTCGATATCAAAGGTCTCTCGGAAGCTGACCGTGTGTTTCTCGCTCAGCTTGTAGTTCGTCCCGAATGCGAAAAGATTGTTGTCGGTGTCGTGGATATAGCGCCAGCCGACGAAATACGCCAGGCGCGGCTCGCGCTCGACGGCGAGCGAGAGATTGCTGGTGCCCACGTTGCCGCGATCGATGTCATAGACGCCGTCGTGAACGAGAACGGTCGAGTCGCTGAGACGCAACTGAAAGTTTGATCGGATGAAGTTCGACGAAATGCTGTCCTCCGGCCGCGCCAGGATGAAGTCGCCACGGGTCCGATCGCTCGTCAGCCGGTCTTCGAAGACGCCGGCCTCCACGTCCCACGTGATCCAGTCCACCGTCCGCCAATGGCCCGGCCCGCCGCGCTGCGTCTGGACGCGCTGCCGGATCCCGAGGACCGCGCCGCCGAAATCGTCGATGTCTTCGACGCCGGAATCAAACGGCGTGAGACTCGTCGGCGGCGTGTTGGCGTGGGCGTTCCATGCGACGACATCCGCCTTGATGATGTGGCGCAGCCGGTGCAGGTCGAACAGCTCCGACTCGACCGTGTCGTCGACCTTGCTGAACACCATGCTGCTGCGGAGGCCGTAGGCTCCGTAGGCTCGATTCTGCCCGCCGCGGCTGTGACGGTTGCCCACCCCCTCG
>JBHHVX010000063.1:0-20218 GCA_046754505.1 Phycisphaerae bacterium | reverse complement strand
CACACTCGTCAGGAATGCCGTTCGTGTTGCAATCCTGGCTCGTGCCGCTGGCGATATCCTGGTCGTCCGGAACGCTGTTGGTGTTGCAGTCCACGATCTCGCATTCGTCCGGAACGCCGTTGACGTTGACGTCCAAGGACGTGCCGTCCGCAATGTCACACTCGTCAGGAATGCCGTTCGTGTTGCAATCCTGGCTCGTGCCGCTGGCGATGTCCTGGTCATCCGGCACGCCGTTGGTGTTGCAATCCGGATCGCACTCGTCGGGCACGCCGTTCTTGTTGACGTCGCTCGACGTGCCGCCGCTGATGTCGCACTCATCCGGCACACCATTTCCGTTACAGTCTGCCGACGTGCCGGCCGTAATGTCGCACTCGTCCGGCACACTGTTGACGTTGCAGTCCTGGCTCGTGCCGTTGGCGATATCCTGGTCATCCGGCACACCGTTGTTGTTGCAATCCCCACTTTCGCATTCGTCGGGCACCCCGTTGCTGTTCGTGTCTTGGGACATTCCCGATGAAATATCACATTGATCCAGCACACCGTTGTTGTTGCAGTCCTGGGCGGAGCCGTCGGCCAGTTCGCACTCGTCCGGCACATTGTTGCCATTGCAATCCGGGCTGACCTGTCCGTTACCATCTGGATCGGTCGGGTCAATGTCGCAGATGTCCTGCACACCGTTGTTGTTGCAGTCGACCGGATTGGGTGGAAAACAGTTCCCACCGATCTGCGCCCGAGCGCCGCTCGCAAACGCCAGAATCAGAATAAGCGCCGACAGATATGTTGTTCCGGGCCGGAAAGCCTGCTTTCCCATCCGTTCACTCCCCTCTTGTCGACCGGGACCGACAGCCCCGGTTTCCCCCCTTACGATGGATACACACCACACCTCGACCAACGGGTGCCTGTCGTGTTGCGAAGTGTCCCCCCGCTTCGCGCGCGTCGGCATCGGCCGGCCACGCCTGATTCTATCCCCGTGACCCGTGCGAAAGGAAACAAAAACCGCCTAATCTGCGAGTGGTCATCACGGGCAAAGGGGTTATCGGCCCGGACAAAGCCCCTCGTTCACAGGCATGGGCAAGCCCGGACGGCCCACACGCCGACGTCTGGCGTCCGCTACTGCATTATTGCTCCGCCCAGATGGCCGTCAAGCAGCCGGACGGCGATTGGGGGCGAGAGGGGTTCATCACTGTTCAGGCGGACTCGATCAGCGGGTATAGCGTCGGCCCCCTGTGGCCGACATGACCCGATCCGTGGCCGCTCGTTCACCGACGCCGCTCAAACCGATCCGGCTATCACGCCAGGAGGAGTCGTACACCGGGGCAACAGCAGTCCGGATATCCGCTCCAACAATCACGGAGGCGGCAGGATATAATGAGACAAACGGTCCGCAAAAAGCCGGTTGAAGTGCCAGCGACAGGGGCACGCAGATCGGAGGAATCGACGGGTGTGTGTGTGTCGGCGTCCGGAGATATCGCAGCAAACGCAGGAACGGTCGTCAGCGTGGGAAACGGCCGGGCACGGCTCGGCGCGAGCGACGCCCCGGAAGCAACCGTGGATCAACACCGGTCGCCCCGTCGTTGGGACCGCTCGCGGTCAGCCCCCGGATCATATCCTGCACGCTCAGGGGCAGGCGACTGACATCAAGGTCCAGATCGTCAAGGCGAATCCGGCCGGTCTGCCCCATGGCGCCCAAGGCGCTGCGAACATCTGGAAAGTACTTGAGCGGATTCGTGGCAGCGGCCATCCGACCCACGACGCCCCGCGTCGCTTCGTCCGTCAACTGACGTGCGATCCGGACGAGTTGCGATCCGGTCGCGCCCGTCGGCGCCGGCGGCGTTCCCGCAAGGGTCCGGATATTCGGGTTCACCGCGGAGATCAGCCAGCAGAAGGCGAGGACAACGAGACTGCCCTGAAGGAGCCCGATCACGCCACCCGCCCAGCGATCGAGCGCGACCCGTCCCGACCGCGGAAGGATGTACCGTCGGCGAAATCGCTCAACCAACGCCCGAACGGCCCACAATGTCGCCGCGATCGCCGCGGCCATTGCCACGTAGTTCCCGATGAGGCTGCTGCGTCCGAGCAGGATGCGGACCACAGGCTCGGCGTCGCCGGCGTGGCGTGCGCCGATGTAGGCAGCAGTCACCGTCACGGGAAACAGGACCAGCTTGCGAAGCCCGCCCCGCCAAAGCCCGTGCAGCACCGCGAGTCCGATCACCACGGCCGCCCCCTGCCCCAGCAGGAAATCGTCCTCCGCGCTCAGGGCCAGCCCTCCCAACGCCGCACCACACACGAGTCCGAACGCGAGCGCCGGAAACGCGGGCGCGAGTCGAGGGGCCTCCGCGACCGGGCCGGGCAACACGTTCGCCGCGATGACGGGGACCCGACGCGACGACGGCTCGACAGGGGCGAGCCCGTACTCTCCGTTCGTCTCACCGCGGCCGTCGAATACGGACGTCGATGTATCGGACGGTCGACGAGACTCTGTTGTGAACATCGGACGGTCCTCGTGCGGCCACGTCGCCAATGCCGGCCGCTCCCTCTTCCATCGGCCCGACGGGAAACGCACTTACGGTTGGAACGACGCACGGTCCCGCCACCTTCGAATCTCGAAAGACCGGTATCCGGCAGGAATCCGACCGTTCCGCATCAGAATCGCCGCCCGTCCGTCCGTCGCACGGAGCGGGGGTCCGCGACCGTGCAGGCGAACTCGATGGACGGCTGTAGCGTCGGCCCCGCGTGGCCGACGTGGCCCAGGCAGAGGCCTCTCGTCCACGGACGTCGAGCACGCGGGCCACGATCCTACCGGGGGTAATAGGACTAATAGGGTCTAATAGGGACAGGCACTGTTTATAGTTGACGTTTCCGCGCTGGCGCGGTAGCCTTGGGATATGCCGCGTGTCGCAAGGATAGTCGTGCCCGGAGTTCCGCATCATGTCACCCAGCGGGGCAACAACCGACAGGACGTGTTCTTCGCGGACGACGATCGTCGCGCCTATCTCGCCATGCTCAAGCGGTGTTCGGAAGCCTATGGTTTGCAAATCATCGGCTACTGCCTGATGACCAATCACGTCCACCTGATCGCCGTCCCGGCCACCGAGGAGGCGCTGGCGAAGGCCGTGGGGCGCACGCATTACCTCTACACCCAGTACGTCAACCGCCTTCACGGTCGCAGCGGCCACCTGTGGCAAAATCGGTTTCACTCCTGCCCGATGGACCGGGTGCATCTTTGGCGGGCGCTGAGCTATGTCGAACGCAATCCCGTGCATGCAAAGATCGTCCGCGTGCCATGGCGGTATCGGTGGTCGAGCGCCGCAGCGCACTGCGGCAGCAAAGATACGTCAGACTTGTTAGACCGGTCGGCCTGGTTCAAACGATGGCGTGTGGATCGATGGAAGCAGGAATTGCGCCGCCCGGAGGATGCGACCTTTGTTGGACCGATGCGGCGTTGTCTGCGGACGGGTCGGCCGCTGGCCTCCGACCGGTTCATCAGCAAGCTGGAGGCCTTGGTCGGCAAGCGCCTGCGCCCCCGGCCGGTCGGGCGTCCGAGGAAAAAAGGCGAGAAAAACAGCAGAAGAAAAGTTAGAAGGCAAAACAAACGGTGACTGTCCCGGATTATCCATCCCGGATTATCCTGGCGTGGCTCGACAAACACCGTCCGACCATGAATACTGTCTCCATGGACCGTTACGCCGCATGGAAATGACTTGAGAAGGTGAAATGCTCGCCGGCAACCTACTCTGGCGACTCTCATCATGATCGAACGCAAGGACCACCAGCGGATCGCCAAAGAACTTCAGGCCCTGCTCGCCGATCGATTTGACGGCGTCTCCGTCCGGATCGGAGACGACATCCACTACCGAGGCACGAACGTCGTCGTCACGACCCCGGCCTTCTCCAATCTGCTTCCGGAACAGCGGTTCCATCATATCGTCCACGCCGTCCCGCCGGATTTTTACGAGACCTATCTGCGCCGTGGCGTCGTCTGGTTTGAACTGAGTCCGGGCGAAACGGGCCTTCAGTACATGAAAATGCCGCGTTCGGATGACGTCGCATCGGACGCGGCCGCCCTCGACGCCCGGCTCGAGGCAACGCGCTTCCTCGAACGATTCGAGCAGGCACTGAGAGCGAACACCGGCGACCCCTCGCAGCAGGACTTCGTCATTGCCCGGCGCACGCTCGCCGAAGCCGGATGGACGGAGCCAGAGATCACGCGGGCACGGTTGTTTTTCATCCTTCGCGGGGCGTTCAGCGATGCGGATATTCTGCCCGCTCTCGCGCCGGCGCCCGACGGGCCGAATGACGCGGAGACCTGACGCCGTGTCGCACCACGCAATGGGAACAGCCGGCCGGCTGGTTCTTTCAAGGGGGATGGGCCAGAGGCCGGACCGGCCGTCAGATACCGCCGCCGGTCGAGGTCCCGCCACCGCCGCTCAGCAGGGCGAAAATCGGGGATAGAAGCGTGCTTTGAAGAATGCCAAAAACCGTCGCCGGCACGGCATTCGCCACACCGGCGAAGACCTGTCGAACCCCCGTTGCACATTGCGCGAACTGCAACAGCGGGACGGCAGCCAGAACGATCATCAATCGGCGAATCCAGCGGTATCGACGCGGAGTCATAAGCAGTGTCCGATCCTTAATAATGCGCGAGGCCCGTCAGCCGGCGGGAAGCCGCCTCCCCCGGAATATCCCCCCCTATCAGGGGAAGAAGGGCTGTCGATTCGCTCCAAGCAGTATCTGGAGGATGTCGAGCGAAGGAAAGTTTCTCAGCAGGGTCTGCTGCACTGAACCCACAAATGATTGAAACAGCGCGACATTGATCTGGGTGCCAACGCTCAGCGCAGTCGAGACGGCCAGATCGCTCAACCCGGTGGTATCACAGCCACCTGCGGCCTGAAATACCGGCAGCGCGGCGAACAAAACCAGGATTTTCTTGCTCCAACGGTGAACTCGCGTCAGCATAGCCAACTCTCCCAACCGGCGGCCCACGCCAAGCCGCCGCAGCGCCGCAGACACGCTCGGCTACCCGCCGAGCACTCGTGCATCATCGTAATGTCGAGTCTGCCGCGTTTCAACGACAAGAATCGGCGGTCGGGACGTTTTTTTGCCGCAAGATCGCCGTTGACAGATGTTGCGTCCGACGTATAATCTTGGGTTTAGCGTTCGTGTTACGCATGGGGCGTAACCTGTAACTATATGGCGTGCGTGACATTAAAGGACCTCTGTAAGGATTACCCCGGCGGCGTCAGGGCCGTGGACGGGGTCAATCTCGAAATCGCCGATGAGGAATTCGTCGTCCTCGTCGGCCCATCCGGGTGCGGCAAGAGCACCACGCTGCGGATGATCGCGGGTCTGGAGGAAATCACCTCCGGCACGATTCGAATCGGTGAGCGGACGGTCAATGGCGTCTCACCGAAAGACCGCGACATCGCCATGGTGTTCCAGAATTATGCCCTGTACCCGCACATGACGGTATATCAGAATATGGCCTTCAGCCTGAAGCTTCGCCGTCGCGACCTCGGAATCAGCAAGAGCGACATCGATCGGAAGGTACGGGAGACCGCGCGGGTCCTCGGCATCGATGACCTCCTTGCCCGAAGGCCCAAGGCGCTGTCCGGTGGCCAACGCCAGCGCGTGGCGGTCGGTCGTGCGATCGTTCGTGACCCGAAGGCCTTCCTGTTCGACGAGCCGCTGTCGAACCTGGACGCCAAGCTCCGCGTGGAGATGCGATCCGAAATCAAGCGGCTCCAGCGTCGGCTTCGGACCACCACGGTCTACGTCACGCACGATCAGGAAGAAGCGATGACGTTGGGCGACCGGGTGGTGGTCATGAGAAACGGAACGGTCCAGCAGTGTGACAGCGCGATGGCCATCTACCGGCGGCCCGTGAACCGTTTCGTTGCGGGGTTTATCGGAACGCCGCCGATGAATTTCCTGGACGGCCGCGTGGTCCGCGACAACGGGTCACTGGCGTTCGACGAAGGCTCAGCCCGGATCCCGTTGCCTCCCGCCATGGCGCAGAGGCTTGGTGGCTTGATCGACAGGCCCTTGGTCATGGGAATCCGACCCGAGGCGCTGTCGATCGCAGGGCCGTCGGCACGAAACGAGACGCCCTGCGAAAAGTGCGGGACGGCCATGACGGGCCGCTTCTGCCACCAGTGCGGCGCCGAGCAGAGCCAGAAACGAGCGAACACGGCCCGCCAGATGTTGAACGTCCGGATAACGCTCGTGGAGTTGCTGGGTGATGACAAGGATATCTACATGACCACCCCAGCCCGAAACCGACTGGTGGGTCGTGTGGAGGCGCGGGCCCAGGCGGTCGAAGATCAGACGCTGCGGATGCAGATCGACATGCGCGGCGTCCACCTGTTCGAGCCGGGCGAGGTGGGCGTGAATGTGACGGCGGAACCTAATGGAGAGCGGGCCGGTGCCCATTGAGCCGGCCCAAGTCCGTTCGGCGCGTGCCCCCCAGGCACCGCTCGAAGAATCTCCGAGGAGGCGGTCGGTGGGTTGAGTGACCGTCCCAACCGCGAGATCTTCGCGCGGGAAGGCAGCGCCCGCCGCAACCTGCTGCCGAGATGGGCATGGCAGAGTGCTCATTTTTTTTGCCCGAGCCGACGCGTCTGGGCTGGACGGCCGCGGCGCGAGTGACAATCAGAGGCGTGCGTGGACGCCGGTTTTCCACGCGACAGACGAGCAGAGGACTACTGGCGATGAGCGTGGAACTGATTCGAATCGTCGACGCCATGTCGCGCGACAAGAACATCGACAAGGACCTGGTCCTTGGCGACCTTGAAGCGGCCATGGAGTCTGCCGTTCGCAAAAAATACGGTGCCGAAGAGGACGTTTCCGTATCGATCGACCGCTTCTCCGGCGACATCGTGGCCACGCTGAACGGCGAGACCATCAGCATGGCCGAACTCGGCCGTATTCCGGCTCAGACCGCCAAGCAGGTCATGATTCAGCGGATTCGCGAGGCCGAGCGCGGCAGCATCTTTGAAGAGTATATCGAGCGCAAAGGCACGATCGTCACGGGAACCGTGTCCCGCTTCGAGGGCGGAGCGCTCGTCGCAAGCGTCGGACGGACCGAAGGCTTCTTGCCGCGCAGCGAGTCGATCCCCGGCGAAAGCCACCAGCCCGGCGAACGCGTTCGAACGCTGATCCTCGACGTCCGCGAGGCCCCGCACCAGGTCAAGATCATCCTGTCACGCTCCCATCCGGATTTCATCCGACGCATGTTCGAGCTCGAGGTGCCGGAAGTGGCCGAGCGAATCATCGAGATCAAAGCCCTTGCCCGCGAGGCCGGCTACCGCACAAAGGTGGCCGTCTCGTCGATCGACATGAAAGTCGACGCCGTGGGAGCCTGCGTCGGCGTACGGGGAAGCCGGATCAAGAACATCGTCGAGGAGCTGGGCGGCGAGAAGATCGACATTGTCCGATGGAACCAATCCTCACAAATCCTGATTCCAAACGCCCTAAAGCCCGCGGAGGTCCAGGACGTTTCACTCTGCTTCGAGCTCGGTCGTGCGACCGTGGTCGTCCCCGAGGAACAGCTCTCGCTGGCGATCGGAAAACGTGGTCAAAATGTCCGGCTCGCCGCCCGCCTGACCGGATGGGATATCGATATCCTGACACCCAAGGAGTACAACCGCGGACTCGATCGCCTCGCAGCGACGCTCCACAAGATCGAAGGGCTGGATGAGGTCGTCGCGGAGCGCGTGTCCTTGCTGGGCCTGATCAGTGTCATGGACGTGGAGTTGGTCGGGGCCTCCCCGCTGGTCAAGGAACTGGAACTGTCCGAGGAAGCGGCGGCAAACATCGTTGCAGTTTGTACCGCTGAAGCCAAACTCGTTCAGGAAGAATTGGAAGCCGAGCGTGTCGCCGCCGCGACCGCAGCCAAGGAGAAGGCGGCCGAGGACGCGGCCCCGCCAACTGCCGACGGCGAGCCTCAAGACGGGACCGAAACGGCCGGAGACGAGCTTCAAGACGGGACCGAAACGGCCGGAGACGAGCTTCAAGACGGGACCGAAACGGCCGGAGACGAGCCTCAAGACGGGGCCGAAACGGCCGACGGCGTCCCTTCCGACGCAGGCGATGCACCCGATTCGACAGATCCGGACTCCGCCGCCGCCGCAGAGTCCGAGGATGCTGCCGCGAGCAAGCCGTCGGAAGCAGGTGACGCGGAGCCTGGCGACGGCGCCATGGTGTCCACCGAAGCCACGGCGGCACAGAGTGATGGCGACGAAGGAAAAGACGCATAAGGTTGACGTTGACGGAGCGGCAATACAGGGATCGCATGGGTTTGCAGGTCTGAGGTCTGGTCGCGGAGATCGGTTTTGGCAGAGAAGAAACTTCGAGTGCACACGCTCGCGAAGGAGCTGGGCGTCGCAAGCAAGGCCATCATAGAGAAGTGCCGCGCGGAGGACATCGAGATCAAGAACCACATGCACGTTGTGCATGCCGGACTGGCTGCGACCATTCGTGAGTGGTTCAGCGAAGGTGCGCACACGACGACCGTAGAACAGGCCGAACGCGTCAACCTCGCGAAAGTCCGCGTCAAGACGCGGCGCAAAAAGAAAACGACCGAGACCGCTGCAGCATCGGAGTCCGGTTCGACCAACGTGGCCGTCCTCGAAGCTCCCGCCGGCGAGGCACCGACCGCAGGCGAGCCGGCGCCGAGCACCGAGGCGCCCGGCACCGAAGCGTCTGCACCGACAGAAACGCCCCAGCCCACGGAAACGCAAGCCCTTCCCGACACGCCCGGCGGAGCAACCGCCGCTGCGGCGACGGCCCAACAGACGTCCGAAGAACCCGTCGTGGCCTCCGTGGCCGAAGCACCGACCGAACCCAGTGCCGAAGCACCGGAATTGTCACCGCCGGCGCCGAGTGACGAACCGGAATCCGTGCCTCCTGTCACCGGCGAAGCACCCGCCGAGATGCCGCCGGAAGCCGAGCCCCAAGTCATCGCCGGCCCTCAAAACGTGCCGCAGCCGGCGAAGCTCCTGGGACCGCGAGTGGTCCGAATTGAGCGTCCGGACGACATCGCGCCTCCACGTCGCGCGCCGCGCCCGCCGAGAGGACCCGGACGGAGTGATGCCGTCTCGCCACCGACGTCGCCGGAGGAGGCCCGTCGTGGGCCACGGCGTCCGCCCGGTCGACAAGATTGGAAGGCACCCGGAACCGCCGAGAGCACCCCTCCGGGAGGACGCCGGTCGCCGCGCCGAAGCGTGCGCGATACCCGAGCTCTGTCGGTCGAGAAGCTGCGCGAATGGCGCGATCGTGACTTGGTCGAGCGTCGAGAGCGATTGGACCATGCCACAGGACGAGGCATTGGCGGTCTGCGGGCCATTGAAGGCAAGCAGCCGCGGCGCTCCGGCTCACGACGTTCCGTCGAGCACGTCCGGAAGAGCGCGATCGAACTGGACGAGCCCGTCACGATCAAGGAGTTGTCGAGAGAGTCCGGCGTCACGGTGGCCAACATCCTCCGGAAGCTCTTCCAGGAACATGGCCAGATGAAGACAGCGGGATCGAATCTGGATACGGAAACGGCCCAGGTGATCGCCGCGGAATTCGGGATCGAACTGACCGTCCGCCCGCGCAGAACCGGCCTCGACCGCCTCGCCGACGAATTCGCGTTGATCCCCCGTGACCACCTGATGCCGCGTCCCCCGATCGTCACGGTGCTCGGACACGTCGACCACGGAAAGACCAGCCTCCTGGACCGCATTCGCAAAGCGAACGTGGTCGCCGGAGAATCCGGTGGAATCACCCAGCACATCGGCGCCTACCGCGTCGCCGTCCGGGACAAATCGGTCACCTTCCTCGATACACCGGGCCATACCGCTTTCACCGCCATGCGGGCCCGCGGTGCGAACATCACCGACGTCGTGGTGCTGGTCGTGGCGGCGGATGACGGCGTGATGCCCACGACCGTCGAGGCCATCAACCACGCCAAGGCGGCCAATGCCACCATCGTCGTGGCCTTGAACAAGATCGACCTGCCGCATGACATCAACAAGATCTACGCCCAGCTTTCGGAACAGGGCCTGACCCCCAGTGGTGAATGGGGCGGGGACACCGACGTCATCAAGACCTCTGCGATCACCGGCGAGGGCATCGATGACCTGTTGAACCATCTCGCGATGCTGAGCGAAATCATGGACCTGAAGACCGATCCGACCATTCCGGCGCATGGAACCGTCATCGAGGCCCAACGCAAGGGGGGCGAAGGCAACGTCGCTCGCCTGCTCATCCAGGAAGGCACGCTTCGACCCGGACAGTTCCTTGTCTGCGGCGCAGCCCACGGACGTGCAAGGACGCTCAAGGATGAACGCCATCGATCCCTGAAGACTGCCGCTCCGTCCACGCCCGTGGAGGTGACGGGCCTCACCGAGGGTGCCACCGCGGGTGACCGGTTCTACGTCGTCAAATCGGCGCAGCGTGCCAAGGAAATCGGCCAAGAGGTTGCCGCGCAACGCCGTGAGCTGACATTGTCGCGCGTGGCCAAACCCACGAACCTGGAGTCGGTCCTGGCCTCCGCCGCGGAGGGAGCGGTTCCCGAGTTGCAGGTGATCCTGAAGGCGGACGTCCATGGTTCGGTAGACGCGCTGAAGAACGAGCTGGCCAAGTTCCCGAAGGATCGCATAAAGCTGAACATCCTGCATGCCGGCGTCGGCGCCATCATCGAGTCAGACGTGGTGCTCGCCCAGGCCAGTGACGCGATCATCATCGGGTTCCATGTGGTCCCCGATCCGGCAACACGAAAACTGGCGGACGAAGCACGGGTTTCCATTCGCACCTATCGTGTCATCTACGCGGTGGTGGACGACATCCGCAAGGCCCTCGAAGACCAGCTCCCGCCCGAAGAGCACTTCGAGTCTCGCGGTCGGGCCGAGGTCCGCGAGGTCTTCACGATTTCGAAGGTCGGCCGAATCGCCGGATGTCTGGTCCGTGACGGCACCATTGCGCGGAAGCACATCGTGCGCGTCGTCCGGGATGGCGTGGTGGTCGTGGACAAAGCGCCGATCGAGTCGTTGCGGCGCTTCAAGGACGACGCCAAGGAAATCAAGTCCGGCCTCGAATGCGGAATCCGCGTGCGTCGTTTCGACGATCTGAAGCCGGGGGATATCATCGAGGCCTATGAAGTTATACAAGTGGCACAGACGCTCGAGTGACGACCGGCGGCCGGCGCACGACAGGTCGGATGCGTAGCACCGATGGTCGTGGGCCTGTTACACCTGTCGCTCGCGATTCCCGGCGCTCGGTCGCTCAAGGATAAGCGCCGGGTCATCCGGAGCCTGAAGGATCGGCTCAGTGGCAAGCACAACGTCTCCGTGGCCGAAGTGGAGGACCTCGACAAGCACCGCTGTTGCGGGATGGCCCTGGCGATGGTCTCAAACGACCGGCGATTCACTGACAGTTGTCTCTCTAAGATCGTCGACGAGATCCGACGGGAACGAGAGTTGACCTTGATCGAGTATGAGATCGAGTTAATCTGACACGCGACGCGCCTGATTCGGGCCTGCGACGCCCCATGAGAAACCTCCCGGGTATGAGCTATCGAAACAAGAGAGTCGCCGCCGTCGTGCGAGGCATCGTCAGCGACACCATCGCCAACCGCCTCTCCGACCCGCGGATCAGCCGGCTAACGAGCGTCACGTGTGTCGAGGTCACCGCCGACCTCGAGTTCGCCGACGTCTATGTCAGCGTCATGGGCACGGACGGCGAGGCCACCACCACCATGAAGGGACTCCAGAGCGCCCGCGGCCTTGTACAGCGCCAGATAGCGCACCAGTTGGACATCCGGAAATGTCCGGAGCTGCGCCTTCACTTGGATGATGGACTGAAGATCGCCCGCCAGACGCTGCAACAACTTGACGAGGTCCTGCCCGGCCTTCCGCCCGACACGGCATCGGACGAAAGCCCGGCACGACCGCCCGGAGCGACCGAATGAAGAACGCCTCGCAGTATGCCCGCCGGCTCAAGACCCTGTTCGCCACCGTCCAACGTGAGGGCACCAAGCCGGCCACGGCGGCGGCGGACGATCCGCTCGATCAGTTGATGCGCGGCATCCTCAGCCGCACGGCCTCTGAGTCTCGGGCCGCGGCCGCATGGTCCCGCCTTCGGGACGCCACAGTCGACCTGAACGAACTTCGCGTGACGCCCGTGTCTGAACTCGTGGAGATCATCGGGCGCGACTACCCCCAGGCCCGCTTCGTCGCGGAGCAAATATCGAGAACGCTCCACGCCATCTTCAATCGACTGCACTGTCTCAACCTCGATTTCATGAAGTCGAGCACGCGCGCCGACGCCGAATCCTTTCTCAACGGCCTCGACGGAATCGACGCCCATGCGCGTGCGAACGTCATCATGGGCACGCTCGGCGCCCACGCCATCCCGGTCGATGACCACATGCTGTCTTATCTTCAACGCGGACGCTATGTGGACCAGGAGGTCAAGCGCCATGAAGTGCAGACCTTCCTGGAACGTCACATCAAAGCGCGCGACGGGGTCACCTTCTACAGATCGCTCAAGCGGTATGCCGCCACACACAGCCCCCGCCCGCCGGCCGCAAGACGCCCTTCCAAGACCAGGAAGAAGACCGCCCGGCCGAAACGAGCCGCAACGACGACCGCGACCCGAGAACAACCCGCTACAAGAACATCCGCACCTACGACAAAGAAGGCGGCAGCCCGGCCCCGCGCGCGGGCGACCGCGAAGAAGACCCGGTCTGCAAAGCCGGCAAAACCGCTTGCTTCGCGTGCATCGAAAACCCCTCGGACGTCCGGATCGACAAAACGCCGCAAGTAACCGGCGAGCCGTGGCAGCCGTTAAGGAGGACGTTGTGCCATGTTGCACTCATCGAAAACGCGCTCCGGCGTGGAACAGGCTTGCTTCGCGTGGCTCCCTTCCATCATCCAGTCAAGTGGCTTCAACATGAGCGCCTTGAGCGGCGGCGCGCCGCTTCTCCACCGACCCCGGCGGATCCGATACGATCGCTCGGCCGGATGGTGGCCCACGCCTCGGCTCATGCTCTGCAGCCTCTTCAGCCTACTGTGTGCCGTCTCGTGTGCCGCCACATCGACCACCCCTGCGGTCACGACGGCGCCTTCGACCGTTGCCGACTACGACCCCGATCGCGCATTCCTCCGGCTCAATGAAATCATGCCGGTGCCGCACCTGGCATCGGCGAGTACTGTGGAAGCAACGGAGCCACCGCCGCCCGCTCTGCGTTATCTTCGAAAGGGACGTGAGCGTTTCGACGATCGACTCTGGGCGGACGCCATCGCCGCGCTCGAAAAATCCCTCCAAATCCATCCAGGTCTCGTCGACGCTCGCATTCTCCTCGCCCGCGCGGCGTTGCGCCAGGGGAATCGCGGCCTTGCCGAAACCCACCTCCGCGAAGCAATCACACAACGGCCGGACGACGTGGCGGTCCATCAATTGCTCGGTGAAATCGCCTGGCAGGACAGTCACGCGAACGAGGCGATCCGCTCGTTCCGGCTCGCCCTGTCGGCGCATAACGCCGCGCCGGACCGACCCGAGACGGTGCTCACGCATCTGTCGCTGGCGATGGCCCTGCGGAAGGCGGGCTATCTCACCGCAGCCGTGGACCAGCTCGAAGCCTACCAGGCGGCGGTTCAGAAACCCATGCCGGACATGAAGGCCTACCCGGAACTGAAAGAGGTGATCGTCCTGTACCGAGGAACGGCCGCGGGACTCCTCGGAGAGATATACACGCGGCTGGGTCGACACGACCACGCCGTCGAGGCGTACGAACGGGCCGTCACCGAAGCGCCCGAGGAGGCCGCGTTCTCCGTGCGCCTGGCGCGATCGCTCGCTCGGGCCGGACGTGTGCAGGACGCGCTCGATGTCGTCCATCGCGTCCTGACAAAAGCACCTGACAAAGCCGAAGGTTTGGACCTGCTCGGGGAAATCTGCACGATCGCCGGCGAACCGGATCGATACGATGCGGAAATCGCGCGGCTGGCCGCCGGATCACGTGAGCCCGCGTTGCAGTTGAAGCTGACAGAAGTCCTCGCCGAACACGGCAAGACGGATGCGGCCATCGACGTGCTCGAACGCATGCTTGCCGCAAACCCGGACCGCACCGATGCCCTTCAGCGACTGGCTGACCTCTACCTGAAAGACCACCAAGTCGACGGATTCGTGCAGGTGCTCGCACGACTGCTGCACGATCCCACCGTTCCGAACGACGGCCCCGCGGCACTGTTGGACCAAGCCGTCGCCGACACGTCGACGGGCTCTCGGCTCCTGCAGGCCGCACGGAACCGCGCCGAACAGGCGCCCTCCGACGCGGCCGCTCGTTCGGTCTACGGACGCGTGCTGGCGGCGACCGGGCGGCTCGACGCGGCGATCACCGAACTGCAGAGAGCCGTTCAACTGGAGCCGAAATCAGCCGCCAATCGGGTCGCCCTGGCTCGGACGCTGCTCGCCGCCCGCCAGTGGGCCGCTGCCGTAGAGGCTGCTGACGCCGCGATTGCCGCGGGGTTGCGGACCTCGGAGACCTTATTCATCAAGGGCCAGGCCCACCTCGCCCTCGATCAGTTGGACGACGCGGAGACGGCCCTGCGCGAAGCCTATCGCCTGAAACGTGATTCCCTCGACGTCATGCTGGCGATGGCGGACCTGGCGAAACGCCGCCGCGACTTCCGCCTCTTCGAACAGATTCACACCCGCATCATCGAAGACCTGGACCCGCGATACCTTCCCTCCCGCGAAGCGCTGATCCGTCTCTATCTCGACGCCAAACAGCTTCAGCAGGCTCGGTCGCTCTTTGCCGAGTTCGCCCGCCTCAAGCTGGAAGGACCTGCCGTGGACCGGTGCGACGTCCTGATCCGCTTCGCCGCCGGTGAGCTCGACCTGAACGCCTACCGGGCCGTCCTGCGTGGCCTGATCGAGGCCCACCCCGACGACATCATTACTCGTGTCTATCTCATGCGCAGCCTTGGCGAAACGAAGGATTATGCCCAGTGCCTCGCGGCTGCGGACCCGATCCTGACGCGCGATCCCGACAGCATCGAAACGCAGGACCTGAAGGCCACGGCCTTGATGAAGCTGCTTCGGTTCGAAGAGGCCAAAGCAGTTCTCCGCGATCTCCTCGTTGCCCAGCCACGCAATATCAAGTGGCAATTGGAGCTTGTCGAAATCTCGCTGGACCAGGGACACTTCGATCAAGCCATCGCGCGACTGCGCGACATGCTGAAACGGGACGACCTCGGGCAGACCCGCGACCTGTTCACCGATCAGTTGATTCGCGAGTACCTCCTCGCCGATCGGATGGACGACGCCGTCCAGACTGCCAAGGACTGGCTCGACGATACGCCGGACGACGCATACCGGCGCAACATCTACCTTCAGACGCTCAGTGCCGCGGACCGCCACGACGAGGCCGTCAGGACGGCACGTCAGTGGCTGGACGGCGACCCCACCGGCGCCGAGCCGCGGCGGCAACTCATCCTGCAACTCAAGGCCGCCGAGCACCACGTCGAGGCCCAGCAGGTCATCCTGTCGTGGCTCGCCGACGACCCCGACGACGAAATGCTGAATCTCTACCTGATCGACGCCCTCTGGTCCGACCGTCAGTGGGAGAGCGCGATAGAGATCTCCAGCGTCGGGGCCGAATTGCCCGGACAGCGCGAAGGCTATCGCCGCTGGCTCGCCCGCACCTACCTCCTCGCCGGACGTTTTGATGAGGCGATCGAGCACTTTCAAGCCGAAGTCAGCGCGTCTCCCAACGAAGACAGCTACCAGCAGTTGATCATCGCCCTCGTGGCCGCCGAGCGTTTTCAAGAGGCGGAGTCCATGATCAACAAGCTGCTCGGATCCGTAACGGGGCGGGGCGCTCAGTCGCCGCTGGTCGAATCGCTCAAGGGCATCCTGGCGACCCTCTGCCAGCGGACACACCGCCTCGACAAGGCCCTGCATTATCTCGAAGAACTCTACGCAGCCGACCCCAAAGATGCCGGCCGTTGCAACAACCTTGGCTACACGCTGGTCGACACCGGTCGCGACCTCGACCGCGCCGAGAAACTCATCCGCCACGCCGTCGGAGAGGAACCGCGAAACTCCGCCTACCTCGACAGCCTCGGCTGGCTCCTCTACAAACAGGGCGACTTCGAGCAGGCCATCCGTTACATCGACCTCGCGCTCCGCCAGGAACGAGACGACGACGCCGTCATCCTCGACCACATGGGAGATGCCCTCTATCGCAGCGGCAGCGCCGATCGGGCAAAGTCCTTCTGGAAGAAGGCTGAGGACCGAATCGACAAGGACGCGGCCGGTGACCGCCCGATCGACATCGAACAGCGCCAACTCCGCAAACAGATTCGCGCCAAGCTCGATCAGGCCCGCAGCGGCGACGCGGTCGAAACGGCGCCGGTCGGTAAGCAGTCACAGGCCACGTCGAAGCCGGCCCACCCCGCGACCGAGCCGACCGCAGGGCCGTAGGGTGCCACTGGCGGCTTGTCCGCCAGTGCACCGGGATTCACCGGTCCGCCGGTTCCGTCACGAACCCGAGCCGCCGTGTCTCGCCTTGCCGGTTTCGCACACGCGGCGAATCGGCTATAATCTTCTTGTAAGGAACCGCTTTTCGGAAAGGCCGATCCCATGTCAGGTCACAGCAAATGGGCCAACATCAAACGAAAAAAGGCCGCGAACGACGACAAACGCGGCAAGCTCTGGAGCAAGCTCGCCCGCAACATCATCGTGGCGGCCAAGAACGGCGGCGGAGACCCCTCCGCCAACCTCACCCTGCGCTACGCGATCGATAAGGCCAAAGGCGCCAATATGCCCGCCGGCACCATCGAGAAGGCCGTTGCCAAGGGATCCGGCGAGCTTGAGGGGGCCGACTTCCTCCCCGCCGTCTACGAAGGCTACGGCCCCGGAGGCGTCGCAATCATCGTCGATGCCCTGACCGACAACCCCAACCGGACCGCTCCCGAGATCAAGAAGACGTTCGAACGCGGAGGCGGCAATCTCGGCGCCGCCAACTGCGTAAGCTGGAACTTCCACACGAAGGGCCTGTTCGTCATCGGCGACACCGACACGGACGAAGACACGCTGATGGAAGTCGCCCTCGACGCCGGCGCCGAAGACGTCCGCCACGAAGACGACACCTTCGAGGTTACCTGCGACGTCCATGCCTTCGAAGCGGTCAAGAAGGCGCTCGCCGACGGCAAGATTCCCTGCCAGTCCGCCGACATCACCAAGATTCCCGGCACGACCGTTTCGATCGACGCCCCCACCGGCGCCAAGCTCCTCCGGCTCATCGAGGCCTTCGAAGACAACGACGACGTCCAGAACGTCTACAGCAACTTCGAAATGCCCGACGAAGTCCTGGCGCAAATGGAGTAGGCGCGGCATCGCGCTACACCTTCGGCGCGACCGGCCGAAGGTGCCACAGAAACTCCCGGTTGCCACCGTGTCCGCGAAGCGGGCTCTCGGTCTCGGCCACGAGATGCAGACCGAGGTCCGGCAGACACTGGCGAACGCCCGCCAAGACTGCACCGCATGATTCGTCCGGCAGCACGCCGCCTCGCAGCAGGGCGGCATCGGCCTCGTAGTGAGGTTTGACCAGCGTGACGATCTGCCCCCCTTCTCCCAGAACCCGCACGGCCGCCGGCAGGATCACATGCTGCCGGGTCCAACCCGTGTCGATGGTCACCAGGTCGACCGGCTCCGGCAGGCGGACATGCCGCGCGTCAGTCCGTTCCATGACGACCACGCGGGGATCTCTTCGCAGGGAAAAGGCGAGCACGCCGTAGCCCCGCTCGATGGCAAAGACCTTCGCGGCCCCGCGCTGAATGAGACAATCGACAAAACCACCGGCATTGCTGCCGAGATCGGCGCAGCGTCGGCCTTGCGGCGAAAGGGCGAAGGTGTCCAGAGCATGAGCCAGCTTTACGCCGGCGCGGGATGCGAAATCAGCCTCGGAGACGCTCATCGGACCACGGTGGGCAAAAGAGAGTTTCAGCGGCAGCGCTCGGCAGTCCCGACGGGTGCCACTGGCGGCTTGTCCGCCAGTGCATAAACGGAAAGCACCGTACACGGACACTTGCAGACAAGCTGCCCATGACACCGCACCGCCGATCGTGTCAGGGCCCCGACCACGGCGGCCGGAGCGGAATCGACTTGAGCCCCAGGAAAAAGAACCGGCGTGCGCCTACTTCGCCGCCTTCAGGGCGTTCAGCCGGCGTGTGAGTTGGCTCTTCCGCCGAGCGGCCGTGTTCCGGTGAAGCACGCCACGATTGGCATTTCGATCGATCACCTTGAACGCCTCGCGCAAGGCCTTGTCCGCAGCGTCCACGTCTTTCGACGTCAGGACGTCCTGCACCTTCCGGATTTGCGTTTTCATCTGGCTCCGCCGAGCCGTGTTCCGCGTAGCGCGGCGGACACTCTGGCGTTGTCGCTTCTGCGATGAGATTGATCGGGGCACGTCGGTCTCCTGTCAAACACCACGGCCGGCGTGGCGGTCTGCCGCACACACACCCGGCCGATACCACCAAGTCGTCCTCTACCGGCAATCAAGCGGTCCAGACCCGCTCTACGCAGCACCCTCGTCAGCCGCACTAAGGGCCTCCAAACGCTTCCGCGCATCGCGGTAATTGTAATCGAGCTGGATCAAATGGCCATAGGTATTCCGAGCGTCCTCCGGTTTTCCAGCCGCCTCTTGGGCCCGGGCGAGCCAGTAGCTCAGGTCCTTGGCCATGTCTCCCGTCTTGGATTCGACGTCGTCCAGCGCCGAGGACAGGATTTCGACCGCCTGAGTCTCAAAACCCTTCTCGTGGAAGCACCGCCCCAGATACAGCCGGCTGTCCGCCCGGTGTCGGCCGTCTGACTGGGCCTGCTGAAACATCGGGATGGCCTCGTCATACCGCTTGGCCTTGAACAGTCGCGTGCCCAGGCTGAATCGAATCCGCATGTCCGTCGGGTAACGCTTGGCGCGCTCGCGGAAGATCGCCACCTCCATCTTGTTCTGACGAGCGAGGTGGACAGCCAGCGCCTTTCGCATGTCCGTATTCTTCGGATTCGCCTTGACCTTGGCCACGAGCCGCCGCACATGGCGCTTCGTCTGCCGCATTCGGATGTCGTCGGCCTTGACCTTCATGTTATAGGCCCCGTTGGTCGCGTACTCCGCCTCCACCAGTTCGATGGCCTCGTTCTCGATCGCGTCGTCTTCCTTGCGAATGAGCAGGTCCACAAGCGTCAGCAGCTTGGCGGCCACGTCGGGGTTTTCTTCCCAGTCGCGCCGCACTCGCGCGATCAGCTCAGCGTCTCGATCGACGGACCGCACAACCTTGTCCCGGTCGCGGAGATCGCGCTGTTCATCCGCGTCCTTGAGCGATTCACGAAAGTCATCGCCCGACCCGAACCGTCCCTTTACGATCGTTTGCCTGCTGCTTGCGCTGCTATAGGCGTGCTGAGCCTCTTGGGAGTTCGGGAAGTGCCCCAACCAGATCTGAGCCGCCCGCAAGCCCGCCTGGAGGATTTCCGAGGCGCAGACATAGTCTCCGGCGGTGATCGCCAGTTCCGCGGCCGACTCGATCGCGTCGCAGCACTCTGCGTAGCGCTTTTCCGGAAGTTTCTTCTCGTGCATCAGCCCTTCGACGAGGACCGGCGCGATCCACCGGACGGTGCCATCACAACTCGCTCGGGCAGCGGCCTTGAGGATATGTTCCATGTGGCCGACGTTCACGGGGTCCTTGCCGAATAGATAGAGGGCGTTGTTCAGGGCCTTCGGCGCGTCCTTACCACCGGTAGATCGCTTTTTCGCCTCCAGAAACCCGGCCGGCTTCCCGCCGTTGAGTCGGCGGGCCGTCGCACACACACGCAGGGGCTTCAACCCCTCGTCCATGGCTTCCGGCCACAGCGCCAGGCCGTTCACATAGAGTTCGACAGCGTAGTCGTAGTTCTTGGACTCAGACACCGCCTTGGCGTGCGCAAACCACTTCCGCGCCTTGGCCTTCTCCGGCTCGCCCGTCACGTGGCGGGTCGGTCCCGATGCGTCGGCCTCCGTCCCCTCCGTTGAATCCTTGTCTTTGTTCATTCGTTTGGTGCCGAATGGATTCCATGATCCTGGCGGCTGTCAAGACGCGACAAACGCCTGTCTCAGTGTACCAGAATCGCCCGATCGTTCAACACCGGGAGCCTTCGCCGGCGCGCTTGCAATCGCTCGCTGGAACGAGAATCCTTTCTCGTTCCT